>NZ_JRND01000001.1:0-10171 GCF_000758945.1 Lancefieldella parvula DNF00906
AGTAGGCGGCCATTTAACTTTACTTATGAGAAAAAGTTACTCTGCTGAAGAAGTAGAGGAGCCTTCCTCATTGGTGTTCTCAACTACTGGCGCAAAGGTATTCTCGCGCTTGAGGATATTCATGAACTCCTCGCCGGTGATTGTTTCCTTTTTCTGCAGGTAGTGAGCAATTTCATGCAGCTTGAAACGGTTCTCTTTAAGCGTCTGGAGTGCACGCTGGTGGCCCTCTTCAACAATGCGTTTAACTTCAGCATCGATCTCTTCAGCGGTTGCCTCAGAGCAGGTGAGGGAAGAGCCACCACCAAGATAACGGCTTTGCTGCTGGCTAAGGGTAACCATGCCAAGTTTGTCAGACATGCCGTATTGCGTAACCATAGCGCGAGCAATAGCTGTTGCACGCTCAATATCATTGGAAGCACCATTGGTCATCTCGCCAAAGATAAGTTCTTCAGCTGCGCGTCCACCGCAGAGAACGGCAATCTCATCCATAGCCTGGCTCTTGCTCATGAGATAGCGCTCATCATCCTCAACCTGCATGGTAAAGCCAAGAGCTCCGCCAGTACGAGGAACAATGGTGATCTTGGTAACAGGAGCATCGTTTTTCTGAATGGCACCAACAATTGCATGACCGGTCTCGTGATAAGCCACAACGTCCTTCTCGTGCTCAGAAAGAACGGTGTTCTTCTTCTTTGCGCCGGCAATTACAACGTCAACGGACTCAGCAAGATCTTCAGTGGTAACACGACGACGACCAAAGCGAACAGCACGAAGAGCTGCCTCGTTGATGATGTTTGCGAGGTCTGCTCCGGATGCGCCTGGTGTGGACTTAGCAATAATAGAGAGGTCAACGCCTGGCTCCATCTTTACATCATTGGCGTGAATCTGAAGAACTGCCTCACGACCCTTAAGGTCTGGAAGTTCAACAGGAATACGGCGGTCAAAACGGCCAGGACGCAGAAGTGCCTTGTCCAAGGTCTCAGGGCGGTTGGTTGCTGCAAGAACAACAATACCCTTGTGGTTATCAAAGCCGTCCATCTCAGAGAGCAGCTGGTTTAAGGTTTGCTCACGCTCATCGTTGGAGTTAAGGGAAGCGTCACGGCGCTTACCAACCGCATCAATCTCGTCAATAAAGATGATGCAAGGAGCCTTTTCATTTGCTTGCTTGAAGAGGTCACGGACTTTTGCAGCACCGCGTCCAACAAACATCTCAACAAACTCAGAGCCAGCAATTTGGAAGAAAGGAACGCCAGCCTCACCAGCAACTGCCTTAGCAATGAGGGTCTTACCAGTACCTGGAGGGCCTACAAGCAAGGCGCCGCGAGGGCAGCGAGCACCAATCTCTTTGTACTTATCAGGAGTCTTAAGGAAGCTAACAATCTCTTGCATAGACTCTTTAGCCTCTTCTTGACCAGCTACGTCTTTAAACGTAATGCCCGTGTCTTCTCCCTTAATTTCTTTGGCGCTTGAGCGACCAAGATTGCCGCCAAGACCTCCAAAGCCGCCGCCAAAGTTCATGGAAGGACCATCGTCACCCATGGCGCGTTTAAGGGATCGGTTGATAAAGTAGCCAATGCCCAAGAAGATGACAAGAGGGATTCCATACTGAATAAGGGCATAGAGCAACATATTTGTAGAGTTGTCAGGAATAGAAGCCGAGAAATCAACTTTGTGGTCTCTAAGCGTCTGAACCAGTGTTGCATCATTAGGGAACTGTGTGGTCTCAAAGACCTTCTCGGAATCTCCAGAGCCAGTTGTGAACCTAATGTTTCTGTTGCCCGTATTAAGGTCTACCTTGGTAACTTCATTGTTGTCAACCTTGTTAAGGAACTCACTGTACGAGACAGTTTGTACCTGTTGACGCAGAAGCCCTGGTAATAATGTGTTGCTAAGCAGGAGATATACAAAGATGGCTACTGCAATATAGAGTAGCATCGACATAGATCTACGGTGCTTGTTATCGTTATCTGCCATACACGTCCCTTTACCTGTTTGGCTCAAATGTGATATGAGCTCACTTAGATATTGGAATTGTTTTACCCAATCTACATTTTTTATTTCGATAAAAATTTAAAATTTGGATTCCGCATAATTTGTTAAAAACGGTTTAAGCGTGTGTATTACTTAGTTCAATGAGTGCAAGACGTGGTAGTATTACTTACACAAGCTGTGATGAGGACAGTAGCTGGGTAGCGCAAATCTCAAGCGAGCGGAGTTGGTGGAAGTCCGCATTTGCGTCCGTGTGAACATCACCTCGGAGCTGCAGTTCAAACGTACAGGTTTTTGTACTAGTAGATGCTGCCGGAAATGGTCGCCGTGACAGGCCAGCCGAGTAAACGGACATATCCGTCGCTGGGTGGTTACAACGAAGTGTATTGTGGCGCTTCGTCCCAGCTGTGAGGGACGGGCGCTTTATTTGTGCCCAGAAAGGTTGTGCTTGATGGCAAACGAGTACAAAAAGACCACCAACCTGCCAAACACAGGCTTTCCTATGCGCGCATCACTTGCGCAGAACGAGCCTCAGCGTTTGGCTGATTGGGACCAAAACAACGTCTATGAACTCCTGATGAAGAAGAATGAGGGACATGACAAGTTTGTCCTTCATGATGGACCTCCTTATGCAAACGGTCCAATTCACCTGGGTCACGCACAGAATAAGATTTCCAAGGACATCATCAACCGCTATAAGGCTATGCAGGGCTTCCAGACTCCTTATGTTCCTGGTTGGGACTGCCATGGTCAGCCAATCGAGCATAAGGTTGAGCAGACGCTTGGCACAGAGAAGTTCAATCAGTTATCTACCGAGAAGATCCGTGAACTCTGCCGCAAGATGGCGGTTGAGCAGGTAGACACCCAGCGTCAGGGCTTTAAGCGCCTTGGTGTTCTGGGCGAGTGGGATAACCCTTATCTTACTTACGTCAACGATTACGACGCAACTGATGTTGAGATCTTCAAGGCAATCTACGACAAGGGCTCTGTGTATAGAGGTACCAAGCCTGTTCACTGGTGTACTCATGACCACACTGCTCTCTCTGAGGCAGAGATTGAGTATCACGATGTCACCTCTACTGCAATCTTTGTTCGCTTTGAGCTAACCACGGTTCCTGAGGGTCTTGAGGCTTACGCGGGTAAGACTTGGGTAGACATCTGGACTACAACTCCATGGACAATGCCAGCCGACGAGGCGGTTATTCTGCACCCTGAGGCTAACTATGTTGCTCTTGAGCTTCCTGATGGACACGTAGAGATTGTTGCTGAAGCTCTTGCAGAGAAAGCTGCTACCAAGTTTGGTTATACCGATTGGAAGCTTGCTCAGGACGCAGAAGGTAATACTTGGAAGAAGACTGGTGTTGAGCTTGCAGGCAATGAGTATAAGCAGCCAATCTTTGGTGACCTTGGTAACACTGGTAGATTTATCTACGCTGAGTACGTTACCCTTGACGACGGTACTGGTGTTGTTCACTCCGCACCTGGTCATGGCGTAGACGACTATAACGCCGGTGTTCGCTTTGATATTCCACAGACTATGCCTGTTGATGATGACGGTCACTTCTTCAAAGGTGACGGTCAGGGCACTGGTGGCCCCTTCTCTGGTATGGAGGTCAATGAGGCTAATCCTGTCATTGTTCAGTGGCTCAAAGACCGTGGAACGCTCATTCTTGCAGAAGAGATTACCCACAGCTATCCACACTGCTGGCGTTGTAAAGAGCCCGTTATCTTCCGTGCAACAAGCCAGTGGTTTGTCTCCATGGATAAGACTGGTCTGCGTCAGCAGGCAGCAGAGGAGCTTACAAAGGTTAAGTTCTATCCTGCAAACGCGGTAAAGCGTATTGGTTCTATGGTTGAAGGCCGTCCTGACTGGTGTATTTCTAGGCAGCGTAACTGGGGTGTTCCAATCCCTGCTTTCACCTGCGAGGATTGCGGCGAAACCGTTATCAATGACCAGACACTTGACGCTGTCATCAAGCTTTTCCGCGAGAAGGGCTCTGATGCTTGGTTTACCGACGATCCTAAGGCCTATTTAGGAGACGCTTGCGTCTGTCCTAAGTGTGGCGGCCACAATCTCAAGGCAAACAAGGACATTCTGGACGTTTGGTGGGATTCTGGTGTTTCTCACACTGCTGTTTGCAAACACCGTCCAAACCTTAAGTTCCCAGCTGATATGTATCTTGAGGGCTCCGACCAGCACCGTGGTTGGTTCATGAGTTCTCTCATGACTTCTGTTGGAGCTTACGGAGTTGCTCCTTACAAGTCTGTTGTCTCACAGGGCTTTACGCTTGATGGCCAGGGGCGCAAGATGAGTAAGTCTCTGGGCAATGTCATTGATCCAAATGCCGTTTGTGCTGAACGTGGCGCAGACGTCCTGCGTCTTTGGGTTGCTTCTGTTGACACTTCAACTGACGTTCCTTGCGATGACGCTATTCTTTCCCAGGTAGGCGATGCATACCGTAGGTTCAGAAACACCCTTCGCTTCCTTCTTGGAGAGCTTGAGGGCCAGTTTGATCCTGCTAGCGATGCAGTTGCTGTGGCAGACCTTGAAGAGTACGACCGTCTTGTTCTTGCCCGTATGTGCGAGGTTCATGCTGCAGTTACCGAGGCTTACGAGGGATATCGCTTCAACAATGTCTTCCGCACCCTCTACGATTACATCATTGAGCTTTCCAACGGTTATTTGAACGCAACTAAGGACCGTATGTACTGCGATGCTGCAGACTCTGCAACACGCAGAAGCGCTCAGACTGTTTGGGCAGAGATTCTCTCCATGCTTGTTCATGACCTGCAGCCAATTCTGGTTTACACCACCGACGAGGCTATGCAGTTCCTGCCAGAGTCTATGCGTGACGGTCAGAAGTACGCAGCTCTTCTCGACTGGTATAAGGCTCCTATGAGCACTGACGAGTACACTGCACTGCTTCCTGCATATCAGGTACTGGTTGATGCTCGCGCCGCATACACTAAGGCATACGAGACCGCTCTTGAGGCAGGTGTTGTTACCGAGAAGACCACGCAGGCTACTCGTGCAGAGGTTACCCTTACCGCTGAGCAGGCTGCATCCATTTCTCATGCTGGCCTTGACTTTGCTGAAGCATTTGTCTGCTCTGAGGTTACCGTCTCCGAAGGTTCTGAGCTGAGCGTAAGTGTCTATCCTGCAAATGGCGAGCGCTGTGACCGTTGCTGGAACTATCGCGAGCTTGGTGAGGATCACCTTTGCCACCGCTGCCACGACGTTGTTGCGTAAATGAACACTGACCAGCAGCAACATACAACTCACACACTAGTGACCCGCCTTGCAGTTCTCTGCGGGGCGGGCGTTGTTGCCTGTGTGCTTGACCAGGTAACCAAGCTCTGGGTACGAACCTCAATTCCAGAGGGAACCGCAGTACCTTTTATCCCAGGTGTTATGGAGCTCTTCCACGTAAGTAACACCGGTGCAGCGTTTTCTGTGGGCTCTGGAAATGCCCTCTTTTTTGTGGCTCTTACTGCCGTGGTTATCGCCGCTCTTGTGGGCTTTGTAGTTCGCGAGAAGAACCTCCCGCTGCCGCTTATTGCGCTTTTGGGAGGTGTCGCAGGTGGCGGAATTGGTAACGCTATTGACCGTGTTTTGTATGGTCAGGTTACTGATTTCTTTGCTACAACGTTTGTTAATTTTGCCGTGTTTAATGTGGCGGATATCTTTGTGACCTGTGGCATCCTTATTGCTTTTGTGTACTGGATAATCTGGGACAAAAAGCAACAGCAAGGTAGTGGCAATGAATGAGCGTATCGTTGACATACTAGTTGGACCAGAAGGGGACGGCGTCAGATTAGATGCGTTCCTTTCTGCCCAAGATACACTCCCTTCAAGAAGTGCCTGCGCAAAGCTGGTAGAAGAGGGAAGAGTAACCATCAACGCTACGCTGGCTACCTCCAAGTCAGAAAAACTTATGTTGGGCGATAGACTCTTAGTGTCTCTTCCAGACGCCCAGCCTCAAACAGGGCTTTTACGTCCAAATCCAGATATTCCCCTTGATATTCGCTTTGAGGACCCGTACCTCATAGTGCTCTCCAAGCAGATTGGCCTTGTTTGTCATCCATCTCCTGGCCACGTTGATGACACCCTGGCAAATGCGCTGGTAGCACACTGTGGCTACGAGCACTTAGGAATGCTTCAGGGAGAAGAACGTCCTGGTATTGTGCATCGTCTTGATATGGATACGTCTGGTCTTATGCTGGCAGCAAAGTCAGACGAGGCGCAAAAGGCTCTTCAAGACCTCATTAGGCTGCGCGTGCTTGATCGACGCTACATTGTGTTGGTGCAAGGCTATGTTGCCCACGATTCTGGCACCATTGAAACGGGCATTGCTCGCTCAACGCGAGACCGTCTCAAAATGACCGTATCAAACGCGCCTGGCGCACGAGAGGCCATTACCACCTTTAGAACGCTTGAGCGCTTTGAAGCGGGCAGAAAAGGCGAGGGTTACTCGCTTCTGGAGTGCCATCTCTATACAGGCCGCACACACCAGATTAGAGTTCACATGCGCCACATTGGTCATCCTGTTGTCGGCGATCAGCTTTACGGTAAAAAAGATACAAGCCTTAACCTTGGACTTAACCGGCAGTTTTTACACTCCTGGCACGTTCAATTTGAACACCCCTTTACGGGCGAGAATATCGTGGTAGCAGATACATTGCCAGAAGACCTACAAGAAGCACTTATTTCTCAGAGCACTATGTCTATGGGAAGAACTTCTGTAGGAAATGAGATTTGTCCACAGCTGTAATATGACTAAAAAGTTTCGCTTCTCATTTCACGTGGTGTAAGAGAAAAGTAGTCTTTAAATTTCCTATAAAACTCTGTTGTTCCACCATAGCCAATCATTGAAGAAATAGTAGAGACAGGCAATTTGGTATGAATTAACAGCGTTTTTGCTCGTTCCATTCTTTGTTCTAATACAAGTTCAGAAAAAGTTTTGCCACATTTTTGTCTGAGAAGTTCAGAGAGATAAGTTGGTGTATAAGAATATTTTTCTGAAAGTTTAGCAAGTGTAATACTTTCTGAATGAGCGGTTATTTCATTAAGGATAAGAGCGACCGTCTCATTAGTGTTACCTGGAGTGAACGTATAGTGAGCATCAGGAGAGAGGCAGGTAATAAGTGTTATAAGTAATGAGGTAACGATAGCTTCCCAATTTGGTTTTCTTTCGGAATAGGTAATGATTATCTGAGTATAAAGTGTATAAATTTGTTCAATATCAGCTGGATGAATATTTTGCGGCAGTGTATTTTTATTTGATATTAGGTTTGTAGTAAAAGTAAAGAAATCTTCTGATGAAGGCATTAGAAAGAATAGAAAACTTCCAAAATAGTTTTTACGAGCAAGTATTGAGAGACTCACAATGTCGTCTCCATAAGGTTTTGTAGAAAATTGGCCTAAATTTGCTAAATCAAAAGCAGAAGTGAGTGTAAAAAATCCTCTGATATGAGGGTTAGCAGATTCTTCTGTTTCGTAGTGTGCACTCAAAATGACATTTGAAGCACCGCCTTGAGCAAGAGACTTTCCATTGGAAAGTATATTTTGAAGTGCTTGAGTTAGTCGCTTTTCGCTCATAATCAGCCTTTCAACGATATTTTCCTGCGTCAAATTATAGGGTGATAACGCAATTTTATACGAGAAACCGCATTTAACCTTAAAGAATTTATTAAGTTCTTATTCTATAAGTGCAGGTAATTAATGTTTTGGAAAGGAGGCTGAGCATGAAAGTTATTATTTCTGCAAGCGAGCTTGAAGATAACCCTACCGTTGATACCCACAACTGTGTCATCGGAGTTATTGTTGAGTAGCGCTTTTGGGGGCGATTGTGGGCTCACAATCGCCCGCCATCTCTCTTAGGATAGATTCTTTAAGTTAAATGAGGGAAAGTAATGAAATATAAAAATTCAATCTTTAATGAATATTTTAACTGTAGTGGAAAGAATTATGTATTCAATACTTCATCTGGTTCCCTCATTCAAATGGATAGAGACTATCCTTTACGTGCAACAAAGGAAGAACTAGCTGTTTTATTGGATAATGGAGTTATTGTTAGAGATACTACAGACGAGGTGTTTGAACTTATTGAAAAGATTAATAAGAAAATAGATGCTCCTATAAAGACGCTTTATATAACTGTAGTTTTGACTAATAACTGTAATTTTGGTTGCGTATACTGCTATCAAAATCATTGCCATAAGGACTTTTCTGTAGAGGATGCTACCCGTCTGACTGCTCAAGTTGATGAATGGCTTGGAGGTGATATCGAGTCAATAGTGGTTAACTACTTTGGCGGAGAACCCTTGATGAATAGCGATATCTTAATCAATCTAGATAGCTCGATTAAAAGTATTGCACGGAAGTACAGCAAAGGGTATCAGTCAAATATCTCCACAAATGGTTCGATGCTTTCGGTTGATATTCTACAAAAAGTTCAGTTTAACTTAATACGTCTGACGTTTGATGGTAATGCACTTTGGCACAATCGTTTTAGAAAGATGCCCGCATTCTCATATGCTAATCAGCTTGATCTTCTTGATTGTATTCTTAAGAATAGTAATTCAAAAGTTGAGGTTCGCTTTAATGTATGTAAAGAGAATATAAAATCGTTCGATAATGTATTTGATGATATCTTAGGCATTTCGTCCTTTGATGCTTCGCGAGTTAAGTTTGAAGTTGCGCGAATGAAAAATGTAAAAAATAATTCCGCCATATCTGAATTGACTCAAGAAGAATATGCAAGGGCGTATATGACAATACTTACGTATAAAAAGAATCACAATTTGAGACTCAATCTTCCGAAGCCGGCTACAACTCCGTGTCCCTTTTCAATCAATAAAGCCGTTTGTCTTGGGCCTGGAATGATTAAATATTTTTGTTCAGAAAGTGACGGAAAGTCTATTGATAAGGACTTGCTGAGTAGTAGGCGTCCTCATATTTCGCTGTCAAGGGATTGTCAGGAATGTAAATGCCTGCCATTCTGCCTTGGCCCATGTAGAGTACATAAACAGAGTAATAGTTCATGTATTCCTGAAAAATATATATTGCCTGAATTACTCACTGCGTTTTTAAGCTAATGATGTTTTGGAAATGATGAGTATGAATAATCGTCTCTCTCACTTATTTGTTATACGAAAACAAATGCTTCTATCTGCCCTTGGTTTGGCAATTGGATATATTGCTGTTGCAGTGCTGGGTATTTTTACAGGCGATTTAATTGATAGTATGCTTAATGTGCAAGCTGTTGACGGTGTTTGGCAAAAGCTAGGGCTGTTGTTGCTCCTTTCGCTTGTAACGCTTTGCTTAAGCTTTTTTCTCACTGTTTGGATTCCACAAAAGCTCAATTTAGAAGCTGCGGTTGCTAGTTCTGAGGTAGCGATATCGGAATTCTTAAAGATGTCTCTTCGTGTTTTTTCAAAAAAGAAAACCGGACACTATCTTAATGTAGTCACTATGGCAGCCTTTGTCTTCAGTGGTGTTCAAATTGCAGTAAGTGTTGAATTTTTAGGTGGTCTTTTAGCAGTTATTGTTTTGGCAATTGTGGCATTTACGGTAAATCCATGGATTGGTTTGCTTGTCTTGCTATATATCCCTTTTTACTTGGTGATTATTGATTATCCGAGCAAGAAAACAAATGAGATTTTGACCGAGTCAATGAAAAAACGAGAAGGCTGGCTGGATATCGGTAGGCGCATAATTGAGGAAAAGTTCTCGATTAATATGCTACGAGCAGAGAACTATTTTGAAAATGCTTATGAGGCGGCTAATGATGAGTATTTCCTCTATGTAAAAAGAAGTAGTTTTTTTACTGCTTTATCAAAGAACCTTCCATCAGCGCTTTCAAATTTCACGCAAGTCGTAGCCATAATTACAGGTGTTATGCTGCTTTCTATAGGTCAGATGAGTGTTGGAGAGATTTTAGCCGCCTATCTGATTTTGTCAGTATTGAGCGAACCGCTTGATACGATTTGTTCTGTTAAAAGCTCATATCTTGCAGCAAAAGCGGATATTGATGTTTATCTTGAGCATGAGAAAGAATCCCAAGAGCCTTCAGGTTATGAGAAGCTTTGGAATTCTTCACTTAAACCAGCTGTAAATATAGGAGAGGGAACTCTTTTAGCTACTCCAGAAGGACCAGAGCTTTTCCATACACAAGCTCTCAGT
>NZ_JRND01000002.1:0-1408 GCF_000758945.1 Lancefieldella parvula DNF00906
ACGGTTTACAACTTGCTCGATTTCTCCTCTCTTGAGACTCATGCTTTTGACGGAAAAGAAGAGTCCGTTTCTTTGGGTGAGCGACAAAAAATTGGCCTTTTGAGAGCTCTATCCAGAAAACAAGGAGCACTTGTTTTGGATGAACCTCTACAGAATTTAGATGCCCCAACATCACAGAGGCTTTGTAGATATCTCACCAACCTCAAAGGTGGTCGGACTGTCGTGGTGATTATGCACTCCGATGAACTAAATCAAGAAGCAGACGTTCTTCTCGATATCCAAGATGGCCAATTGCATGTACGTTGATGTGGGAGAGGAGACAATAATGAATACACAAACCAAATATAAGTTCAATGTACCTTCATCTCTTGTCATTACAAAGAAAAATGTCTTTTTAATAGTAGGATCAGTATTATCAACTGCTCTTTCTGTAGCTACGAGCTTAGCTTTAGGCTCAATAGTGAGTGCCGTTTCTCAAGACTCTTGGATGACTGGTAAAACGATTGCTTTTGTGGGGGTACTATTTCTTTCTCTCGTATCAGCAGTCCTTGTTCTTACATTTAAAGGATGGTTTCCTGTGCGTGCGGCGATTATCCAAAGAATGAGTTGTACTACACAGGTTATACAAAGGGTTATTGCAATGCCGGCCCGTGTCTACAAAAAACATGAAAAAGGCTACTACATGAACCTCTTAAGCGGTTCTGCGACCATGTATGGATCTGTGTATAGTGCTGTGAATATTGCCATTTTGAGTTCTGTCGGATGTATCGTAGTGATTTTATTAGCGCTTCTTATTACCAATTATGTATATTTCATCGTAGTGCTTACCTATATTCCTATCTTATTTCTTGTGACAAGGGTTCCAGCCAAGCGGATTGCTGATTTACAGCGAAATATTATTCCAGCTCAAGATAGATATTTGAACGAATCAAAACGCATCGTAGAAAATAAAAGAGCTATCAATATTGCTCGAGCTGACGTCTTTTATAAAGAGAGATACCATGACATCGGTTCAAAGTACTTGGATTCCATAAAAAGATATCGGTTTAATGAGGGATTGAATGAGAAGATTCCAAGCAGTATGTGCTCTCTACTGCAGATTATTATGCTTGCCCTAACCATTGAAATGTATCAGATTCATGCTGCGTCTGTAGGAGATATTTTTATCTCATATCAACTTTGCGCATTGATTCAGAATCCTTTAGCGGAACTTTTTCAGTCAATCATGTTTGTAAAAGCAAATAAAGTTCATCTTGAGCGCCTACAAAATACTTTCAAAGAATCCCAAGAGCCTTCAGGTTATGAGAAGCTTTGGAACCCTTCACTTAAACCAGCTGTAAAGATAGGAGAGGGGACTCTTTTAGCTACTCCAGAAGGACCAGAACTTTTCCATACACAAGCTCTCAGC
>NZ_JRND01000003.1:0-130400 GCF_000758945.1 Lancefieldella parvula DNF00906
GCGGTTTACAACTTGCTCGATTTTTCCTCTCTTGAGACGCATGCTTTTGACGGAAAAGAGGAGTCCGTTTCTTTGGGTGAGCGACAAAAAATTGGTCTTTTGAGAGCTCTATCCAGAAAACAAGGGGCACTTGTTTTGGATGAACCTCTACAGAATTTAGATGCGCCAACAGCTCAGAGGCTTTGTAGATATCTCGCCAACCTCAAAGGTGGTCGGACTGTCGTGGTGATTATGCACTCTGATGAACTAGATCAAGAAGCAGACGTTCTTCTCGATATCCAAGATGGCCAATTGTATGCGCATTGATGGGGGAGAAAAATAGATTCCAAGGCACGGGCGCTTTGACCCTTTCGTTGCGCTAAGATTATAAGGTAATTGTTTAACGAGAGGTTTTGGCTGATAAAACATATTTGCCTTGAGTTTGGAGCGTAGGGATATATGCCATTGCAATTTAACAGACTCGGTATCACTCCAATCGTTGTTTTTAACTTTATTATCTGGCTTTTCTTTACACTCGCATACTTCTATCAGATTGTGTATATCCTTCGCGTCTTAGTTAAGGGTGAGGTAAAGCTTCCAAAGGCAAAAAAGCAGCACCGCTATGCTTTCTTTATTGCCGCTCACAACGAAGAGCCAGTTATTGGCAATCTTGTCAGGTCTATTCTTTCTCAGGATTATCCTCGAGAACTGATGGATGTCTTTGTTGTTGCAGACGCTTGTACCGATAAAACAGCTGAAGAGGCAAGAAAAGCTGGAGCAATTACTTGGGAGAGAAATGACCTTGCTCGTAAAGGTAAGAGCTGGGTTATGGACTATGGCTTTGACCGCATTCTTAATGAGTACGGTGACAAATACGAGGCTTTTATTATTATGGACGCCGATAACCTGGTTTCTCCAAGTTACTTAAAGATTATGAATCAGGCTTTTGACGCAGGATATCTTGTCTGCACCAGTTACAGAAACTCAAAGAATTTTGATTCTAGCTGGGTAAGTTCTGCCTATGCTACTTGGTTTATGCGTGAGGCAAAGTTCTTGAATAACGCTCGTATGATGATGGGCACCAGTTGTGCAGTTTCTGGTTCCGGCTGGATGGTTTCTTCTCGCATTATTAAAGGTATGCATGGATGGGATTTCCATACTCTCACTGAGGATATTCAGTTCTCTACCTTCTGCAGCGCTCATAACATCCAAATCGGTTATGCGCCTGCAGAGTTCTTTGATGAGCAGCCTTTGACTTTTAAGGCGTCATGGACACAGCGCATGCGTTGGACAAAAGGCTTCTACCAGGTGTTTTTCTCGTATGGCTTTGATCTACTTAAAGGTATTTTTAAGGGTCAGTTTGCCTCATACGATATGCTGATGACCATTGCTCCAGGCATGATTTTGACGCTGCTTTCAGCCTTTATTAATGGTACTTACCTGTTGGTTGGCTATTTGAGCCACGGCTTTGTTGCTACTGACGCAGAGATTGCTATGAGTGTTGGATCTTTGGTTATGACGGTTTTCTCGATGTATGCGGTCTTCTTTATTCTGGCGCTTATTACCACTATCTCGGAGTACAAGCATTTCCACGTAAAGAAGAAGTGGCGTATTTTTACCAATCTCTTCACGTTCCCTATTTTTATGATGACGTATATCCCTATTACCGTTGCGGCTTTGTTCAAAAAGGTTGAGTGGGTTCCTACTAAACATGACATTGCTGTTAACTTTGAGGATGTTATTGCTTCAAGTGGGAGTTCAAATTAAATAATTAGCTCCACTGGTGGTACAATGCCAAAACACGTTGAGCATGACCGGTAGGTCAGGAGGGAGCCAAAAACAATGGCAAAGTTCTTCGAAGGCGAATCGCATACATTTTCTGAGTATCTTTTGGTTCCTGGCTATTCATCAGCTGAGAACATCCCTGCAAATGTTTCTTTGAAGACTCCTCTGGTAAAGTTTAAGCGTGGCGAGAAAAGCGCAATTGAGCTCAACATTCCTATGGTGTCTGCAGTAATGCAGTCAGTTTCTGGTCCTCGTCTGGCAATTGCCTTAGCCCAGCAGGGCGGCATTGCCTTTATTTATGGCTCTCAGTCTGCTGAAAATGAAGCTCAGATGGTTCGCGAGGTTAAGAGCTACAAGGCAGGCTTTGTTGTTTCTGACTCAACACTCACTCCAGAGATGACCCTTGGTGACGTGCTTGACCTTAAAGAGAAGACTGGTCACTCCACCATGCCTGTCACTGACGATGGCACTTCTCGCGGTAAGCTCGTGGGCATTGTTACCTCTCGTGACTATCGTCCTTCTCGCGATGATCGCTCTAAGCTGGTATCTGAGTTTATGACTCCAGCTGATAAGCTTATTACCGCAGCTGAGGATACCACCCTTAAAGAGGCAAATGACCTTATCTGGGACAACAAGCTCAATACCCTTCCTATTGTCGATAAGAACGGTCACCTGGTCAGCCTTGTATTCCGCAAGGATTATGATTCCCACAAGTCTGCCCCAGATGAGCTTCTTGATGACTCCAAGCGCTACATGGTTGGCGCTGGTATTAATACTCGTGACTATGAAACCCGCGTTCCTCTGCTTGTTGATGCAGGCGCTGATGTTTTATGCATTGACTCTTCTGAGGGCTATTCCGAGTGGCAGAAGCGCACGCTTGAATGGGTTCGTGCAACTTACGGTGATTCCGTCAAGATTGGCGCAGGTAACGTTGTAGAT
The DNA here is from genome assembly GCF_000758945.1 of Lancefieldella parvula DNF00906. Classification (GTDB taxonomy): domain Bacteria; phylum Actinomycetota; class Coriobacteriia; order Coriobacteriales; family Atopobiaceae; genus Lancefieldella; species Lancefieldella parvula_C. The sequence continues at coordinate 2,704 of NZ_JRND01000003.1, forward strand.
GCTGAGGGCTTCCGCTTCTTGGCAGAGGCTGGCGCTGACTTTATCAAGATTGGTATCGGCGGCGGTTCTATCTGCATCACTCGTGAGCAGAAGGGCATTGGTCGTGGTCAGGCAACCTCTGTCATTGATGTTGCTCGCGCTCGTGATGAGTACTTTGAGGAGACTGGCATCTATATTCCAATCTGCTCTGACGGTGGAATTGTCTACGACTATCACATGACTTTGGCCCTTGCTATGGGTTCTGACTTCATGATGCTTGGTCGTTACTTTGCTCGCTTTGATGAGAGTCCTTCTGACCGCGTTATTGTTAACGGCTCTTATATGAAGGAATACTGGGGCGAGGGTTCTGCACGTGCTCGTAACTGGCAACGCTACGACCTTGGCGGCAACAAGCGCGGTCTTTCCTTTGTTGAGGGCGTTGATTCTTACGTTCCATACGCAGGTCCTTTGAAGGATGGCGTTGACGCATCACTTCTGAAGGTCAAGTCCACCATGTGTAACTGCGGTGCTCTTGATATTCCTGAGCTTCGCGATAAGGCAAAGATTACACTTGTCTCTTCAACTTCAATTGTTGAGGGCGGCGCACACGACGTCTTGCTGAAAGATTCAAACCAGCAGGTCAGCTACAATTTCCGTTCATAACTCACAGGATGTATGGACTACGAGCGTCACCAAGTATTTTGCTTGGTGACGCATCGCTATAAGAAAGGGGAACTCGTGGAAAACGAGGAAGTACAGAACGTATCCGATACAGGTGATTTTCCTGCTTACGACGCTGAGGCTATTGAAACTAAGTGGCAGCGTGTCTGGGAAGAGCAGAATCTTTACAAGACAGAAGAAGACAGCTCAAGGCCTAAAAAATACGTTCTAGAGATGTTCCCTTATCCTTCGGGCGATCTTCACATGGGTCACGCTCGTAACTACACCATTGGCGATGCTATGGCTCGTCAGGCTCGTATGCGTGGCTTTGACGTTTTGCATCCAATGGGCTTTGACGCTTTTGGTCTTCCTGCAGAAAACGCTGCTATTAAGCACAATACCCAGCCTTCCGTGTGGACTCATAAGAATATTGACCAGGCTGTAAAGACCATGTTCCGCATGGGTTTTGCTTACGACAAAGACCGCATGTTTAACACGTGTGACCCTGAGTACTACAAGTGGGGTCAGTGGATTTTTCTCAAGATGCTTGAGAAGGGTCTGGTATATCGTGCAACAAGCCCTGTTAACTGGTGCCCTAACGACAAAACTGTTCTTGCAAACGAGCAGGTAGTTAACGGTAAGTGCTGGCGCTGTGGTGCGGTTCCAGAGAAGCGTGAGCTCTCTCAGTGGTACCTGCGCATTACTGATTACGCGCAGGAGCTTCTTGATGACCTTGACCAGCTTGAGGGCTGGCCAGAGCGTGTTCGTGCTATGCAGGCAAACTGGATTGGTCGCTCCGAGGGCGCAGAGATTGACTTCACCCTGGCAGATACTGATGGCGTCACGCCAACCGATACCAAGATGACCGTCTTTACCACTCGTGCAGATACCATCTATGGCTGCACCTTCATGCTGCTCCCACCAGAGTCCAAGCTTGCTGCTGAGCTGGTAGAGGATTCAGAGTACAAGGCTGCCTTTGACGCCCTTCACGAGGAGGCCGTAAAGGTTTCTTCCATTGATCGCCAGGGAACAGACCGCGAGAAACACGGTGTATTCACTGGCCGTTACGCAATTAACCCCGTTACCGGACAGACCGTACCAATTTGGGTTGCTGACTACGTCCTTCTCGACTATGGTACTGGCGCCGTTATGGGTGTTCCATCAGGCGATAAGCGCGACTTTGACTTTGCTAAGAAGTATGACCTGCCTATTGTTCCTATCATTTGCGAAGAGGGAACTGATATTTACGAGGAGCTCAAGGGAGTTTCCGAGTACAAGGTAACCTCTGTTGACTGGGACGGACCAATGGATACCGTTGGTATTCTCGTCCAGTCTGGTCCTTTCACCGGACTTCGCGGTGGTAAGCATTCCGAGGCAGAGGAGGCTGTTGTTGCCTATCTGACTAAGTACAACGTTGGACGTAGAACTGTTCAGTTCCGCCTTCGTGACTGGCTCATCTCAAGGCAGCGTTACTGGGGCAATCCAATTCCAATGATTCATTGCGATTGCTGTGGTGACGTCCCAGTTCCTTATGATCAGCTCCCTGTTACGCTTCCAGACAATCTTGACCTGGCAGCAGGAGATACTCTTGCTGAGTGCAAGGAGTTTGTAGAGACCACCTGTCCTCAGTGCGGCAAGCCCGCCAAGCGTATCACTGATACCATGGACACTTTCACCTGCTCTAGCTGGTATTATCTGCGCTACTGCGATCCACACAACACCGAGCTTCCTTTTTCTAAGGAGTCAGTGGACCGCTGGATGCCGGTAGATAACTACATTGGTGGCATTGAGCACGCAATTCTGCACCTTCTGTATTCTCGATTCTTTACTAAGGTCCTTCGTGACCTGGGCATGATTGCTATTGACGAGCCATTTAAGAACCTGATGACCCAGGGTATGGTCAAGGATGAGCACGGCGACACCATGTCAAAGTCAAAGGGTAACGTTGTACCTCCAAGCTCTGTCATTGAGCCTTACGGTGCAGATACGATGCGTCTTGCCATTCTCTTTGTTGCTCCACCAGAGAAGGATTTTGACTGGGACGAGAAGGTCGTTGCAGGTGCAAACCGCTTTATCAAGCGCGCATGGCGTGTGGTTTGGGAACTCTCTCGCACCGCTGATGCTTCTGCCGTACTCGACCACACCGCTTTGGATGCAAAGTCGCTTGAGCTCAACCGCGTTCTCAACGCTATGGGAATCCGCTGCACCACCGAGTTTGACAAGGGCCAGTTCAACACTGCTATTTCTGCAGTTATGGAGCTGGTTAATGCAGCAAGCGCCTATATCAACGAGGTTCCTGCAGAGTCTAGAGACGCTGCACTTTGCTACAAGGTTGCAAATGATGTTGTTGCCATGCTGGCTCCAATCATTCCTCACTGGGCTGAGGAGCTCAGCCACGAGGCTCTGGGTAAAGACACACCTGTCTATCACCAGCCTTGGCCAGAGTTTGACCCAGAGCAGGCAAAGAGCAATACCGTTGAAATTGCTGTTCAGCTTAAGGGTAAGGTTCGCGCTCGCATTGAGGTTGCTGCAGATGCTTCTGAGGAAGAGCTCACTGCAGCCGCAACTGAGGCAATTACCGATCAGCTTGAGGGTAAAGAGATTAGAAAAGTCATTGTTGTTAAGGGTCGACTTGTGAATATCGTTGCCTAACAGCAAAAACACTTGACGAGAAGCCCTGTATCTCGTAAGATATCTCTAAACGTAGTTGTTATTAGTTGGAAGTGGGGTTGAGTTTTGACCCCGCTTCCTTTCTGTATATAGATGAGGAGGTCAAATGCAAAACGAAGGTGCAACACAGAAAATCTTGTCCGCACTAGAGCAGGCTGCACTCAATCACCACATTGATATTGTTGATGTTGAGATTATTGGTTCTTCTAAGAATCCTGTGGTCAGAGTAAGAATTGACCATGATGATGAGACAGCAGAGACCATTTCTCTTGATGAAGTTGCTCAAGAAACATCATGGATCTCAGAGACCATAGATGAGCTTGATCCATTCCCAGCATCATTTACCTTGGAGGTTTCTTCTCCAGGAATGGCTCGTCCGCTTCGCCGCGCAAAAGACTTTGAGCGCTTTGCAGGAGAAGAGATTCAGCTTCAGACTACCGCCACAGAGGGACGCCGTAAATTTACCGGCAAACTCTTGGGCATTGAGGGTGCAACTATCTCAATCCAGACAGAAGATGAAGTCTGTACTGTTGATTTGTCTGAGTTAAAGAAGTGCGTTATTAAACCAGTTTTTGATTTCTCGGCCTCAGCCAAGAAGTAGATAGAGAGGATTATTCATGGCATCTGAAATGATGGAAGCTTTGATGTTGCTTTGCCAGGAGAAGCACATCGATGAGTTGTATCTTCTGGACCGTTTGGAGCAGTCTCTGGCAAAAAGCTATGCTGACGTCCTCCATCTTGATTTTGGCGCCCGTGTCACCATTGATAGGGCTACTGGTCGTGTCTACGTCTATGAGCTTGTCCCTAAGGGCGAGCCAGATGAGGAGACCGGTTTGTACACCGAGTTTGACGAGGTTGATGTAACTCCTCCAGATACCAGCCGTATTGCTGCACAGCATGCTAAGGCAGAGATTAAGACCCTTGTGCGCAATGCCGCCCGTGCTCAGATTTATGATGAGTTCCGTGGCCGCATTGGTGACATCATCACAGGTACTGTTCTTCAGTCCACTCCTGATTTCACCATCATTAAGATTCGTGAGGGTGTTGAGGCAGAGCTTCCACACTTTGATCAGCGCCGTTTCCCTGATGAGCGCGATGAGCGTCCAGCAGGCGAGCGTTACCTTCACAACCAGCGCATTAAGGCAATTATCGTAGACGTTCGCGATCCTAATGCAACTCAGCCAGCAGTTCGTGGTGAGCGTCAGCGTCCACCAATTGTTGTTTCTCGTACCCACCCAGATCTTATTCGTCGTCTCTTTGAGCTTGAGGTTCCAGAGGTTTATGACGGTGTTGTAAGCATCCGCTCCATTGCTCGTGAGGCTGGCGTTCGCTCCAAGATTGCTGTTTCTTCCGTTGACGAGCGCCTTGATCCAGTTGGTGCTTGCGTTGGTCCTAAGGGCAGCCGTGTTCGCACCGTAGTTTCTGAGCTCCGTGGAGAGCGCGTTGACGTTGTGCCTTGGTTTGACGATGCTGCTCGTTGCGTTGCGTCTGCACTTTCACCTGCACGCGTTTCTCGCGTTATTGTTGATGGCGCTACGGGACACGCAACTGTTATTGTTCCTGATGATCAGCTGTCTTTGGCAATTGGTAAAGAGGGCCAGAATGCTCGACTTGCTGCTCGCCTAACTGGTCTTCACATTGACATCAAGAACGAATCCCTTGCTGCAAGCATTCTGAACAACCTTCCTGAGGTTGTTGAAGAGACTGTTGACGAGGAAGAGATTGCTCATCGTTGTAAGTATGTGAGCCCTAACGGAACTCCTTGCCGCAATATGGCAAGACCTGGTTCTGATTTCTGTGGCATTCATGATGACATGGAGAATGCAGAGATTTCTTCTGATCCAGACTCACTGATCTAGTCAACTACCTGTAACTATCCCGTCAACCGGAAGGTTTTCATATATGGCAAAAATGCGTGTACATGACCTTGCCAAAGAATATGGTATGCAGAGCAAGGAATTGCTCGAGCACCTTGCGGACATGAAGATTCCTGCAAAGTCTGCTTCTTCTACGCTTGAAGACGCATATATCTCTATTGTTCGTAAGAAACTCCAGCCTATTATGGAGGCTCGTGCCGCTGAAATCGCAGCTCAAAAGGCTGCTGAGGAAGAGGCTGCTGCCAGGGAGGCAAAGGCTGCTGCAGAGGCAGCAGAGGCTGAGCGACTTGCTGCAGAGGCAAGGCGTGAGGCTGAGCGTGCTGAAGAAGAGAAGAAGCGCGCAAAAGAGGAGGCTGCTCGTAAGAAAGAAGAGGAGCGCCGCCGCGCTGAGGAGGAGAAGAAGCGTCTTGAGGCTGAAGAGGCCGAGCGTAATCGCGTAAAGGATACCGCTCCTAAGGCTGCTCCTTCTTTCAATAACCTGCTTGACCAGATTGCTCAGCAGGAAGAGGTATTGAAGCAGCAGGCAGCAGAGTCCGCTGCTCAGAAGAAGGCTGAGAAGGGACCTAGAAACCACGCTCGCGCTAATGCAAGCGAGGCAAGTGGCGCTCCTTCTCGTCATAACTTCAAGAATGAGCGCAATGACGCTTCCATGTCTGATGAGCGTCCAAACGGCAAACGCAAGAAGAATCGTCGCGGTGGAGATGACGGAGAAGACCGTTATAGCCGCATGGCGCGTGAGGCTGAGGCTTACAACAGAAGCCGCGTTTTAGATGAGGCTCGCGTTGCTATTGAAGAGGCAAGCCGTGAGTCCACTGGTCGCCGTAAAAAGCGCAAAGAGCGTCGTCAGAAGCAGGCTGCAGAGGCTGCTATGGAGCAGCGTATTGAGGAAGCACTTGCAAACGACCAGGATATTTCCCAGCTTGATACTGTAAAGGTCCCTCAGGGTTCTACTGTCTCTGAACTTGCTGAACTTCTTGGCGTTCCTGCAAATGACATCATTAAGCGCCTGTTCCTGCTTGGCAATCCTCTGACGCTTACCGAGACCATGTCTGATGAGCTTATTGAGATTGTTGCTGATGACCTTGGCCGCCAGATTAAGATCATGTCTAAGGAGGAGGAGAACTCCTTCACCTTCTACGATGATCCTAAGGATTTGAAGCCACGTCCTCCAGTAGTTACCGTCATGGGTCACGTTGACCACGGTAAGACATCGCTTCTGGACGCAATCCGTCACACCGGCGTTGCAGCTGGTGAGGCTGGTGGTATTACTCAGGCAATTGGTGCTTCTCAGGTCACCATTAACGGCCGTGAGATTACCTTCATTGATACCCCAGGTCACGAGACCTTTACCGCAATGCGTGCTCGTGGTGCAAAGGTCACCGATATTGTCATCTTGATTGTTGCTGCAGACGACGGCGTTATGCCTCAGACCATTGAGTCTATCAACCACGCAAAGGCCGCTGGTGTTCCAATTGTTGTTGCTGTTAACAAGATTGATAAGCCAGGCGCAGATCCTACCCGTGTTCGTCAGGAGCTCACCGAGTACGGTGTTATTCCTGAGGAGTGGGGCGGACAGAACATGTTTGTTGATATCTCCGCTAAGCAGAATTTGGGCATCGACGATCTTCTCGAGACTATTCTTTTGCAGGCAGATGTCCTTGAGCTGAAGGCTAACCCAGACACCTTTGCATCTGGTAACGTTCTTGAGGCTAAGCTTGACCGTGGTCGTGGCTCTGTTGCTACTGTTCTGGTCACACGCGGTACACTCCACATCGGCGACGCTCTTGTTGCTGGTATGGCATTTGGTCGCGTCCGTGCAATGCTTGATCCTAAGGGCAACGCAGTTACTACCGCTGGTCCTTCTGATGCAGTTGAGATTCTTGGTCTGCAAACCGTTCCTGGCGCAGGCGATGAGTTCCGCGTCTTCCAGGAGGAGCGCGACGCTCGTGAGCTTGCTGATCAGCGCGCCCTTAAGGCTCGTATTGAAGAGCAGAACCGTGTTAAGCACGTTACCCTCGAGAACCTCTTTGACACCATGGCTGACCGTGACGTCAAGGAACTCAACCTCATCATCAAGGCTGATGTTCAGGGCTCCATCGAGGCTCTCCAGGATTCCCTGGACAAGATGGACCAGTCCGAGGTTCGTATCAGTACCATCCACTCTGCTGTTGGTGGCATTACCGAGACAGACGTTGTTCTCGCCGATGCGTCCAACGCAATTATCATTGGCTTTGGCGTCCGTCCAGATGCAAAGGCTAAGCTTGCTGCAGAGCGCGTAGGTGTTGAGATTAGAACGTATAGCGTTATCTACAAGGCAATCGAAGAGATTGACGCAGCTCGTATTGGTATGCTCAAGCCAACTGAGCAGGAAGTCCAGACCGGCGTTGCTGAAGTTCGCGATACCTTCAAGGTACCTAAGGTTGGTATTGCTGCCGGCTGCATGATTTCTGATGGTGAGATTTCCCGCGACGATAACATTCGCCTCATTCGTGACGGCTTTGTTGTCTACGATGGAAAGATTGCATCGCTCAGGCGCTTCAAAGACGACGTTAAGAGCGTTAAATCCGGCTACGAATGCGGTATTGGCCTTGAGAACTTCCAGGACATCAAGCCTGGCGACCAGCTCGAGGGCTATCGCATTGAGCAGGTGGCTCGTACCGAGTAAGAAAGGACAGCATGAAACAGAATCAGTTTTCTCGTCGTACTAATGAGATTGCTCGAGAAAAGCTCAGCTGGATCCTTTTGTTTGAAATTTCCGACCCTGATCTCCAGCTTGTGACTGTCACAAGCTGCGAGGTCTCGGTTGATAAGTCCTTTATGCGCGCCTATGTAAGCTGTGAGCCTGATCGCTACGATAAGGTCCTTGCAGCTCTTAAGCGTGCTAAGGGTAGGATTCGCTCGCTTTTGGGCCACGCGCTGAACTGGCGTGTAACCCCTGAGCTTGATTTCAAAATTGATACCACTACCGATGAGGCTGAGCGTATTGCTCAGGCACTTGAGGTTGTTCCACCAACGCTTGGTGTTGCGAAAGACGAGTTTGGATACCCTCTAGTTTCTGATGAAGAGAATTCTGACGAGGAGGCGTAAGTAAGTGACGTCACTGAATACAAAAGTCAGTCGTCCAGAGTTTGACGAGGTTATAGCTCTGATTGAGCAGGCCTCGTCAATCGTTGTTTGCGCACATACTTCTCCTGATGGAGATGCGATTGGCTCTGGATTAGCACTTTCTTCCATTATTCAGAGAAGATGGTCTAGCAAAACTGTTACCAATCTTTTGGCAGATGCTGATGGGGAAGTACCACGCATTTACAAGTTTCTTGATGGTACTGAGAGCTTTGTCCCTGCAAATAAGTACGAGGGAACTCCAGATCTTTTTATCTGCGTAGATCTTTCTACTGCAGGTCGTTTGGCTGATGCAGAAGCGCTGATGGAGCGCTCTAAGACGGTAGCAGTGCTTGACCATCACCCTTATAACAACGTGTATTGGAATGCAGGACTCGTGCGTCCTGATGCGGCGGCAACTGGCGTCATTATCACCGAGTTTGCCTGTCATTTGGGTGCAGAACTTATTCCATCTGAGGCACAATGTCTTATGTGTGCGCTGGTAACTGATACTGGTCGTTTCCAGTACCAAAACGCTGACGGCGAGGCTTTTGAGGTAGCAAGTTTGCTGGTAGAAGCAGGTGCTTCTCCATCTCAGATTGCGCTTCATGTCTACCAGAGTGATCGCTTGGCCTATCTTCATCTTGCCGCAAAGGTTATGGGTCGTATTCTCACCTTTGGTGAGGGTCGCGTTGCCTACAGCTACGTTACTACTGCAGATCTTTCTGCATCAGGTGTTCCTCTAGCAGAGATGGATGGCCTGGTAGATATTGTGCGCTGTGTTGAGGGAACAGAAATCGCACTCTTCCTTAAAGAGGTTGATGGCGGCAAAGTTCGCGGCAACTTGCGTTCCAAATCTCAGCTAGATATTTCTGGCGTAGCTCGTCAAATGGGTGGCGGCGGACACACTGCAGCCGCAGGCTTTACCGCTGAAGGCACCATTGACGATGTGTTTACCCAGATAGTCCCTCTGCTCATCGATCTTCTCGCGCTTGACAAGGAGTCATAGGTGAAGCGAGGAGCTAGTGGAATTAACGCACTTATTGCTGTTGACAAACCGCTTGGGCTGACCAGCCATGACGTGGTTTCTCGTGTTCGCCGTGCATTTGGCGAGAAACGCGTGGGACATGCAGGCACTTTGGATCCTAATGCAAGTGGCGTGCTGGTAGTGGGCATTGGACTTGCTACAAAGCTTTTGGGCCTTCTGACGCTTGACCGCAAGGGATATGTAGCCGACATTTCGTTTGGGGCTCGTACCTCAACTGATGATGCAGACGGTCAGGTTGTAGCCACTGCTACTGTCCCAGAAAATCTGTGCGATGAAGAGTTTGCTCGCGCTGCATGCGCAAAGCTGGTGGGTACGGTAGACCAGCTTCCACCTGCAGTTTCTGCAATCTCAGTTGATGGCAAACGAGCCTATCAGCTTGTTCGTGAAGGTAAGACGCCAGAGCTTGCAGCTCGTAGAGTCTCTATTTACGAAGCTACGCTTTTGGCGGTGCGCAAACCTTCTACTACGGATGAATCCCTGGTATGGACAGTTGCGTTTGACGTTTCAAAAGGCACCTACATTAGAAGTATTGCTCGAGACCTTGGTCAGTCTCTTGGAACAGAGGCTCATATTAGTGGACTGAGAAGGACGTTCTCTGGTCCAATCATACTTGGGAACTGCGCTTTATTAGAAGAGCTTGAACAAAGCCCAGCTCAGGTACTTGAAGCTAAACACCTCAATCCAACTGAGGTTCTGGGATACCCTGTGCACAGGTTGACTGCAGCAGAATACAAGTGTGTTGAGGTTGGAAAACGTTTTGGTATTCCGGAAGATCTCTCTGAGATTGCTCATAACTCGCTGGTCAGCCTTGTGTGGAATGAAGCTCTCGTAGGAATTTGGTCAAGGCAGGGCTCTTGCCTTGTCTGCCAGACAAACTTCTCTCAAGGTATTTTGTGTAAGTAAGGATGCGCGTGAACAAGGTAGATCGCATAGCACAATCCGTTTTGTATGGAAGTGAGTTGCCGGCTCCACGTGAGCTTGGTGATGCCGATTTCTATACCTTGCGTTCTGACTGTTACAAGCAACCTTGCGTGTGCGTGCTTGGTGTCTTTGACGGACTTCATGAGGGCCACCAAGGGCTTCTCGCTAGCGCAAAAAAGGACGCCGAAGCTCGCAATGTACCACTTGTTGCTGTGACGTTTTTACCAGACCCTGTTGAGGTGCTGTTTGACGGATCTCCTCGGCGATTGCTCTCGGGAGAAGATAGACTTCGTGCACTTGCCGCATGGGGAGTGGACGGCATCTTGGTGCATCACTTTACCCGCGAGTTTGCGGCATTGAGCGCTACGCAATACGTTGAGGACAAGCTGCTTCCAAGTGTTTCGGCTGTGTCCGTTCATGTGGGTTCTGACTTTGGCCTGGGCGCACAAGGAGCTGAAGGAAGCACGCTGCTCACCTCGCTTGGACATAAGCATGGCTTTGAAGTTCACGCCCATGAGCTCTTTTGCTCAGGTGGACAGAAAATCTCTGCAACTCGCATTAGGGACTTGCTTGAGCAGGGTAAAGTTGAGGAAGCAGCAAGCCTGCTCGGCCGCTGGCACTTTTTAAGCGGTGTGGTCAAGCATGGTCGTGGTCAGGGCACTGGCTTTGGTTTTCCTACGGCAAACGTCGCGCTTGACCTGCATGATTGCATTCCTCAAGACGGCGTGTATGCGTGCTATGTGGTCCATGGCGCAACAGCTTGGCCCGCTGCGGTTAATGTGGGAAAAGCTCCATCATTTGAGTCTCAAACAGGACCTTTGCTTGAGGCTAATCTTCTAGGTTTTAGCGGTAACTTATATGACTCAGAGGTACAGACGGTATTTGTGAAGAGACTGAGAGAATCTAAAAAATTTGATTCGCTTGAAGAGCTCAAGTGTGCCGTTCGTGGAAATATAGATTGGGTAGCCCAGAATCTGGGTACGACTTCATATAACTTAGGAAGCGGGGAGGTGGAAGATGATAACTGACGAAGATAAAGAGCGCGTAAGACAAGCCACAGATTTTGTCACGCTTGTTTCCGAGACAGTTGAGCTAAAACCCCGAGGTCAGGACTATTGGGGATGCTGTCCTTTCCACCAAGAAAAAAGCCCTTCATTCAAGATAAATCCTTCTACGGGTCTCTGGCACTGCTTTGGTGCTTGCTCCGAAGGTGGAGACGTCTTTAGCTATGTCATGAAGCGAGAAAATTTAGATTTTCCTGACGCTATCAGATATCTTGCCGATAAAGCCGGAATTACCCTTTCAGAAGAAGCTCATGTTTCTAAGGGTCCCCGCAAGAATCGCTTAATTGAGTGCCTTACCGAGGCCGAGAATTACTTCCACTCCATGCTTATGCGCGGAAGGGGAGAAGGTCCTGAGGCGGCGCGTGCATATCTCTCTGGTCGCGGATTTGGAGCGGCTGTCTGCAAGCGCTGGAAGCTGGGATATGCACCTGGCAGAGGCGCGCTTGTAGCGCACCTGCGTAAATGTGGCTATACCACGCAAGAGATGATTGCTGCAAACCTTGCTGTTGAGCGTAACGGTCGCATCAGCGACTGGTTCTATGATCGAGTGATGTTTCCTATTCATGATGAGCAGGGAAGAACTATTGCTTTTGGCGGTCGAATTACTAAAAAGGTAGAAAACGCTCCTAAGTACCTTAATACCAGGGACACTTCTGTCTTTAATAAAGGTAAACACCTCTTTGCCTACGATGTCGCAAAAGAGACTATTGCTGCCCAGTCCGAGGCCATTATTTGCGAGGGCTACACTGACGTTATTGCCATGCATGAGGCTGGTTTTACCAACACTGTGGCAGCTTTAGGTACTGCATTTACGTCTGAGCACGTCAAACTCATCGATCGCCAGCGTGCACGCAAAATCATTTGCATGTTTGACGGTGATGCTGCAGGTCAACATGCTGCTGCTCGTGCCATTAAATTTATCGATAAAACAACCGCTGCGTTTCTCTGTGTTGTTTTGCCAAATAATCAGGACCCCATGGAGTTTCTCGCCGAATCAGGTGCAGATAAGCTACGTCCTATCTTAGACTCTGCTCGTCCACTCATGGACTTTGTCTTTGATGCCACAACCGCACAGTTTGACTTATCCGTGCCTGGTGGTCGAGTTAAGGCGCTTGAGGCTCTAGCATCCTTATTGGCTCCGCTCAAGACATCAGTACTTCTGAGCGAGTATGCACTTCGTGTGTCAGACCTGCTTCATATCGACGTTGAGGAAGCAAAGCGCGCAATTAAAGCTGCACCTATTCAAGATGATTCGTTGGATTCTCGCACTTCAAAGGCAGCACGCAAACAGCCTCAGAAGAACATCTATACCTCTTCGTATAACTCAGCTGCTAAAACTCCAGCTTATGCCGAGGGTCCTTCATACTATGATGTTCCACCGTATGACGAGGCGCCGCCATATGATGATCCATCATCGTATAGCGTTTCTGTCGATACGCATGAGCCACGAGGCTCACAGGGTCTCTCCGCAGAAGATCGCAGGCAGGTTAACTCAGAGCTTGAGCTCTTAAGCGCCATGGCAACAAATCTGTCCTTGGTGCGAGAGTATCAAGACCGTATTGCAGACTTTGTCTGGGCCGATGCTCGTCATCAAACCATGGCATGGGCCATGCTTGCTACTCCAGAGGGCGCTACGCCAGCGCAGGTTGTTGCCGCGGCTGCGGCTGTTGAGCCAAATGCGGCAGCTATTCTTTCTTCTGGTCGCGTGATATCTGAGGGCAACTCCGATACACGTCGCTCGCTTGAGTTTATTGTGGACACTGTTGACTACTACTCGGTACAGCGTAAATTGCGAGAAATTCGATCAAATCTGCGCTCCAGTTCTTATGCAGGGGAGTCTTCAAGCGGAACACTTGCTGAAGAGCAACTTGCTGCTGCGCAGAAGCTTCAGACACGAGCGCTTGAGCTAGGCAAGAGGCTTACTTCGGGGCAGTAGAAAATACTCATTTTATGGGGATGCTACTCATCTGATTTTTTATAAATTAAAATGAGTAGTTTGATTAGGTAGAGAAACTTTTGGGTATAAAGATTTGCGCTAATCTATCGAAAGGATATTTGTGGCTGCAAAAAAGGCAAATGAAGAGGTCAAACTCTCAGATGAGCTTACTAAAATTGTTGATGATCTGGTAAGTTCTTCAAAGTCTAACGGTAGTATCAGCGAAGACGATATTCAGGTTGCCATTCGTGACGTTGACGTTAACGATGATGAGCTTTCTGATCTGTACGATTCGCTGCGCGTTAAAGGTGTAGAGATTACTACCGCATCTGAAGCAACCGTTTCTTTCGCCATTGAAGATGACGTCGTAGAGGATGATTTTTCATCCGATGATGACTTGGATGATTCATCTGATTTTGAAGATGAAGATGATGAAGATTTTGATGCCGTAAATGAGGCACGTGAGGTCAAAGAGGCTCTCCGCTCTGTTTCTAAGGCAAAAGTCTCTAAGCCAAAACGCTCTTCTCGCGCTCGTGCTCGTCGCTCAGATACCACCACGGTTATGCTTACCGGCGATCCTGTCCGCATGTATCTTAAAGAGATTGGTAAGGTAGACCTGCTTACTGCATCAGAAGAGGTTCACCTTGCTATGAAGATTGAGGCAGGTACTGCGGCTTCCCAGAAGCTGGAGGACTTTGAGGATGGCCTCATCGAGCTCAACCGTGCAGAGCAGCGCCGCCTCATGCGTATTGAGTCCGTAGGACTTGACGCTAAGCAGCAGCTTATCTCTGCAAACCTTCGTCTTGTCGTCTCAATTGCTAAGCGCTATGTTGGCCGCGGTATGCTGTTCCTTGACCTTATCCAGGAAGGTAACCTGGGCCTTATTCGTGCTGTCGAGAAGTTCGATTACACCAAGGGCTTTAAGTTCTCAACGTATGCTACCTGGTGGATTCGTCAGGCAATTACCCGCGCTATTGCAGACCAGGCACGTACCATTCGTATTCCTGTCCACATGGTAGAGACAATCAACAAGCTGATCCGTGTTCAGCGTCAGCTTCTGCAAGATCTTGGTAGAGATCCTACCCCAGAAGAGATTGGCGCAGAAATGGGTATGTCTCCTGATCGCGTTCGCGAGATCCAGAAGATTAGCCAGGAGCCTGTCTCTCTTGAGACGCCTATTGGTGAAGAAGAAGATTCACAGCTTGGAGACTTTATTGAGGACTCTTCAGCTGTTGCTCCACCAGATGCAGCTTCTGATTCAATGCTTCGTGAGCAGCTTGAGCAGGTTCTTGACGGCCTTGCTGATCGTGAGCGTAAGGTTATTAAGTTCCGCTTTGGTCTTGAGGATGGTCATCCTCGTACCCTTGAAGAGGTGGGCAAGGAGTTTGGAGTTACGCGTGAGCGTATTCGCCAGATTGAGTCCAAGACCTTGGCAAAGCTTCGTCATCCTTCCAGGTCCGGCCGTCTTAAGGACTACATGGAGGAGTAGCTTTTTGGTTTAGGTGTGTGAGATTGTGCAAGAGGAATTTGAATAAATTTTTTCTAAATAATGCTTGCATGGTTTGGAATGTCTCTCTATACTTAAACACCGCTGAGAAGCACACATATTCCCCGATGGCGCAGCGGTAGCGCAGCTGACTGTTAATCAGCGTGTCGCAGGTTCAAATCCTGCTCGGGGAGCCAGAATTTTCAAGACCAGGCAATGCCTGGTCTTTTTTGTTTAAAGAACCGTTCTGCTTTTCTCGCATTAGGCAGATTTTTATATGCTGATTTGAAGAGGACGATTTTCTCGACAATTTGGTCATTTGACCGATTTTTCTTTATTTATCCTCAAAAACTTCAAAATTGACACCGTAAAAGGTACAAAACATAACGCTTACGGTATTTCTGCAACCGTTGAGCGACATCTCACAAAGAGCTGTGATGAGATTTGTTAACGTACTCATTAAGGTCAGTGTTATGCAAAAGGCATAACAAATGAGAAAGGTCACTACTATGGATGTGTCTCGTCGCAGTTTTCTAAAGTTCTGTGGTCTAGGCGTTCTTAGCGTTGGTGGATCTAGCGTTCTTGCAGCTTGCGCACCTAGCGAGAAAAAAGAGGAAGGCGCTAAAGATGCAAAGGTAGAGAACAAGGATAAGCCTGTTGTCTTCTTTAACCGCCAGCCTTCCAACAGCTCCACTGGTGAGCTTGATACAAACACTCTTAACTTCAACAAAGACACTTATTACGTTGGCTTTGATGCAGTTCAGGGTGCAGAGCTCCAGGGCCAGATGGTTCTTGATTACATCAAGGCTCACGCAGCTGAGCTTGATCGCAACAAGGACGGCATTATTGGTTACGTTCTTGCAATTGGTGACATTGGTCACAACGACTCTATCGCTCGTACTCGTGGTGTCCGTAAGGCACTTGGTACTGGCATCGAGAAGGACGGCAAGATTATTTCCGATCCAGTAGGCACCAACACCGATGGCTCCGCTTCTGTTGTTCAGGACGGCAAGCTTGAGGTCGGCGGCAAGTCCTACACCATCCGTGAGCTTGCTTCTCAGGAGATGAAGAACACCGCTGGTGCAACATGGGATGCTGCAACCGCTGGTAACGCAATTGCTGCTTGGTCTTCTTCCTTCGGCGATCAGATTGATGTTGTTGTTTCCAACAACGACGGTATGGGCATGTCCATCTTCAACGCATGGTCAAAGGCTCAGAAGGTCCCAACCTTTGGTTACGACGCTAACTCTGACGCTGTTGCAGCTATTGCTGACGGCTATGCAGGCACCATTTCCCAGCACCCAGATGTTCAGGCTTATCTGACTCTCCGTCTGCTCCGCAACGCTCTTGACGGCGCTGACATCAATACCGGCATTGAGTCCGCAGACGATGCTGGCAACAAGATTGACTCCAAGGACTACAAGTATGTTGCAGAGCAGCGTTCTTACTACGCTCTCAACCTTGCAGTTACCGCTGAGAACTACAAGGACAACCTTGACGCAACCACTACCTATCCAGAGGCTTCTAAGCAGCTGAGCGCAGACAAGCACCCAGAGAAGAAGGTTTGGCTCAACACCTACAACTCTGGCGACAACTTCCTTGGTTCAACCTATGTACCACTGCTCAAGAAGTATGCTCCACTGCTCAACCTCAACGTTGAGTTCATCGCAGGCGATGGCCAGACTGAGTCCAACATTACCAACCGTCTTGGCAACCCTGACGAGTACGATGCATTTGCATTCAACATGGTTAAGACCGACAACGGTTCTTCCTATACCCAGCTGCTTAAGTAATTAAGTAGTCGATAGCACGAAACAATACCGGAGGGGAGACACCTGCTCTCCTCCGGTGTTCTCGCGAATAAGCGCAATAACTTAGCGAGATAAGGGGTGATTACATGGCAGATACAGAAAACGATATCGTTCTAACAATTGATGGAATGAGCAAGTCCTTTGGACGTAACCGCGTTCTGGATCACATTTCAATGAACGTACGCCGTGGAACCGTTATGGGTCTTATGGGAGAGAACGGCGCAGGCAAATCTACCATGATGAAGTGCCTGTTTGGTACGTATCAAAAAGATGAAGGCAAGATATTTCTTGACGGCAAAGAGGTTAATTTCTCTGGACCAAAAGACGCACTTGAGAATGGCGTCGCAATGGTTCACCAGGAGCTTAACCAGTGCCTTGATAGAAATGTTGTAGATAACTTGTTCCTTGGTCGCTATCCCGTTAATGCAATGGGTGTTGTCGACGAGGGACGCATGAAAAAAGAGGCTAACGAGCTCTTCAGGCGTCTTGGTATGACCGTAGACCTGACACAGCCTATGAAGAACATGTCAGTATCTCAGCGTCAAATGTGCGAGATTGCAAAGGCAATTTCTTACAACGCAAAGATTATTGTTCTTGATGAGCCTACTTCTTCACTTATGACCCAAGAGGTCGAGAAACTCTTTGAGATGATTCATATGCTCAAAGAGCAGGGAATTTCTTTGGTCTATATCTCTCACAAGATGGATGAGATCTTTGAGATTTGCGACGACATTTCAGTTCTTCGTGACGGTAAGCTTGTTATGACCAAGCGCTCTGATGAGACCAACATGAATGAGCTTATCTCAGCAATGGTCGGTCGCTCACTTGAGAATCGCTTCCCAGATGTTACTAACACACCTGGTAAGACGTATCTTTCTATTCAGCACCTTTCAACTAAATACGAGCCATACCTTCAAGACGTCACTTTTGACGTAAGGAAGGGCGAGATCTTTGGTCTGTATGGTCTTGTCGGCGCTGGTAGAACAGAGCTTCTTGAGACAATCTTTGGTGTAAGAACCAGAGCTGCAGGTCGTGTCTATGTCAACGGGCACCTTATGAACTTCTCGACAGCCGCAGAGGCAATGGATCACGGCTTTGCCATGATTACCGAGGAGCGTAAAGCAAACGGCCTATTCCTTAAGGGTGACCTGACGTTTAACACAACCATTGCAAACTTGAATCAGTACAAGGCTGGTCCAATTCTTTCTGATCCTAAGATGACTAAGGCTACCGTCAACGAGCTCAAGGTTATGAACACCAAGGCTCAGGGTCCATCAGACTTGATTTCAAGCCTTTCTGGCGGCAACCAGCAGAAGGTCATTTTTGGTAAATGGCTCGAGCGCTATCCACAGGTTTTCCTGATGGACGAGCCTACTCGTGGTATTGATGTTGGTGCTAAATATGAGATCTACCAGCTCATTATTGATATGGCTAAGAGCGGTACCACTATTATCGTAGTCTCTTCGGAGATGCCAGAGATTCTGGGAATTACTAACCGAATTGGCGTTATGTCCAACGGTAGACTCTCGGGCATTGTAAATACCAACGAGACAAATCAAGAAGAACTCCTGCGCCTCAGCGCAAAGTACCTGTAGGAGAGGATGATACAAATGCCAAAAACAGGTGGATCTGTTCTGACGGCCGAGCAGGAAAAAGAGCTGCTAAAGCCTATTGATCAGAAGATTGGTTCCATTCAGGCTCAGATTGATGAGCTTCGCGCAAATGGTACCAACAAAGTAATTTCAACACTGAGCGCAATTGAGTCTGCAAAGCGCGATAAGTCTATCTCTGCCGAAGAGCGCAACACGCTTATCGAGGGCTACAAGGCTGAACTGGAGCTTGCAAAGAAGGTTGAGTCCGAGAATAGCGCTCAGGTCTCCAAGCTTATTGCAGAGGCCGAGGCTTATCTTAAGGAGCACTACAAGAACGAGTACCTGGAGCCTGTAAAGGCTAGCTGTGCTCTTGAGAAGGAGCAGGCTAAGCAGAACTACGCTGCTGCTCTTGAGCGCCTCAAGAAGGAGCATGAAGAGGCTGTCAGCAAGACTTCTGACGCTCAAGAAATCAAAGACGAGAAGTACGTCTATAAGAACCGTCAGTTTGATGCAAAGGTCAACTATCAGAAAGACCTTCAGCGCATCAAAGACCGTGCTCATAATGCGTTTAGTCATGAGTATCACCTCATCGACCTTCTCAGGATGTCTAAGTTCACTCCACTGGAGTCTCAGGCTCAGAAGTGGGAGAACTACAAGTACACCTTCAACACCCGTTCATTCTTGCTTCAGAACGGCCTGTACATTGTTATTCTCCTGGTGTTTATTGCCCTTTGTATCATTACCCCAGCAGTCAAGGGCACTCAGCTTTTGACATACTCCAACGTCATCAACATTCTTCAGCAGGCATCGCCTCGAATGTTCCTGGCTCTTGGTGTAGCTGGATTGATTCTGCTTACCGGTACTGACCTTTCCATTGGTCGTATGGTTGGTATGGGCATGACCGCTTCAACCATCATCATGCACCAGGGCATCAATACTGGTCAGGTCTTTGGTATCACGTTTGACCTCACTGGTATTCCAATTCCTGTCAGAATCATCATGGCTTTGGTTACCTGTATTGTTCTCTGCACCTGCTTTACCAGTATCGCTGGCTTCTTTACTGCTAAGTTTAAGATGCACCCATTCATCTCGACCATGGCTAACATGCTGATTATCTTTGGTATTGTTACCTATGCAACAAAGGGTGTTTCTTTTGGTGCTATCGAGCCATCTATTCCAGACATGGTCATTCCACGAATTGGTAAATTCCCATCAATTATTTTGTGGGCAATCGCAGCTATTGCTATTGTTTGGTTCATCTGGAACAAGACCACCTTTGGTAAGAATCTCTATGCTGTAGGTGGAAACCCCGAGGCAGCAGCTGTTTCCGGTATCTCTGTCTTTAGAGTTATGGTTGGCGCTTTTGTTATGGCTGGTATCCTTTACGGATTTGGTTCATGGCTCGAGTGCATGCGTATGGTCGGCTCTGGTTCCGCAGCTTACGGCCAGGGTTGGGACATGGACGCAATCGCAGCCTGCGTTGTTGGTGGCGTCTCGTTCACCGGTGGTATTGGTAAGATCTCCGGTGTTACCGTGGGTGTTCTTATCTTCACCGCACTGACTTACGCACTGACCATTCTTGGTATTGATACCAACCTGCAGTTTGTTTTCTCGGGCGTCATTATTCTGACCGCTGTCACCCTTGACTGCTTGAAGTACGTCCAGAAGAAGTAGCTGGCACTCCCGCGCCGCGCACAGCAAGTGCGGAAACGCAGCGCAAGTGCGGAAAGCATGCTATTACGTGCAAGTTTCGAGGCGTCTACTTACGTAGACGCCTCTTTTTTGGCGAAAGACAACGCTTGCACGTTAAGGAAAAGTGGCTTTACGGGGAAATTACAAAGCAGCTGGTAAAACACTGTATCAATTTAGACATATGTCCTTTTAGAATTTTCGCAACACACCTATGGCGGATAATCTGCAATTTTTGTCCCTGAGAGCACACCTATGGCTGATATTCTGCAGTTTCAGAGAGAAATAACACACCAATGTCAAAAAATATGTTAACTATCGACAGATTATCCGACTTTACTGTGGTCGGGCTTCTCGATACATGCAGATTATCCGACATAGATGTGGTCGGGCTTCTCGATACATGTAGATAATCTGACGTAGGTGTGGTCGGGCATTGAGTAGAGCCATCTGCGACAGATTATCCGACATAGGTGTGTTAGAAGGGTCAAATCAGACCCCACATCCAACAGAATATCTGACTTTGCTGTGCTTGAGCGTTCTTTAACTGTCGTGGGCTGACGATTTGGCGGTAAAAAAACAAGAGAGCCGATTTTCTCGGCCCTCTTGCTGGGTGATTTTTGCGGTTGCGAGATACGTTATTGCTCGTGGAGCACCGTGAGCTGCGCCGAACCTGCGGGCGGCAGCAGCTACAGAGACTCGAGGAAGCGATGCTGTGCGGCTCGTCCTTCTTCGTCCCATTTGAATACGCCGGCGTCCTCTAAAACGTGCGAGAAGACAATGCCAACTTCGTCGTAAATGTACTTCTTGAGCTGCTCAGACGAGAGGGAAGAGATGTCCTTCTTCGAAGCAGTATCCTTACTAGAATCGTCGCCCTGCTCAAGCAGCTTGGCGTAGATCTGGCGAGCCCAATCGGCATGAGAGATGGTGGTGGAGTCCGTAGTCAGCTGTCCATAGACTGCGTTAGCTTTCTTGTCATTTGCCAGGCACTGCTCCATAACCGACTGAACTTTGTTGAGCTCTGGCACAAGGCGAGGAGGAAGTACAGCAAGGCCCATGACCTCGATGAGGCCGATATTCTCTTTCTTGATGTGGTGATACTCGGCATGAGGATGGAAGATGCCAAGCGGATGCTTTTCGCTGGTAACGTTGCAGCGCAGCGCAAGAAAGACCACGTACGTCTCATCTTCAAGCTTGCGAACAACTGGGGTAACCGTGTTGTGGGGCTCGCCGTCAGTTTCCGCATAAACAGAGACGGATTCGTCGGTATAGCTGCGCCATGCGGTGATGATAAGCTCTGCAGCTTTGAGTGCTTCTTCTCGACTGGTAGAGGAGAGGCGAAGAACGGAGAGTGGCCACTTGAGAATTGCACCCGCCACCTCGGGGAACTGCTTGAGCTCAAACTCTTCTGCAACTTCTGCGCGCATCATAGGGAACTCGTAACGTCCGCCCTGGTAGTGATCGTGCGAGAGGATCGATCCGCCCACAATGGGCAGGTCAGCGTTTGAACCAATGAAGTAGTGGGGAAACCTGTCCACAAAGTCAAAGAGGTTGACCAGCGCCTCGTGATCAATGTGCATAGGAATGTGATCCGAGTTCATGGCAATGCAGTGCTCGTTGAAGTATGCGTACGGACTGTACTGGAATCCCCAACGATGCTGGTTGAGCTCAATGGGGATGATGCGCAGGTTCTGCCTGGCAGGATGAGCGCCTGCACCAGACGAAGCGCCGCGTCCAGAATAACCCTCATTATCAAGGCAGAGCTGGCATGCAGGGTACTTCTCGCCAGAAGTGTTTTGAGCCGTTTTAGCTGCAGCAATCTCGCGAGGATCTTTTTCTGGCTTGGAGAGGTTGATGGTAATCTCAAGGTCTCCCCAGGTAGTTGGCGTAGTCCAGGTAATGTTTCTGGCAATGGCACTTCTTCTGACATAGCCGGCATCGCAGCAGAGCGCGTAGAACCAGTCAGTTGCAGCGCGAGGTCCCTCAGAAGTGTACAGCTCGTTGAAATGGCGTGCGACCTCGGAAGGCTTTGGCAGCAGAAGGCCCATAACACGCATGGCAAAAGAGTCCTCGCCACTCTGGGTGTTCTCGACAAGTCCATGAGAAACAGCTAGACGGGCAAGCTCGGCCAGCGTCTGGTCAAGATCAAACGACGCCAGGTCAATCTTCTCCCAAGGCTTAACAGGAGCGGGTCCCTCGTACGAAAGCATGTCCAACAGCGCGTTATAGCACCAGGTCAGATCCTCAGTTTGAATAAGTCCGCGCTCGCATGCATACGCAACAAGCTGCTGAATGCACAGTGCGCTTTCGTTATCTGCTACAGCCATTGTGCACAAGCTCCCTGGTCAGAGATAGCGTAGTGGCGGCAAGCGCCTTCGCCAAACCACTGGTTCATTTGTGCGATAAAGGTCTCGACAAGGGCGAGAGGGACAAAGCACTGGATAGAGCCGCCAAAACCGCCGCCGTGAATGCGAACGGCGCCAGAACCTTTTAAGATGCTCTCGGCCAAGCCAAGGGCAAGCATAGCCGGCTGATATGAGCCAGAAGTGGAAACGTTCTGCAGGTACATGCCAGAACTTGCACCAGAAGCGTTGGTAAGTGCAATAAAGGACTCAATATCAGAGTTCTGAAGATCTGCCCAGCGTTTGTCTACCAGGTCATTCTCGTACCAGTAGTGAATAGCACGGAGAAGAGCGCGGTCTCCAAGATCTTCTCGCAGTTCATTGACGCGAGCTTGGAAGTCTTCAACGGGAACCTCAGAGAGGCGAGTCTTGCCAAAGGCTGCGGCAACTTTCTGCATTTCAACAGGTACAGCAGCATACTCATCGGTGAAGGCAACGTGATCGCAACCAACGTCAACAAGGCAGAGTGCATAGCCGTAATCCTCAAAGTTGAGGTCCAACTTTTCTGCCTTGGGCTCTGCGGGATCTTCAAAGTTCATGAAAGCAAGGCCGCCAAGGCAAACAGCGAGCTGATCCATAAGACCGCACGGCTTACCAAAGTAAACGTTTTCTGTGTTCTGGCTCATTTGGGCAAGTTTAACAGCAGAAATCTTGCTGCCACCTTCCCAGAGAGCTTCCATTGCACGGCCGGCTGCAGCCTCAAACGCAGCAGAGGAGGAAAGTCCACCGCCACCAGGAACATTGCTAACTACAGCCATGTCAAAGCCGGATGGCTCAAAACCAAGTTTGACCAGGTTTGCTGCCATACCACGAACAATAGCCTTAGTGCTCAGATACTCAGCTTCGGTGGGCTCAAGATTTGTGTAGTCAACCTCAAAAGGATCATATCCCACACTGGCTACACGAATAACGCCCAGGTTGTTAGGGGCGCAAATGGTATCAATAGCAACGTCTAGGGCACCAGCGATGACATGACCGCCCTCGTGATCTGTGTGGTTTCCTGCAATCTCGGAGCGACCAGGCGCATGTACCGCAAGATAGCGGTCAGCTTTTCCAAACATTTGCTCAAAGTGCTCTTTTGCGCGATTGAGCTGAGCTGTGGTTTTCTCGTCAAACGTGTGAGCCATGGTGTTCCTTTCCCTTTATTGCTGTGAAGCTACAGGTACCTTAAAAGAATCGATAAACAATTTGCGAGCTGTAAGGCTGCTCAGGCGTGCAGATAGGCTGAGGCCACTCTGCATGGTGAGCACAATCTGGATAAAACTCGCTCTCAAATGCAAAACCAGCGTGAGGCTTGTAAATAGCGCCGTCTTTTGCGCGAGCCTCATCAATCCAGTTGCCGGTATACAGATGGGCGCCAGGAGCGGTAATTTGAATTTCTAGTGAGCGTCCGCTTTCTGATGTGGCGAGAAGAGCGGGGCGTAGCTGGCCATTTTCATAGTTATTAATGGCAAAGCAGTGATCATAACCGCGAGCAATTTTGAGCTGCTCATTATCTGCGTCAAGATCTTTGCCAATAGTCTTAGGTGTGCGGAAATCAAAAGGAGTTCCTGCGACAGAATCTATGGTTCCTGCAGAAACTGAGTCATCTCGTAGAGGCAGATATGAATCTGCCTGGATTGTAAGCTGGTGACCAAGAACATCACCAGAATCATGACCGTTGAGGTTAAAGTAGACATGGTTGGTCATGTTTACAAAAGTTGCAGCATCAGTTGTGCAGGTATACGTAAGATTTAGCGTTGACTGTGAGGCTTCTTCAACAAGCGTATAGGCCGCGGTAATATGACGGTTTCCTGGCAGTCCATATTCTCCATCTACCAGGTCAATGCTAAAGGTTACCGTATTACGCGCTTCATCGATTTCTGCCTGCCAAATGCGCTTATGGATACCAGCAACAAGATCAGTGTGCAGGTTATTTTGATTGTCTGGACCGTTGTTTTTAGGAAGGTGATAGACAACTCCATTTAATGGGATTTCTGCTTTATCTACTCGATTTGCAGAAGGTCCAATGGAAGCGCCAAAACAAGCTGGGTTATCTAAATACAAGTCAAACAAGCCATAGCCAAGAACGACATCTGCTTGCGTGCCATAGATATCTGGTACTGAAATACCAAGAATGGTTGCACCAAAATTACTCAATTTAACTGCTGAATGAGCGCCGCGAATAGTATAGGTAAGCGCAGCAGGGGAGTTAACAAAACTATCAAAAGGTCGAACATCAATCATCGGATACCTCCGAGATACCACTCATAATACATTACCCCTACTATGTTAACGTACTCATAACGAACTAACAGGAAATTATTAAGTTTTCAGTCAGTGGTATTTTTGCGGGGGCAAACGGTTAGAGCGCAGGTCAAAAGTCCTTCTCGCCGAACGGTTCTTTTTTTACCGTGAGCGTTTAATTTGCTGATAAATATGCAATTTTATCGCGTTATGTCAATCTGCCTGTTAGTATGAGTACGTAAACAAGCAGATAATCGGAGGAATTCGTGACTCGCTCGCATAGTTCTAGCCCAAATAAGCGCTCTGTTTCAATGGCTGATGTTGCACAGGTTGCTGGTGTTTCTCAGCAGACCGTTTCTCGTGTTGCTAATGGCGCTCAGAACGTCAGTAAGGCCACGCGAGAAAAAGTCCAGGCTGCAATGGAGTCTATGGGCTTTAGGCCAAGCTTTGCGGGTAGGTCGTTGAGGTCTGGCTCGTATCAATCGGTGGGACTTTGCTTGTACGACATTCGCGAGTTTGGTAACTTAGCCACGCTTGATGGCATTGTTTCTGCAGCTCGTGAACACGAATATGCAATTACGATGATTGAGAAAGGCTCCGACGACGGCTTGTGCCTGCAGGATATTTCTCATCGTATGTCCAATCTTCCCGTTGACGGCATGATTATCAGCATGAGCCTTATGGCATCAGACTTTGAATCATTTGTGCCGCAGCCAGGCCTTGGAACAGTGCTTCTTACCATGCACGAGCACCCTTACTGCACAACCGTTGACTCAGATCAGTACGGCTGCTCAAAGCTTGTCATTGATCACCTCTATGAGCTTGGTCATCGCAAGATCCGTTTTGTAGCAGGCCCTTCATACTCTATTGACTCGCAATTTCGCGAGAAGGGCTGGCGAGATGCCATGTCTGAATATGGGCTAGAAACTGTTGAGCCTTTAGCTGGCGATTGGACCGCCAATAGTGGCTATGAAATTGGTAAAAAACTGCGAGAAGACCGTGATTTTACTGCAGTGTATGCAGCAAATGACCAGATGGCGCTAGGTATCATTGCGGCATTTGAAGAAGTGGGACTGAGCGTACCGGAAGACGTGAGCGTTGTTGGTGTTGACGACTCTCTTGAAGACTATCTACCAAACTTCTCGCTGACAACCGTTCGCTTTAACCTGCTGGAGCGTGGCCGCGTAGCCCTTGAGCATGCAATTCGTGCATCTGAGGCGGGGTATGAGCCTGAAGCAATTAGAATTGCTCCAAAGCTTATTGTTCGTACCACCACAGCGGCACCACAGAAGTAGAGAAGTCTCTTAAAAAGTCGGGTTTCTCGTCATAATCAGCTATACTGTTCAGGCAATAGTTGATTAGAGGAGTTGTATGTCTGAGTCACCAAATAAAGAGTTAGGCTGGTCAGTTCAGGTTTCCTTGGATACGCACGAGATTCGTGCAGGAGAGACTGTAACTGCTACTCCTAAGATTATTGGTGCAGACCCTGAGGGCTTTAAATTTCACTATGTGTGGAGTTTGAACGACCGTTGGGATGAGGGTTTTTGGGATACCACAGAGCATCAATTTGGTGATTCAATTCCTAATACGTCGTGGACATATACCTTCCCAGAGCCTGGTCGCTATCATCTCTACATTGATGCATTTGACACACACAACAACCCTCAGACAGTTACTGCCTGGGTAGTTGTTGCTGGCGATGACGATTTTATGCGTCCACCGCTTCCAGCTGAGGATGCAGAAACCGTTGTTGCAGTAAACGGTGTTTCAGAGATCTTTAACATTGCCTCTGAGCAGTTCAACTCTTTGAAAGAGTACTTTATTGCCTTTGCACGCGGCGAGGTTGCTTTTAAGGAGTTCAAGGCTCTTGATGACATCTCGTTTGAAGTCAAGCGTGGCGAGGCTTTTGGCCTGGTAGGCACCAACGGTTCTGGTAAGTCTACCATGCTCAAAATCATTGCGGGCGTACTTGAGCCTTCTAAGGGAACTTGTGAGGTCAAGGGTACTATTGCGCCTCTTATTGAGCTTGGTGCTGGCTTTGACATGGAACTGACTGCTAAAGAGAACATCTACCTCAATGGCGCTCTTCTTGGTTACAAGAAGGAGTTTATTGACTCGCACTTTGACCAGATTGTAGAGTTTGCTGAGCTTGAGGGCTTTATGGACATGCCGCTCAAGAACTACTCCTCTGGTATGGTGGCACGTATTGCCTTTGCAATTGCAACCGTTACAGAGCCTGACCTGCTCATTGTTGATGAGACACTCTCGGTAGGAGACTTCCTCTTCCAGCAAAAGTGCGAGAACCGCATCAAAGAGCTGGTTGCTTCTAATAATGTTACGGTTCTTCTGGTTTCTCACTCCATTGACCTGGTCCAGCGCATTTGTGACCGTGCCATTTGGATTGAGAAGGGTAAGCAGCGTATGCTTGGTCCTGTAGATGAAGTTTGTGAAGCTTACGAGCACCTCAAGAGATAATTAAAATTCCTAACCAAAAGTTAGGTTCTGTACGAGTACAATATCTGTGTCTTTAAATGTGGTACGAGATACCCGTAAGGCTCATAGTCATAGTTTTGCCTTTTGGATACCTTGTGCCTGGTCAGGTGAGGTATCTTTTTTATTGGAGGCGCTATGGCTCAAGAAAGTTCGCACTCTCTCATTGTGGACGAGCAGTCCCTTGACCGCATGCTTACACGAATTGCTCACGAAATTGTCGAGAATAACGATTCAATTGAAAACGTTGCTCTCGTAGGCATTATTCGCCGTGGAGAAGTTTTGGCTTCTCGCCTTGCGGAAAAGATTTTGGGCTTTACCGGATGTAAGCCAAAAGTTGGCTCGCTTGATATCAGCTTTTATCGCGATGATTTTAGAAGAAATACTGCACCGGTTCTCCACGCAACTAATATCGATTTTGATATTACAGGCACAAGCGTTGTGCTGGTAGACGATGTTCTTCAGACAGGAAGAACTATCAGAGCAGCACTCGATGCCCTCATTGACTATGGCCGTCCTGAGCGCGTTCAGCTAGCAGTTGTTGTTGACCGTGGTCATCGCGAGCTTCCTATTAGACCTGACTATGTGGGAAAAAATGTTCCTTCATCAAAGAGCCAGGTAGTCAGCTTAAATGTTAAAGAAATTGATGGTCAGGACTGCGTCTTGCTGTACGAAGCTGACTATTCTGACCCCTTTATTGAGGGAGGAAACTAATGCTTTCAGTTAAACATTTGATTGATACAAACAGCCTGACGCGTGACGATATCCAGCAGATTCTTGATACAGCTCAGTCGTTTGAAGCTGTAAATAACAGGGACATTAAAAAGGTGCCGGCACTTCGTGGGCGCACCATTGTTAACCTGTTCTTAGAGCCTTCTACCAGGACTCGCTCTTCATTTGAGCTTGCCGAGAAACGCCTCTCGGCTGACGCTTTAAATATGGGAGGATCTACTTCATCTGTGGTTAAGGGAGAGTCTCTGGCAGATACCATTCAGACTATCGACGCTATGAACGTTGATATGTTTATCTGCCGTGCAAGACTTGCAGGTACACCGCAGAAGATTACTGAGCACACTGATGCCGTTGTCATCAACGCTGGTGACGGCAAGCATCAGCACCCCACTCAGGCCATGCTTGACCTTTATACCATTCGCAAGAACTTTGGACACCTTGATGGCCTTAAAGTTGCCATTGTTGGCGACCTTTCTCACAGTCGCGTTGTTGGTTCTTTGGTGCCAGCACTCAAGACTATGGGCGCAGAGGTTGTTCTAGTTGGACCTCCAACATTCCACGTAGACGATCCAAGCTGGTTTGGCTGCTATCAGACCTCACACTTTGATGAGGTCATTGGTGATGTTGACGTCGTGTACATGCTCCGCGTGCAGCTGGAGCGTATGGAAGGAGCTCCTATTCCTTCTCGCCGTGAGTACAACAGGCTTTGGGGCCTTGACGAGCGCCGCAGTAAGCTAATGAAGCCTGAGGCAATCATCTGCCACCCAGGTCCCATGAACCGTGGCATGGAAATTAACAGCGAGGTGGCCGATTGTGCTCGTTCTCGCATTCTTGACCAGGTCAATGCAGGCGTTTTGACGCGCATGGCCGCAATGTATTTGCTTCTGGGAGGAGACTCTGATGGCATTTCTGCTTAAGGGCGCGCGTGTTGTAGACCCGCAGCTTAATCTTGACGCGGTAATGGACGTTCGTATTGACGGAGAAACCATTGCTGAAGTCGCAGCTACGGTTAAGCCTCAAGAGGGTGATACCGTTATTGATGCAAGGGGTAAGGTACTGACCCCTGGCCTTGTTGATATGCATGTTCACTTTAGAGATCCTGGCTTTGAGTACAAAGAGACCATTGAGACGGGCTCTAGAGCTGCAGTTCATGGTGGCTTTACTGATGTTGCTACTATGCCAAACACCAATCCTGTTACCGATAACGGGCCTGCTGTTCGTTTTCAGATTGACCGCGGCAATGAGGTTGGTCTCATTCATGTCCGTCCTATGGGTGCTTTGACCAAGGGTTCTAAGGGCCAGGAGCTTGCTGAGATTGGCAACATGGTTGATGAGGGAGCATCCGCGTTCTCTGACGACGGCCACGGCGTTCAAAGCGCTGGTATGATGCGCACCGTTATGGAGTATGTCTCCCAGTTTGACCGCGTTGTTGCTGCTCACTGTGAGATTGAGTCCATCAGTGCTGGTGGTGTTGTTAACGAAGGTCGCGCAAGCACGCGCCTTGGTATGTTTGGCTGGCCAGCACTTGGTGAGGAGCTGGAAATTTCCAGAGATATTGATCTGTGCCGCCTTACCGGTTGCCCTCTACACATTTGCCACATTTCAACGGGCAGGGGAGCAGAGCTGGTACGTGCAGCTAAGAAGGAAGGCTTGCCTGTTACCGCAGAGGTTTGTCCTCACCATCTCTTCTTGTCTGAAGATGACATCACTGATACGTATAACACCAACCTTAAGATGAATCCACCGCTCAGAACTGCTGAGGATGCGCTTGCTCTTCAGGCAGCGGTTGCAGACGGGACAGTTGATTGTATTGTTACTGACCATGCGCCTCATGCAGCTCACGAGAAGGACTGTGAGTGGGAAATCTCTTACTTTGGCTGCATTGGCCTTGAGACCTCGCTGCCTTTGATGGTCACTAATATGGTGCGTACCAATAAGCTTTCTTACACTGGTCTTGTTCGCGCAATGGCCGTTAATCCTCGTCGTATTCTGCGTCTTGAGCCTGTTAAGATTGCTGCAGGTTACAAGGCTGACCTGACCCTTTTTGACCCAGAAAAGAAGGTTCAGATTACGACAGAGTATTTTGAGAGCAAGTCCAAGAACTCCGCCTTCATTGGCGCTGAGCTCTATGGTGTTGCAACAGATGTGTTTGTTGATGGTAAGCGAGTTCTTGCCAATGAAGTAGTTGTTCCTGGAGGGGAAAAGTAATGCCACTACGTGGAAATGTACAGGTATTTGACTTTACGGTTTTGAGTAATACCCAGGTTGCCCAGAATCTGTATAGAGCCCAGCTCAAGGTACCAGGTCTTTGTAAGTCTCTAGCGCCTGGTCAGTTTGTAAACGTTAATGTTCCAGGCGATAAGCGCCACATTCTTCGCATCCCACTGTCCTTCTCGCTAGCTGATAAAGCAACCGATACGCTCGAGCTTATCTACGCAACGGTAGGCGAGGGTACACGCAGGCTTTCTCAGATGAAGCCTGGTGACGCTAGTGACATGACTGCTCCTTGCGGCCGCCCCTGGCGCCTTAACGCCTCTAGCAAGAGAAGCGTCCTGGTAGCAGGAGGTGTGGGTATCACACCAATTATCGCTGCAGCGCGCAAGCTTACAGAGCTGGGTGTTGAGTTTGACGCGGTCATTGGCGCACAAACTGCCGAGAAACTCTTTGGAGAAGAAGATCTTCTCGCCTTGGGCGCACAGAACGTGTACGTCACAACGGATGACGGTTCTAAGGGTACTAAGGGCTTTGTAACAGCAGCTTTGGAGGAACCTCTAAGTCAAGGTGTTTGGGACGCTGTGTATACCTGCGGTCCAGAGCCTATGATGAGAAGCGTGGCCAAGCTTGCAATTGCCAACAACGTTGCTTGCCAGGTTTCTATGGAGCGTATGATGAGCTGCGCCTTTGGCGCATGCAACACCTGCAATGTCCCACTTGCTAAGGGCGGCTATGCGTCTGCTTGCATGGTTGGACCTGTTTTTGAGGCAAAGGAGATCGCATGGTAGATCAGGTAAAAATGGCCGTTAATCTGGGCGGTATCCAGATGAAAAACCCTATCAACACTGCTGCGGGTACCTTTGGCTACGGTTGGCAGTTTGAGGGTTTCTACGACGTTTCTCTGCTTGGCGCCATCACTATGAAGGGTGTTGCTCGCGTTCCTTGGGAAGGAAACCCAGCTCCTCGTATGTGCGAGCTCAACGGCGGCATGATGAACAGCGTTGGCCTTGCCAATCCTGGAGTGGACGATTTTATCGCCCACACTGATGACTACATGAAAGATCTTGAGGGTCGTGGCACACGCGTTATCATGCAGATGGCAGCACACTCCGTGCAGGAGATGATTGACGTTGTCGAGCGCCTTGAAGAGCTTAATCCACACATCTCAGCTATTGAGCTTAACGTGAGTTGTCCAAATCTTGAGAAGGGCGGTAAGCCCCTCGGTGGTACTCCAGACCAGGCTACAGAGATTATGAAGGCAGTTCGTCCTCTGACAAAGCTGCCCATTCTGGTTAAGATGGCCCCCGTCAACGTTGCCGAGATTGGTAAGGCTTTTGAGGCTGAAGGCGCTGATGGTCTAACGCTCATCAACTCTATTCCAGGCATGTCAATTAACGTCCACACCAGAAAGAGTAGGCTCTCTAAGCCAACTGGCGGTCTGAGTGGTCCTCTTTGTCATAACGCTGCTGTTCGCATGGTTTGGGAGTGTGCTCAGGCGGTCTCCATTCCTATCTGCGGCGTTGGTGGCGTAGAAACGGGCGAGGATGCTGCGGAGTTTATCTTAGCGGGTGCTACGGCTGTCTCGGTTGGTTCTGCAAACCTTTACGACCCAATGTGTGCTCCACGTATTCTGAACGAGCTTACTGACTGGGCAAAGTCTCAGGGAGTATCTGACATCCACGAGCTGATTGGAGCTGTTGAATGCTAACAGACGAGCAGGCACGCGACGCCGTTATTGTTGCGCTTGATTGCACAAGAGAAAGAGCTCTGGAGCTCACCGATCTTCTCGCCGGCCATGCACGCTGGGTTAAGGTTGGCATGACGCTTTTTTATCGCTACGGACCCTCGATGGTAGATGAGATGCACGCTCGCGGTTTCAAGGTGTTTCTTGACCTTAAGGTGCACGACATTCCATTCCAGGTCAAAGGCGCTGTCCACTCTGCATCGCTTTCTGGTGCAGACATCTTATCTATCCATGGCCTGGGAACCGCTCAGATGATCTCTGCTGGTCGCGAGGGTGCAGAAGAGGCTGCAGCAGAGCGTGGCGTTGATGAGTCTGGCCGCACCAAACTGGTGGCTATCTCTGTGCTTACCAGCATGGATGAGGATGCGCTTCACTCCATTGGCGTAGACGGATCTATTAAGGATGAAGTTGCTCGTTTGGCGTCTCTTTCTTATTACGCTGGTGCCGATGGAATTGTCTGCTCGCCTCAGGAAGCACAGGAGATGAGAGAGCTTTTGGGACCAAATGCACTCATCGTGACCCCAGGAGTACGTCCAGAAGGTGCCGAGAAGGGCGATCAAGTCAGAATCTCCACACCTTCTGCAGCAATTAAGGCCGGAGCTAGCAAATTGGTAGTTGGTAGGCCAATTACCTGCGCAAACGATCCAGTTGAAGCATTTGAAGCCATCATTTCTGAGCTTAAAAATTAGCAAAAGTTTTTGGAATTATGGTGAACAGGTGGTTTTTGATGCGTAAATATTAAAAAACCCCTTGTAAATAACGTGTTATGTGGCAAACTATTTTGCTGAAGTGCAAAAGGCACATTAAATTGAGTTTCGTATATGACGTACGAAAACGATGTTTGGAGGAACAATGGCTCTACCTACACTTACCGATGAGCAGCGCAAGGCAGCACTTGAGAAGGCAGCTCAGGCTCGTCACGCTCGCGCAGAGCTTCGCGAGAAGGTTAAGACTGGTAAGGTCTCCCTTAAAGAGGTCCTTGATTCTACCGATCCTATTGCTGAGCGTATGAAGGTTTCCGCTCTTATCGAGTCCCTTCCTGGCTATGGCAAGGCAAAGGCAGCAAAGATTATGGACGAGCTCGGAATTTCCGCAACTCGCCGCGTTAAGGGCCTTGGCGCTCGTCAGCGTGAGCAGCTCCTCGAGGCACTGACCAAGTAGTGGCTCGTTCAGCCAAACTTTTTGTAGTATCTGGACCGTCAGGTGTAGGAAAAGGAACGCTTGTCTCTCTGTTGAGGGACAAGCGCCCAAACCTAGGCCTGACGGTTTCGGCTACTACGCGCTCTCCACGACCAGGAGAAGTCGATGGAGTTGCGTATCATTTTCTCTCCGATGAAGAATTTAAAAAGCGCGTTGATGCTGGTGAATTCCTTGAGTGGGCTCATGTTCATGGTCATTGCTATGGCACGCTCAAATCCGAGGTTGATCGCCTGATTTCTGCAGGTCAGTCTGTTGTTCTAGAGATTGACGTTCAGGGTGGACTTATGGTCCACAAACAATACCCCAACGCTATTCTCGTTTTTATTAAGCCACCTTCATTTGAAGAGCTTGAACAGCGCCTTAGAGGTCGTGGTACAGAAGACGAGAAGACCATTTCTACGAGACTTTCTAATGCCTCACGTGAAATGGAGTATGCAAACGACTATACTGTTTGCATTGTGAACGACAACCTTGAGACTGCTCTCAGCAAGCTCGAGGAAGTTTTTGATGACTATGAATCAGACGGAGGTCAGCTTTAATGTCTGTTATTAAGCCTGAGATTGACAGCCTGCTTCAGAGGACTGAGCAGAATCCATTCTTGCTTTGCTCTCTTGCTTCTAAGCGTGCTTGCGATATTAACAATATGCTTCACGGTCAGCACCTGCGTGTAACCGCTGTTCAGGATTTTGATGACATTACTACTGTTGCAAGTGGTAAAGATTCTGTCTCTATTGCTATGAAAGAGATTAACGACGGTACCCTTGGCTTTGTTAAAGAGTCTTTTGACGAGGCAATTAAGGGCGAGAACACCATCGTTTACTAAGAGTTATGACTGAAAGAGTATGTCTGGTTCACTACCACGAAATTGGTTTAAAGGGTAAGAACCGATCCACTTTTGAAAATCAGTTGGTAACAAATTTGCGACGAGCCCTCCGACACTTTCCAGTGGCGGGGGTTTCTCGCATTTCTGGCTACCTTCTTGTAGAAACCACTGATAAACAAGCAACTGAAGAGCTGCAACATGCCGTGGCTCAGGTTCCTGGTGTTGCTCGCGCTTCTTTGGCGTATCGCTGTGGCTTAGATGAGCAGGAGTTTTGTAACGCCGCCGTGAAGGCGCTGGGGGAGTCCGGTGACTTTACTACGTTCAAAGTGCATGCTCGCCGTTCCTCAACGGTCTATCCAAAGCATTCCATTGAGATTAACCAGCTTGTAGGCGCAGTACTTTGTGAGAACTTCCCTGATAAAAAAGTTCAGATGCATAATCCGGATATGACGGTCTATGTGCATGTTGTTCAGGGTAACGCATATGTTTATGCTGCATCTATTCACGGCGTTGGCGGTCTTCCTGTTGGCACCGCTGGCAAAGTAGTATCGCTTCTTTCAAGCGGTATTGATTCTCCTGTTGCAACATGGATGGTTGGTCGCAGAGGTGCTACGGTTATTCCAGTTCACTTCTCTGGTCGCCCTATGACTTCCGATACCAGCGAATATCTGTGTCAGGATATTATTGAGGCACTTGAGCCTGCTGGTCTTATTGGCAGAATGTATGTTGTGCCTTTTGGCGAGCATCAGCGTGAGATTTCTCTTGCTGTTCCACAGGCTCTTCGTGTCATTATGTATCGTCGCGTGATGTACATCATTGCGCAGAAGATTGCAGAGCTTGAGGGCGCTAAAGCGCTGGTAACTGGCGAGTCACTTGGCCAAGTTGCTTCTCAGACGCTGGATAACATTGCTGCTGTCAACGAGGCAGTTACCATACCTGTTTTGAGGCCTCTGATTGGC
Organism: Lancefieldella parvula DNF00906; assembly: GCF_000758945.1. Classification (GTDB taxonomy): domain Bacteria; phylum Actinomycetota; class Coriobacteriia; order Coriobacteriales; family Atopobiaceae; genus Lancefieldella; species Lancefieldella parvula_C. The sequence continues at coordinate 37,329 of NZ_JRND01000003.1, forward strand.
TCTGACAAGCAAGAAATCATCCGTCGCGCCCAAGATATCAATACGTTTGATATCTCAACGCAGACGGCTCCTGATTGCTGCACACTGTTTATGCCTCGCAGACCCGAGACTCACGCAAGAATGCGAGAAGTGCTTGAGGCATGGAATTCTTTTGATCATGAAGCCATGATTGATGACCTTATGCAGCATATTGAGTACATTGACTTTAGTCAGTGTCCTTCATATAAGCCACCAAAAACACTTGCCGCTCGTCATAAAGAGCTTGCCCCTGCAGAGTTTATTACTGACTAGAATATTTCTGCAGTTCAAAGGCTTTGATGGCTTTGCATAGATGCATTTTTAGGATCCGTCCTGTAAAAGGGCGGATTTTTTATTTGAGTGGATTGATAATCTTATTTAGGACAATTTTGTTGATTTCAGTTTGCTTTACTCATCTGTAAATTGTTTATAACTGTGTCAGATTACCAGCAGTTTTAGGAAAAGATCACTAGATAAATATTTAAAAGTCGTGTTTCTCGTTAAGCTAATAGTTGAATATAAATCTGAGGTGATTGTATGGCTCAGATTTCAAATAACCGCACTCAAATAATTAATAAATTGATGAGAAGATTTAATCTATCTCAGCAACAACTCATAGCGGTTGCCGCTGTGGTTGTCCTAGCTATTGTGTCGGCAGTTGTATTAATTGGAATAATTTCTGCTGGAACATCAGAGTCTTTTGATAGGTCAAATAATCAAGCGGACTCTACGCAAGGAGTGACTGTTGCAGAAAATCCACAACATACGGAAGAAGATAATGCTACAGATCAGCCAGGAGCTGATCATAAGATTAAAGAAGCTTCTCCTCAAATGATGGTTCATGTTGATGGAGCTGTTAAGTCACCAGGACTTTACGCTCTACAAATGGTAAACCCACGCGTGAATGATGCTATTCAAATAGCAGGAGGTTTAACTGAAGATGCAAACGGTCAAGGGATTAATCTAGCGGCTCCTGTTGAAGATGGTCAAAAAATATATATTCCTAAAAAGGGAGAAGAGCCGCCACCAGAGATTCCACAGCCAGAGCAAAACAAAGCCACAAGCAATAAGCAAACAAATACGAAGAGAGATAAAAAGACAGTTGTAGATATTAATCGAGCAACTGTAGAAGAATTAACCAAGCTTCAAGGTGTGGGAGAAGGGCTAGCTCAGCGAATTGTTGCAGACAGACAAAAGAACGGACCTTTTAAAACAACTGAAGATTTGATGCGTGTTTCTGGAATTGGCCAGAAAAAGTTTGATCAGCTCAAGGACAATATTCGTGTCTAAGGTGATAGAACAACCCACTAGACCTTTTATTCCGTATAGCCTTTGTATCTTGCTATTTGTTTGCGTATGGCTGCAAGTTTTTATCGCAAGAAACGCAACGCTTGATACTATTTTGCTTCAGATTTTAGGAAGCTGCATGGCGGCGGCATTAGGACTTTGGTATGTAAAGTACGCGCATACCAGCCTTATGACTGTTGGAGTGGTATTACTTTCACTTGTAATAATCCTAATCAGATCTTCCTTTATATATGTCAGTCAAATGACATCGGTGGATCTTTTAGAGTCAACCGCTATACATAATTTTGAATTAGTCGTATCAAGAGATTTAGTCTATAAAAATCATACATGGACTGGTCAGGCAAACGTCATGTACCAGGGTAGATGCATTGGATCTGTGGGGCTACATGCCAAGGAACCATTCTTGCGAGAAACGCATCTTTGTTGTGAAGGCAGGTTTACACAATATAAAGATAAGGAGTTTTCAGAAGAACAATTTAAGAGGGGAGTACTTGGTTCAATTCAAATAACCAAGGTGAATTCAAAAACCTATGGAGAGGGAATTATTGGAGAAGTTGCTCAATTTAGAGAAAACTGTATTTCTCAACTCCAACCAGAACAGAGCTTTGGTCGAGCGTTAGTTGCATGTGGTCTTTGTGCCTATAGGCCTAGCTTGTATAGCTTTAACATTCCTAGAATATTTATGCGTTGCGGTCTAATGCATCTCATTGCAATTTCTAGTTGTCACATGGTAATTCTCTCTGCTTTTATTGACGCTTTTCTTAAAAAGCTAACGATAAAACCTCTTTTAAGAGGGGTAGTGAATTTATTTTTACTCAGTAGCTACGCGCTTTTCTGTGGATTACCTGCGTCTGCAATGAGGGCAATACTTCTTGTTGAACAAAAATACGTAATGCAATATGTGGGAAGAAAAAACCATACGCTCTCAGCAGTTTCTATCGTTGCATTATTTATGCTTTGTATAGATCCACAGCTAAGTGTGAATATTGCGTTCACTTTGTCTTTAGCATGTATTTTTGGCATGAATATCTACGGCGGTCTTGCTCAGTACTATGCAAAAATTGCTTTTCACATATCTGGATATGGAATAATACAGAAGATTCTTAGAAAACCGTTTTCTGACGTACGAAACACTATGTGTGCCACAACCGTTGCTCAGCTTTCGTGCCTTCCCATTTCTTGCATGTACTTTGGTCATTTTTCTTTACTTGCTCCTCTTTCAAGTGCGCTGATTACAAGTTTATTTTCTCTTCTGAGCTTATTTGGAATTGGGGCAATAGCTTTATGTTGGTTTAAACCAGCTCAAGATGTTGCTTTCTGCCTTGTGGATTTTCTTGGTCAGTTTATAGAGACTCTTACTTCTTTTTTATCCGAAAGATCTTTTGCAAGCGTGTCGTTAACTGACATGAGTTGGATAGTTTCATTGCTTGTGTTTGCAGCAATGGTGGCTCTTTACGTGTTTTGGCCAAAAGGGAAAAGAGTAGTTTTATCTGGCATTTGTTTGATGATGTTTATGCTTATTTTGGGTTTAAGTATCTACTGGAAGTTTTTCTCGCCAACAAGAATTTGTGTGATGGATATTGGCCAAGGAGATGCCATATTGCTCAGTGACGGCGCGCATTCTCTGCTCGTAGACACGAGTGTGGGAGATGTGGTTAATGACGCTCTAGAGCGACAACACATCTCATATCTTGATGCTATTTTGCTCACACACCTTGATGAAGACCATGCTGGTGGCGTGAGGTATATGGTTGGTTCGGTGAAGGCAGGTCAGGTATTAGTTGGAGAAGGAATAACAAAACAAGAAAAACCTGAGCTTCAGAGAGCTATTCAGAGGATTTCCGGCAGCAACTCCTATGAAGTTTTATATGGTGATGAATTTGATGTCGGCCGCTTTCATATCCGCGTTGTGTGGCCACATAGGGGATACAAAGCTAAAGAAGCTAATAATGCGTCGGTTGAGCTCTATGTGACGTATAACGATGGGCAAAATACCTTAACTACGCTTTTAACGGGAGACGCTGAAAGAGATCAGACAAAAGAGACGGTAACATCGGGTGATGTTGGCGATATTGATTTCTTAAAAGTCGGCCATCATGGAGCGGCAAAGTCACTCTATCCAGAAACTGCTCGCGCGCTAAAACCTGAGGTAGCAGTTGCAAGTGCTGGAAAGAATAATCGTTATGGACATCCTAAACAGGAAGCGGTGGATATCTTAGAGGGTGTTGGCGCAAGGTTTTATTGCACAAAAGATTATGGAGACGTCACCGTATTTCCCGGAGAACATGGACCTAGGGTAAGTGTGCAACATGCTAAAGTAGATACAGATTTAGAGGAGGAAAAAGATGGCGGAGCAGGCTAAGCTACTAGCTGCATATTTGGCTGTTGGCCCTGACGAGATGAAGCGTGCGAGGGCTATAGACAAACTTAAAAGCCGTCTTAACCAGAGTTTTATTACGTTTAATCTTGATGAGATTTCTGTAAGTGCTGAGCTGACTCCAGAATCTGTTCTGTCTTCTGCTCAGACACTTCCTATGGGTGATTCTAGACGAATTGTTGTCATTGATGATGCAGGTAAATTGCCTAAGTCTGTGTCAGAGGCTCTTGTTGGGTATCTAAAGAACCCCAATCCAACTACAACGCTGATGCTTTCTGCAAGTAAACTTGCCAAAACAACAAGGCTCTACAAAGCAGTTGACGCTTTAGGTAAGCTCGCAGTTATTAATTGCGGTGCAATGACCAGAAGTGAATTGCCTAAATATATTGCAGATCTTGGAAGAAAGTATGGGCTACAAATTCCAGCAAATGTGGCCAATGAACTTGTAAGTCGTGTTGGCGATAACACCACCATGCTCGATTCTCAGATTAAATCTCTAGCAGCTCTGTTGGGTCATCCTGGTGCAATTGACGTTCAGTTTGTAGAGACTCATGTTGCACGAGTGGTTGAGGTCAAGCCATGGGATTTTCTCGACAGCTTATCAGCGAGAAATGCTCAAAAGGCTTTGGAGCTTTACAGTCAGATGGATGAATCGGGAGCTATTGGAAATCTGTCACTTATGACTGGACGCGTAAGAGAGCTTATTTGCGCCAGGTCTATGGTTAAGCGAGGTACAGAACGGGAAATTGCTCCAGTTTTGGGCAAGCAGGACTGGCAAGTAAGAAATTATGCACGATGGGCGCGTCAATTTGCAGATGGCGAGCTTGAACATATTCTGGGCCTCTGTGCAGATGCAGAACGTGGTCTTAAGAGTGGAGAAGACAAAACAACCACAATGACCAAGCTTATCTTTGCTCTGTGCGGCGTCGTAAATGTGTAGATTCAAAGAATTCAGGTAAGAAAAAAACGGACTCCAAGGAGTCCGTTTTAAAAAGTTTAAAAGTAGATAAGAGCTACTTAAGGGTGTTAACAAGCTTCTGAACGCCGCTCTTACGCTGAGCAGCCTGATTCTTGTGTACGATGCCCTTAGAAGCAGCCTTGTCAAGAAGGCGGGATGCCTTGTTAGCTGCAACCTGTGCGTCCTCAAGCTGGCCTGCCTCAACAGCAGTGCGAACTGCCTTAATAGCAGTCTTAAGCTCGGAACGGACAGCCTTGTTGCGCTGGCGTGCCTTCTCAGCGGTGAGAATACGCTTCTTCTGAGACTTGATGTTAGCCACGTGCGGTTCCTTTCGGTGTTTACTATGTGAGGCCTCTTCGCTGAGACACGTTTGAGGCAGCTGTTGAAGTATAGCACGAAGGGGGTAGTTTACGCTATTATTTTCCTTATGAATACACAGGATACTTCACATATTCGCAACTTCTCTATTGTTGCGCACATCGATCACGGTAAATCTACCATCAGTGACCGCATTTTGGAGCTTACTCATACCGTTGAAGAACGCGATATGGAGTCACAGCTCTTGGACACTATGGACATTGAGCGTGAGCGTGGAATTACCATTAAATCAAATGCAGTCCGCGTCATGTATGACGCAGATGACGGAGAACGCTATCAGTTCAACCTGATTGACACCCCAGGCCACGTTGACTTTACCTATGAGGTCTCAAGGTCTTTGGCTGCTTGTGAGGGTGCAGTGCTGGTTGTTGATGCAACGCAAGGCGTTGAGGCACAGACTGTCTCAAACGCCATGCTGGCTATGAACGCTAACCTGGATATTGTTCCTGCAATCAATAAGATTGACCTTCCATCTGCTCGACCTGAAGAGGTACGTGCAGAAATTGAAGATGTTCTTGCTATCCCGGCTGATGATGCGGTATGTGTCTCCGGTAAAACAGGTGAGGGTATTCACGAGCTTCTTGAGGCTTTGGTGTATTTGGTTTCTCCTCCAAAGGGAGATCCTACAGCTCCACTTAAGGCGCTTATTCTTGACTCGTATTTTGACCAGTTCAGAGGCGTCGTTGCAACAGTGCGTGTTTTTGATGGTTCAATCAAGGCCGGCGATCAGCTTCTTATGATGCAGGGCTCTATGCCTTTTCTTGTTGAAGAAGTTGGCGCCAAGAGACCTCTTGAGATGGCTGTTGACCAGCTTTCTGTTGGTGAAGTTGGCTATGTGGTCACTGGCCTCAAAGACCCTGAAGCTGTTCGCGTTGGAGACACGCTGACCTATAAGCAAAATCCTTGTGCAGAACCACTACCAGGTTACCGCGAGGCAAAACCAATGGTATTTACCGGTCTTTTCCCCGTAGATAACAAGCAGTACGAGAATCTCCGTGACGCACTTGATAAGTTACACGTTAATGATCCATCTCTTACGTGGTCTCCAGAGACGTCTGTTGCTTTGGGATTTGGCTTCAGAGTAGGCTTTTTGGGTCTTCTCCACATGGAAGTTGTTAAAGAACGCCTTGAGCGTGAGTTTGACCTGGACTTGATTGCTACCAGCCCCTCTGTTGACTATCACGTCTATAAGACCGATGGAACTATGATTGAGATTACCAGTCCTCAAGATCTTCCAGAGGTTACCAAGATTGACCGCATTGATGAGCCGTACCTCAAGGCAAAGATTATTGTGCCTCCTGAGTTTGTTGGTACGGTTATGCAGCTTGTTGTTGATCATCGTGGCGTATCTGAAGACATGGTGTATCTGTCTGATAGGTCCGTCGAGATGATTTTTAGCATTCCTTTGGCCGAGCTTATCTTGGACTTCTTTGACCAGCTTAAGAGTAGAACCAAAGGTTATGCCTCACTTGACTATGAGTTTGATTCGTATCGCACTTCTGACCTGGTTAAGCTTGATATTTTGCTTGCTGGAGACGTTGTTGATGCGCTTTCGTTTATTGTTCACAAAGACAAAGCATATGATCTTGCTCGTGGTCTTTGCGACAGGCTAAAAGGCATCATTCCGCAGCAGCTTTTTGAGGTTCCTATTCAGGGTGCTATTGGCAATAAAATCATTTCTCGCTCTACCGTTCGCGCACGTAGAAAGGACGTCTTGGCTAAATGCTACGGCGGCGATATTTCCAGAAAGCGCAAACTGCTTGAAAAACAAAAAGAGGGTAAGAAGCGCATGAAGCAGATTGGCTCAGTCGAAGTACCACAAGAGGCATTCTTGGCTGTTCTCAAGGTTGACGACGAGTAGAAGGTATTTGTGGAGTCGCTTCAAACAATCATTTCAACCTGCGCGCCTCAAGCAGGTCTTTCTTCACATATTGTTCCTTTTGCGTCAGGAGCTTCACTCAAGGAGCGCCTGTCCGCTAATCCTGTGCTTATGGCACCTATGGCTGGCGTCAGTGATGGTGTGTATCGCACTATGGCTCGAGCTGGCGGAGCAGGTCTTGCGTATTCAGAGATGGTTTCTGTTGCAGGAATTCACTTTGGTGGCGAGAAAACCTGGGAGCTTGTAGAGCCTCTTTCTACAGAGCCTGATATTGCCGTTCAACTTTTTGGTTCAAAACCGGAGCAGTTTAAAGAAGCTGCAGTACAGATTAGTGAGCGCCTAGGAAATAAACTTGCCCTTATTGATATTAATATGGCCTGTCCTGTTCCTAAGGTTGTTAAAAAAGGGGAGGGCTCAGCCCTTCTAGATACTCCAGAACTTGCTGCAAATTTGGTAAAAGCTTGTCTTTCAGAGGTTACTGTACCTGTTACCGTCAAGATTAGACGAGGAAGACGGCAGGATGAGGAAGTGGCGCCTGAATTTGCTCGTGCTATGGAAGCGGCTGGTGCATCTGCCATTGCTGTTCATGGACGTTTTGCTACACAGATGTATCGAGGTCAAGCAGAGTGGGAGACGGTTAATAGGGTTTGCGACGCCGTTTCTATTCCTGTAATAGGTTCTGGTGACATGCTCTCTGCTGAAGATGTAGCTCATGCTCTTAAAGAAACAGGTGTGACTGCTATTATGATTGCTCGTGGAACGTACGGGAATCCTTGGATCTTTAAGAACACTCAAGCTTTACTTGAGGGTAAAACTCCCTTTATTCCAACGCTTGATCAAATGCTTGCATCGTTCATGATGCACGTAAAGTTACTCGATGCTGCCTACATTCATATCGCTCGTGCAAGAAGCCTTTCTAACTGGTACTTTAGAGGTATTCCAAACGCAGCTTATTGGCGTGGCAAGTCAGTGAGATGTGTTACTGCTCAAGATTTTATTGATCTTGCATTAGAAATTAAAGAAACAGTTACACAACTTGAGGGCAAACAAGAAGCATCTGAACACAAGCTGTCTTTAAGCTAGTGATTCATTATGAATTCCTGGCAGTTTAAATATAATCAAGCGGCTGTTTCTGCACTTTACCTGCATATTCCATTTTGCTCGCAAAAATGTTTCTATTGCGATTTTTCTTCTTGGTCTACAAGACAAGATGACAGTCGTATGAAAAATTACGTAAAAACCCTGAAACTCCAGCTAGATGAAGCCGCACAGCTTGGCTTGTTAGCAGTTACAAAAACAGTTTATATGGGCGGTGGAACTCCCAGCTTACTTGGTCAGGGTGCGGTCGATCTGGCGCATCATACCTCATCTATTACACATCCTATTGAATTTAGTATGGAAGCAAATCCAGACTCACTATCTGACGAACTTCTCGCTAGTCTTTCTGCAGGAGGAGTAACGAGAATTTCTTTGGGAGTTCAAAGCTTTAATGATAATGAGCTTAAGGGGCTTGGCAGAATTCATTCAGCTGATCTGGCATACGATAGAGTTTTAGCTGCAAAAGAGAGCGGCTACGAAGTGTCGGTTGATCTCATGTGCGCTATTCCTGAGCAAACAGAGAGTTCTTGGGAGTACACGCTTTCAAGGTTTATCTCGCTTGGGGTAAATCATGTGAGTGTCTATCCACTTACTATTGAAGACGGCACGGCATTAGCTAAGCAAACCCAAGATAAAGACATTTCATGGAATGCTTATGACGTGCAGGCGGATCGAATGCAAACGGCTTCAAAGATGCTTCAAGTAGCGGGATTTGAGCGCTACGAAGTGGCAAGTTATGCTCGCAATCAGAAAAGTTGCAAGCATAATAAGATATACTGGACAGGTGAGTCGTATCTTGGTCTAGGTACCAGTGCTGCAAGTATGTTGACAGCGTATGAGTATGATGCTCTGGCAAAGAAAAACATCTCTTTACCAACGCGACCACAAGACGCTATTCGTGTGCGACTGGTGGTTCTTGATTCTCCAAATAAAATTGCTGAAGGCGTATCGCTTTTCTCGACAGAGTTTGACGTTGAATTTTTGACCTACAGAGAGGCTGTGGCAGAAGATTTGATGCTCCATGCACGCCTCACAGAGCCAATTGCGCCTGCGCTTTTGGGTGAGTCTGAGCAGGTATTTGGTGCGTTAACTTTACAAGAAGTGTTTGATGCCTGTGTACAAGATGAGTTACTAGAATGCGTTGATGCAGCAGATTCTGGGATTAAGGCTTCATATAGGCCTACCAAGAAGGGCTGGCTGCTTGGAAACGAGCTTTATGGCCGTTTTTGGGAGTTAAGATAATGTTAGAAAAATTTATTTGATGCAGTTAGTATTTAATTGATGTTACAAAATAAAATGAATAATAAAAAAAGGATTGAAGAATGGCAGAAAAAAGACCTAGTTTTGATGATATTACATCTTTTGATGAGTTTAATAAGTATTACTGGTATCGTGAAGAACTTATGCAAATATGTAAGTCTTTAGGTTTGGAATATAGAGGTACAAAACGAGAACTCAATTATATTATCGAACAGTATTTTAAAGGTAATTTAATTAAGAAAAAACTTACAAAGAATAAAAAAGTTAATCAAAAAATTGTTACTTTAAATTCACCATTGCTTGAGTGTGGCTTCTCATTTAATTCAAAATTTAGAGAATATTTTTCTTCTTTAACAAAAGTTACACCATTTAAATTTACTGCTGATATGGCTGCTGCTTGGAGAAAAGTTAAGAGAGAGAACAATAGTTCATTTACAATCAGGGATTTGTTAAATGTATATTATGGTGATTCAGATTATGCGAAATACGATAATTCGGCTTGTCAGTGGAATCAATTTTTAAAAGATTTTTGTGCAGATGAAAATAGCTATAGCTATTCCAATAAATTAAAGGTGGCTTCTATTCTTTGGAAAGAAGTTAGAGATTCAAAAGGTGAAAAAACCTACTCGAAAGATTTATTAATTAAGTATGCACTTAAAATACGGGAATATCATAAGTAAACATTTGATAATCTTCTTTACTAGTAGTTTGAAAAAGTCATGAACATATTCGATAGTATGTCGAATTTTTATGTATATAGTTAATGAATATTCTTAATGGGATTTGTGCTGCATTAACTTCAAAACAAGTGGGTACACTTTCAAACGTTCTCATGATGCAGATTTAGTTATGAGTTGAATCGGAGAGATTTCATGGCTGCTATGAACGAAAAGGACTACTACGCCATCCTTGGTGTTTCTGAGTCCGCGACAGCTGAAGAAATTAGAAAAGCTTTTCAAACTAAAGCTCGGAAGCTTCATCCAGACGTCAATAAAGAGCCTGATGCTGAAGAGCGTTTTAAAGAAGTTTCTGAGGCATATGCTGTTCTATCAGATGCCGAGAAACGCCGTCGTTATGACGCAATGAGAAGCGGCTCTTTCTACAGTGGCGGTTATGGCCCCTCTGGTTATCCTGGTGGATCCACGTATGGGGGTTCTCCTTTTGAGGGAGGATTCCCGTTTGGCGATATTAACTTTAATAACTGGACTACTGGATCTCAAAAGCGCTCTCGCGCATATAAGCCTCAGACAGGCGCAGATATTGTCTACGACTTAACGCTGCATGATACAGACGCTAAAAATGGTGTTAAGAAAGGCATCACGTATCAGCGCTTTGTTACTTGTGATACTTGTGCTGGTAAGGGGTCTCAGCATAAAGCTGAGGCAACTACCTGTCCTACCTGCCACGGAACGGGCCATATTGACATTGATCTTTCTTCCATTTTTGGAGTAGGCAAGTTTAGAGTTGATTGTCCAGAGTGTGAAGGCGCTGGACACGTTGTGCAGGACCCCTGTGATGTTTGTGGTGGTTCAGGACGTGTTTTATCTGCAAGTGAGATTATGGTTGATGTACCAGCTAACTCGCATGATGGCGATCAGATCAGAGTTCCTGGAATGGGAAATGCAGGAACAAATGGTTCTGCAACCGGTGATTTTATCGTAAATATTAAGGTCCCTTCAGAGCAGTTGACATTCCGTCAGCGTGCAGGAGCTCGTATTACTGGTATTACTGCAATGCTTTTAGTATTTGTGGCACTTAATTTGAGGTCACCACTTTTTGCCATTGTTTTGATTCCACTTTTGATTTTTGGCATGAGAAATGTTCTTGCAGATGGTGTAAAGATGAACGCTGGTTGGTGGAGAAGCTTTGCAAATGCATTTGTTTCGGGAATCATCAATGGTGCCTTCTACTCAATTATTATTATGACTTTGTATGCTTGTACGGCCGGATTAGGTCATGTCGGCTATATGGGAATTTAGGTTTTAGGTTTTACAAGGGGAGAGTTAGTAAGCGTGGCAGAGAAGAAAGACTTCTACGAGCTCTTAGGTGTTGCTCGTGATGCAGACCAAAAAACAATCAAGCGAGCTTTTCTAAAGCTGGCAAGAAAGCTGCACCCTGATGTTTCTGATGATCCTCATGCAGAAGAGAAGTTTAAAGAGGTAAACGAAGCTTACTCTGTGCTTTCAGATGAGCAAAAGCGCGCCAACTATGACCGTTATGGTGATCCTAATGGTCCATCCGGTTTTGGTGGCGGCTATGTGGATATGTCAGATATCTTTGGCGGTGGTTTTGGCGGCTTTGGAGATATCTTTGATTCCTTCTTTGGCGGCGGCCATGGTGGTCGCGGCGCTGCTCAGCGTACTCGTGGTAGTGATATGGGAATCAGGTTGTCCATTACGCTGGAAGAAGCTGCTGCTGGCGTCACAAAAACTATTTCGTATAACAGACTTTCTACTTGCGATGACTGCAACGGCACTGGTCTTGGTGAGGGCGGAAAAATTGAAGACTGCCCACGCTGTCACGGTACGGGCACGGTAGTCCAGGTTCAAAATACTGTCTTTGGTCAGATGCAGTCTCAGACAGTATGTCCGGAGTGTCAAGGAACAGGCAAGAAGGTTGAGCATGCCTGCGAGATCTGTGGAGGTCAGGGAAGAACCCCTGATCACGAGCGTGTTTCTGTAGAAATTCCTGCAGGTGTTCATTCTGGCCAGTCAATTTCTATTACCGGTAAGGGCGAGGCTGGCGTCAGAGGCGATACCTCTGGTGACCTTATCGTAACCATTGAGGTTTCCCAGCATAAAGACTTTGAGCGCAGGGGAGACGATCTCTTTACTTCAGTTAGTGTAGATTCTCTTGAGGCAATCGTTGGTACTAATATCACCATTGATGGCATTATCAAAGATGAAACTATTGAGATTGCTATTCCTGCAGGCTGTAAGTATGGTCAGCAACTCAGTGTGGCTGGTAAAGGTATGCCTCGCTTGCATACTAAGGCTCGCGGCAACCTTTACGTTCTGGTTCACATTGAGACTTCAACAGGACTGACTAAAGATCAGTTAGAAACACTCACCTCACTTATTGATGAGCGTAAACAAAGTAGTGCTCAAGATACTCAAGATCAGTCACACGCCGATCAATCTGAAGGTAGAGATTCTTCGGATCATAAAGACAAGAAAGCCAAAAAGGCTTCCAAGAAGAGGCGCTAATGGCTCATGGAATTGCGCTCATAAATCTTGGATGTAGAGTTAATCGCGTAGAGCTTGATTTAATGGCAGACTCTCTGCTCCGTATGGGGTGTCGCATTGTTGAAGAGGACGAGGCTCAAGCGATTGTCATCAATACCTGCGCTGTCACTGCAGAAGCTGAGGCTAAGACGAGAAAAACTGTGCGTAAAGCAGCACTTATGCCGGGAGCTCCTCTTGTAGTTGCAACGGGTTGTGTTGCAAGTCTTTTTGCTGATGAACTTGCCTCGCTTGCTCCTAACGTTGTGGTAGAAGCCGAGAAGGACAAAGTTGCAGATAGGGTTCTTGAAGAGCTAGGGTTTGCACCAGAATCCGTAAGCGATGACGGACTCGTCATCTCTAAGCCTACTCCAACAGGTCGTACGCGCCCTGGTATCAAGATTCAAGACGGTTGTGATAACCGTTGCACCTTCTGCATTGTCTGGAAGGCGCGCGGTGCGGGAAAATCCCTCGATCCTCGCGAAGTTGTTTCGCAGGTAAAAGATGCTATGAGCAGGGGAGCTCAAGAGGTTGTTCTTACGGGAATCAACCTTGGCAGCTATAAAGCTCAACTTGAGGATGAGGGCGAGAAAACCCTCAGGCTCCCAGATCTTCTCGAGTATGTGCTTGAAAAAACCGAGGTAGGACGTCTAAGACTCTCTTCTCTTGAGCCACCAGATGTTAATACTCGTTTGGTAGAGGTCATTGCCGCCTCCAACGGAAGAATTGCGCCTTTTTTGCATATCTGTCTTCAATCTGGCTGTGATGCTACACTTGCACGTATGGGCAGGGTGTATAGGACAGAACTTTATCGCAATGCTGTTGAGGAAGCTCGCTCGGTGATGCCAACTATCGCTTTGGGAGCAGACCTGATTGTTGGTTTTCCTGGAGAAACTGATAAAGAATTTGAAGAGTCGTATGAGTTTTGTCGTCAGATGGGCTTTTCAAAGATGCACGTATTTAGGTACTCCAAACGACCTGGAACTCCTGCGGCAACTGCTCCAAATCAGGTAGATCCAAAGGTGATGGCTGAGCGCGCTAAGAAAATGCGTGATTTGGGTAATGCCATGCGCTTTGATGCTGCTAAGAAGCTTGTTGGTACCTGCGATAATGTGGTGGTACAGTATCCTGGTAGGGGAATTTCTGGCGGTCTTTTTGATGTTCAGGTTGATCTTACTATTGAACTGGATGAACTTATCGCTATGCGCTTTGATGAAGTTTTACCTAATGGAACGCTAAAAGCTACTCGTTTGTAAATTGGGGGAACATGGAGCCAACACAGATTCGCTTAACTATTCCTGATTCAGTGGATCCTCTGTATCTCACGGGTCCAGCTGATAGTTTGCTCAGAGAAATTGAAGCGTCATGTGCGGCTCTTATTTCAGTCAGAGGCAAAGCAATCTTTTTGTCGGGAACTTCTCAAGAAATTGAGCAGTTAACGCTTATTTTTTCTCACCTAATTCAAATGGTCGAGTCTGGATCTAGGCCAACGCTTGAAGACGTAAAGTTGCTGCTTGATAGTACAAAAAGAAATGCCAACTTAGAGCAAACGGGAACACGTACCCTGTTTGTAACTCATAAAGGCAAAGCAATTCAGCCTAAAACACAAGGTCAAATAGCGTATACCAAGGCAATTGCAAACAACTCTATAACCTTTGGTATTGGTCCTGCGGGTACTGGCAAAACCTATTTGGCAGTTGCCATGGCGCTTGCTGCTTTGACTTCTCAGCAAATCAGCAGAATTGTGCTGGTAAGACCTGTTGTAGAAGCGGGAGAGTCTCTTGGTTTTCTTCCAGGAACACTTCAAGAAAAGCTTGATCCCTATATTAGGCCACTCTATGACGCACTCTTTGATATGACCTCTATGGAGTACGCAAATAACCTCATTGAACAGGGAATTGTCGAAATTGCTCCGCTTGCATTTATGCGTGGTCGTACTATGAATGACGCATTTGTTATTTTGGATGAGGCACAAAATACCACGCCTGAGCAGATGAAAATGTTTTTGACCCGCCTGGGTTTCTCGTCAAAGTTTGTTATTACCGGCGATGCAACGCAGCGAGACCTTGTGGGAAGAAGTGGTCTGGACGTTGCTCGACAGGTGTTGGGTAACTTGGAAGACGTTGCTTTTGTTGATTTAGATAGAAATGATATTGTTCGCCACACGTTGGTTGGTAAGATAGTTGATGCATACACTGCGTATGAGAAGAAACAGCTAGGGGAGTAACGTGGTTAACGAGTACGACATTGTGATCGAAGAAGGCGTGGAGTCGCCAATTTCTGTGGAAGAGATTGAAGCCGATTGCAATCTTGTACTCTCTGAAGAGGGCGTGGAGCGCCCCTGCACGGTCTCCATTTCTGTAGTCAGTGATGCAGAGATTCAGCAGGTAAACCTTGAGTGGCGAGAAAAAAATGCGCCCACTGACGTTATTTCACTTGAGGTAGAGCGCCCTGATGATCCAGATTTGGCTCCCGGTGAGATGTGTGAGCTGGGCGATATTATTCTGGCTCCTCATTTTATTGCTCGCCAGGCAAAAGAATATGGCACTACAGAGGCAGATGAGTTTAGGCTTATGCTCGTTCATGCCATGCTTCACCTGCTTGGATATGACCATATTGAAGATGATGAGGCAGAGATTATGGAAGCTCGTGAAGACGCTCTTGTTGCTCTGCTTTCAACGGATAGGACTATTGAGCCAGTTGTATTGACTCGCCACCGTGAGGGGATTGACGAGTAATGATTCCGGGATCTAAAGGCAGACATCCAAGCTTTAAGCGCGGCCTTCTCTTTGCACTACAGGGTGCTCGCCAAGCATTTGCTCAGGAAGCAAACCTGCGTCGTATGGCCGTTGCTGCTGCAGTAACCGTGGTGGCGGGATTGTTTGTTGGCTTGGATGCCGTAAGCTGGGCACTTGTCCTTGCTTGTATTGGTGCGGTTTTAACCACAGAACTTCTCAATACAGCAATAGAAACCGTGGTAGATCTGGTTTCTCCAGAGTTTCATCCTATGGCTGGTAAAGCCAAAGATATTGCTGCGGCAGCTTCATGCTGTATTAGCATTACCGCAGCTCTTATAGGACTTTTGATTTTCTCGCGTGCAATTTTTCATTGGTAAGTTGGAGGACATATGACCGCCAATTCAGTTTCTGAAAACACTACATCTGAGGCCACTCCCTTTAGGAGCGGTTTTGTTGCCCTAGTTGGTCGTCCTAGTGTTGGTAAGTCCACGCTGTTAAACGCATGTATGGGCCAGAAGGTGGCCATTGCAAGTCCTGTTGCTCAGACAACGCGTCGTCGTTTTAGGGCAGTGGTAAACGGTGAGAACTCCCAGCTGGTCATTGTAGATACCCCAGGCCTCCACAAGCCCAAAGACGCTCTTGGAAAAGAGCTCAACAAGGCAGCGCTCGGAGAGCTTAATGACGCTGATGTCATTGCTTTTTTGATTGATGCTACTAAGCCTGTTGGTCGTGGAGATGAATGGGTTGCCAATCATGTTGAGCAGGCACATGCCGCCTTTAAGCTGCTGGTTATT
Source organism: Lancefieldella parvula DNF00906 (assembly GCF_000758945.1). Lineage (GTDB taxonomy): Bacteria > Actinomycetota > Coriobacteriia > Coriobacteriales > Atopobiaceae > Lancefieldella > Lancefieldella parvula_C. The sequence continues at coordinate 53,358 of NZ_JRND01000003.1, forward strand.
ACCAAGGCTGACATTGCAACTCCAGAGCAAGTAACAGAGCAGCTTGAGGCTGCACAAGCTCTTGCACACTTTGATGATGTGCTTGTTGTTTCTGCTCCAGAAGACTTCAATATTCAGGCATTTATTGCGCTAGTTTCAGAACATCTTCCTGAGGGTCCCATGTGGTTCCCAGAGGACATGGAGACTGACGCATTGCCAGAAGACCTGGTAGCAGAGTTTGTTCGCGAGAAGCTCTTGTTGAATCTTCGTCAAGAAGTTCCCCATTCCGTAGCCGTTGTTTGCGATTCCTATGAGGTGGCAACAGATGGACACCTCTCTATTTCTGCCACCATTTTGGTTGAGCGAGAAGGACAAAAGGGCATCGTAGTTGGTCAGGGCGGCTCTATGATTAAGCGCGTTGGTGTTGAGGCTAGAAAAGATCTAGAGAAACTGTTTGGTCGCAAGGTTTACCTTGACCTGCAGGTGCGCGTTCAGCCTCTCTGGAGACGTGATGCCAACGAGATTAAGCGCCTGGGCTACTCAACTGAGGACTAGTTGTGCCTGGTAGAAAGAGTGCGCGTCTTAAAGCAATTGTGCTTGATAGAACAAAACTCGCTGAGCAAGATCTCATCTTAACCATGCTCTCCGATTCGGGAGAAGAGCGTCGCGCTGTCGCAAAGGGTGCCAGGAAGCCGGGCGGCCGCTTTGCTGCTCGCGTTGAACTGTTTTGTGAGCTAGACGTGCTGCTGGCAGAAGGTCGCTCGCTTGATATCCTGTCCGAGGCAACGCTGCTTGAGCCGCACGCATCACTGCGCGGAGATCTTTCTAAGGTAGCAGCCGCGTCAGCTATCTGTGAAGTCGCCCGTCTTTCGTGTATCGACGGCGTCGAAGACGCGTTTCTCTATCCATTGCTTTCTAGGGCTCTCAGAGCCTGCGAAGAAGTAGCTGACGAGAAACACTTAGATCTTGTTGTTGCTGCTTATGTGTTTAAGGTTTTGGCACACGAAGGCTGGCGTCCTGAGCTGGAATCGTGCATTGCCTGTGGAGATGAAGCTCTGACGTACTTCTCGCCAGCTGCTGGTGGTGCATTGTGTGGAAGTTGTGCGCATGAGATTGAGGGCGCCATTGAAGTAACTCCACTTGAGCTCTCGTGGTTGTCATCGCTTCTGAAACTTACCTTTGACCAGCTTGTTGTTGCAGAAATTGCTCCAGAAACTGCGCTCTTTTTGCTCACCAGCGCACATATTTGGGCGGCAACACATCTTGAAGCGCGACTCAAAGCATTTGAATTTCTGCTCAGTATCTAGCTGAAGTGTATTTTTACTAGCAAAGTTCACCAGTAACTGGTATCCTCTTGTAGGTTATTTCCTTGTTCTTAGGGGCTAGTCACTGCCGGCTACCTTCTCAGTACAAGGAGTATTCAACGCGAAAGGCGGTTTATTATGGCAGTAACTAAGGATCGTAAGGCTGAGCTCATCAAGCAGTACGGCAAGGACGAGAAGGACTCCGGTTCCGCACAGGTTCAGGTTGCTCTTCTTACTGAGCGTATTCGTCAGCTCACCGACCACATGAAGTCCCACCAGAAGGACTTCCACACTCGTCGTGGTCTTCTGATGCTCGTTGGTAAGCGTCGTCGTCTTCTTTCTTACATCAAGTCGAACGACATTGAAGAGTACCGTACTCTTATTGCTTCCCTGGGTATCCGCGACAACATCCAGTAAGTTGGCTTTTTAGGGCGCCGTCTGGCGCCCTTTATGTTTGAGGCCCGTTTGCAATGGGGCAAACGGAGATAGAAGAGGAAAGAAATGACTAAAGTAACTCACGAATTTGACCTCTACGGTAAGCACTACACCCTTGAGGCTGGTGAGCTCGCAAAGCAGGCAACTGGTGCCTGTATCGTTAAGTGCGGCGATTCCACCGTACTTCTCACTGCAGTGGTTTCCAAGGAGCGTAAGGATTACGACTTCTTCCCACTGACTGTTGATTTTATTGAGAAAATGTACGCAGTTGGTCGCGTTCCTGGTGGCTACCTCAAGCGCGAGGCTCGTCCATCTGAGAAGGCAACCCTTACTGCTCGTATGATTGACCGTCCTCTGCGTCCGTCCTTCCCAGATGGCTTCCGCAACGAGGTTCAAATTGTTGCAACTTCTCTTGTTGCTGATCAGGTAAACGCTGTCGATACCATCTCTGTCATGGGCGCGTCTGCTGCTCTGGCCGTTGGTGGCGTTCCTTTTGAGGGACCACTTGCGTGCGTCCGTATTGGCCGCAATGCTGATACCGGCGAGTTCCTGGTTAACCCAACCTATGAAGAGCGTGATCACTCTGACCTTGACCTTGAGCTTGGCGGTTCTTCTACCTTTATTTCCATGCTTGAGGCTGGTGCAGATGAGATTTCCGAAGAGGATATGCTCTCCGCTATGGCATTTGGTCAGGAAGCAATTGCAGCCTTCTGCGAGGAGCAGAAGAAGTTTATTGCTAAGTGGGAAGAGGTTAACGGCCCTATCGTTAAGCGTGAGTACATCCTTGACGAGCCAATCGCTGAGGTCCATGACCGCATCTTTGCTTACTATGACCAGATGAGTGCTGCTCTTAAGGACGCTGACAAGCAGTCCCGTATGCAGAAGGTTGCTGACCTGATGGACGAGATTAAGGCTCAGTTCACCGAGGAGGAGCAGGAGCTTTGGAGCCGCGCTATTGCCGTTGAGCTCAAGGGTCTTGAGAAGCACGCTATGCGCGTCATGGTTGTTGAGACCGGCGAGCGTGTTGACGGCCGTGTTGCAGACGAGATCCGTCCAATCATGGTCAAGCCTGATTACCTGCCACTTGTTCACGGCTCTGGTCTTTTCCAGCGTGGTCAGACTCAGGTTCTCTCCATTTGTACGCTTGGCATGCTCAACGAGTGGCAGCGTCTTGACACCATTGAGCCAATGGATGGCAAGCGCTACATTCACCACTACAACTTCCCACCATTCTGCACCGGTGAGACTGGCCGTATGGGCAGTCCAAAGCGCCGCGAGATTGGTCACGGAGCTCTTGCAGAGCGCGCACTTCTGCCTGTCATTCCTTCCGAGGAAGAGTTCCCTTACACCATCCGCGTTGTCTCTGAGGTAATGGAGTCCAATGGTTCTTCTTCCATGGCTTCTACCTGCGGTTCTACGCTTTCACTTATGGATGCAGGCGTTCCTCTCAAGCGTCCTGTTTCTGGTGTTGCAATGGGTCTTATCCAGGAGAACGGCAAGACTGTTGTTCTTACCGATATCCAGGGTCTTGAGGACTTCCTCGGCGACATGGACTTCAAGGTCTGCGGTACCACCAAGGGTATTACCGCAATGCAGATGGACAACAAGGCAACTGGTCTTACTCCAGAGATTCTGCGCAGTGCACTTCTTCAGGCTCAAGAGGGCCGTATGTTCATTCTGAACAAGATGCTCGAGCAGATTCCTGCACCTCGTACTGAGACCAAAGAGACCGCTCCACAAATCATCTCGCTTTCTATCCCAACCGATAAGATTCGCGACGTCATTGGCTCTGGTGGCAAGGTTATCCGCGGTATCCAGGAGGATACGGGTGCAACCGTTGACATTCAGGAGGATGGCACCGTCTTTATTGCTGGTACCAATGGTGCTGCTGAGGCTGCTGCAGAGCGCATCAAGGCCATCGTCAAGGTTCCAGAGGTAGGCGAGGAGTACACTGGTCGCGTAGTTGGTCTTCAGCCATTCGGCGCCTTTGTTGAGCTTCTTCCTGGCAAAGATGGCCTGCTTCACATTTCCCGCGTTGCACAGGGACGTGTCGAGAAGATCGAGGATGTCCTGGCTGTTGGCGACGAGGTTAAGGTTCAGGTCCTTGAGGTAGACGAGAAGGGCAAGATTTCTCTTGACCGTCTTGATAAGCCAGAGGCACCACAGGGCGCTCCAAAGAAGGAGCGCGAGGAGCGTCGTCCACGTCGTCAGAACGACAACGGCAACTCTGAGCGTCGCCAGCCACGTCGTCACCACGACGCATAAGGCACACTCAAACTCAATGGGTTTCTCGTCACGCGAGGTCTTATAAAACATGAGGTATTGAAGAGAGCTTCGATGCATGTCGGAGCTCTCTTGTTATTCTGTTGAGATTTTGATTCTTTGGGAATATATAGCGTAATACGTGCAGATTTTTTATATAATTAAACAACATGTAGATTTTGCAAAAAGTCTTATAGACGGCCATTTGGGTTGCGTCTGTCATAGAAAGTTTTTGAAAGGAAAGCGTTTTAATGCCTAAAAAAGACCCAGCTCTTAAAGTCATTCCTATGGGCGGACTTGATGGCATTGGCAAGAACATGACCGTTTTTGAATACGGTAATGATATGGTGCTTGTTGATGCTGGTTTGATGTTCCCAGATGACGAACAGCCTGGTATTGACCTAGTTTTGCCAGACTACACCTATGTACTTGAAAATGAAGATAAGCTTCGCGGTATTTTGATTACCCACGGTCACGAGGATCACATTGGTGCTCTTCCGTACCTGCTTATGGACCTTACTCGTAAGGTGCCAATCTATTCCAGCAAGCTCTCGCTTGGCTTTATTGAAGGCAAGCTTGCTGAGCACAAGATTGTGGGCACCAAGCTTCGTGAGGTTACTGATGGCTCAAAGGTCCAGCTTGGCGCCTTTGACATCACGTTCTTCTCGATGACTCACTCTATTCCTGCAGCTTTTGGTATTCATATGAAGACTCCTGCAGGAACCCTTATTCACTCTGGTGACTTTAAGCTTGATCAGACTCCAATTGATGGCGTGCGTCCAAATTATGCGGCTATCACCAAGTTTGGCTCCGAGGGTCTTGACCTGCTGTTGTCTGACTCAACTAACGCTAATCGCCCCGGTATGACTCCATCCGAGGCTTCTGTTGGTGCGGCGCTTCGTCACATCATTAAGAATGCAACTGGTCGCGTCTTTGTTGCGTCGTTCTCAAGCCACATTCACCGCCTGCAGCAGGTGTGCGATGCCTCTGTTGCGGTAAAGCGTAAGGTTGTTGTTACCGGTCGCTCTATGATTACCAACACAAAGGTAGCGCGTGAGCTTGGTTATCTCAATATCGCAGACAAAGACATCATTGATGCGTACGATGTTGATAAACTCGCAGATGATCGCATTGTTGTTCTGTGCACCGGTTCCCAGGGAGAGCCTCTGAGTGCTTTAGCACGCATGGCAAACGGAGAGCACAAGTCGCTTTCCATTCGTCCTCAGGACACCGTAATCATCTCTGCAACTCCTGTTCCAGGTAACGAGAAGAGCGTTCAATCCATCATCAACGCACTCTCTAAGATTGGTTGTGAAATTTACGACAAGTCAAAGGCACTTGTCCACGTTTCTGGCCATGGTAGCCAGGAAGAGCTCAAGCTTATGCTTGGTATGGCTCGTCCAAAGAACTTCATGCCTGTTCATGGTGAGGCTGTTCACCTGCGTGCTCACGCAGAACTTGCTCAGCAGATGGGCGTTCCTGCTAATCGCATTTTCATTCTTGATAACGGCGACACGCTTGAGATGAGAAACGGCAAGGTTACTCGCGGTAAGACGGTTGAGTCTGGCGTAGTGTACGTTGACGGCCTCTCTGTCACCGACGCTAACCCTGTTGTTCTTCGTGACCGTCAGCGCCTTTCTCAGGACGGCATTGTTACCGCTGTGGTAACCCTTGTTGGTCGCAACCTTAAGCCTGGTGTTGTTGAGATTTCTGGCCGTGGTGTTTCATTTGCCGACGATGACGAGCTTATGAATGACGCACAGAATCTTGTGAGAAATTCAATCGAGAAGGCCTCTAAATCCGAAGGTGCAAACATTGAAGCAATGAGAAAGAGCGTACGCAATGCCCTTTCTAACTTCCTTTGGAGCAAAACTCGTACTCGACCAATGGTTATTCCGGTCATTATGGAGGTATAAGCCCAATGCCCTCTAAACGCACCTCAAACGCAGCAAAAAGAAATTCTAGAAACTCCGCTTCTGCCCAGGCAGTAGGCTTGAGCCCACTGCAGAACGATATCATTGGTGTTGTTCTTGCAGTGGTTGCAATTGCTCTGTTTTTGTCCATTATTGTCCCTTCTAACGCTGTTATTACCAGCGCAATGGGTCATGGGCTCAAGCTCTGTTTTGGTACGGGAGCGCTACTTTTTCCCATTGCAGTATTTGTCTTTGCTATGACCTTCTTTATGCGTGATGATCAGGGAATTTCTACACGTATTGCTATTGGTCTTACGCTTGACGTTCTTGCAGCACTTGCTCTTATTTCACTTAACTTCCCAGGTGCCGAGGCTGCTCCAGATATGCTTCTGGGCACAAAAGTCCTAGAGGCTGCCGGCGGTTATGTGGGTGGAGGTATCGCTTGGGTTTTGCTGCGCTTTGTTGGCCGCGTGGTGGGCAATGTCCTTTTGGTTGGCTTTATTATTGCCGGTGTTGTTATCTGCGGCTTCTCCATTTCTGACATGGTTGAGCGCGTAAGCTTCCGCCTGGATGAAGCGCGCGAGAATCATCGCTATCGCAAAGAAGAACGTGCTCTTGCAAAAGAAGAGGCGCTCTACGCTGCAAATGCTCCACAGCCTGCAAAGAAGCAGGGTAGACGTGGCGCAAACAACCAGTCTTCTCTCTTTGACGAGACTGGTGAAGGGGAGACCACGTATCTGGGCAATCGCAAGACTTCTGTCATTAAGCGTGATGCCCGTCTTTACGAGGAAGAAGAGGCGCAAGAGGATGCAGGAGATGCTCCAACTACGCTCATTGATAAGGCTAAGAATAAGCTTCGTTCTAAGAAGAAAGACCAGCCAGATGATGCAGTTGTCGAGAAAAACGATGTTGCTGTAGCTGATGTTGCTCCTACAACAAAACAGGCTAAACCTAAGAGCAAGGCTAAAACGACGCCCGATTTTCTCGCCACACCGGACCAGCTCAAAAGGCCTGGCGATGACGATGAGTCGTATGAGCTGCCACCATTTAGCATCCTAAAGTCAAACAAGAACTCGGCTACTTCTGCCGTAAGCGATGATGAGCTTGAAGCTACTGCTCAGAGACTCCAGGCTACGCTTGAGGAGTTTGGCCTTTCGAGCCAGGTAGTTGGTTGGACTGCGGGTCCTTCTGTCACTACGTTTAAGATTTCGATGGGCGAGGGCGAGCGCGTCAACAAGATCACCAATCTTGAGGACGATATTGCGCTTTCACTTGCGGCAAAGTCTGTTCGTATTTTTGCACCAATTCCTGGAACTTCTCTAGTTGGTATTGAGATTCCTAATGAGAAAGCCCAGGCAGTCAATTTGGCTGACGTTCTTCCGTTTGCAAAGGGTGGTCCTCTTGAGTGCGCCTTTGGTCGTGATTCTGAGGGCAAGCCAATTGTTGTTGACCTTGCAAGTCTTCCTCACTTGCTGGTAGCAGGTACCACTGGTTCTGGTAAGTCCGTCCTGCTCAACGCCATTGTCATGTCTATGCTCATGCGCGCAACTCCTGAGCAGGTTCGCCTTATTATGGTTGACCCAAAGCGCGTTGAGTTTACGGGTTACGCCGGCCTTCCTCATCTGTATGTTCCAGTTGTTACCGAGCCAAGGCAGGCGGCAAGTGCGCTTCAGTGGGGCGTCACCGAGATGGAGCGTCGCCTTAAGGTATTTGAGCACTACAAAGTGCGTGACATTAAGACGTATAACAGAAATGTTGATGGCGATAAGTACGCTGATATGGAGAATCCTCCAAAGCACATGCCGTACTTTGTTATTGTCATCGACGAGCTTGCTGACCTCATGATGGTTGCTGGCAAAGACGTTGAGTCTTCCATTGTCCGTATTGCTCAGCTTGGTCGTGCTGCAGGTATTCACCTGATTGTTGCAACGCAGCGTCCTTCTGCAGACGTTGTAACTGGTCTAATCCGTGCAAACATCGATAACCGTGTTGCGCTCTCAGTTGATAACTCTTTGAACTCCCGCATTATTCTGGACCAAAAGGGCGCTGAGCAGCTGCTGGGTAAAGGTGACATGCTGGTTAAACTTCGTGGTAAGAAGCCTAATCGCGCTCAGGGTTGCTGGGTCTCTGACGAGGAGATCGAGGAGACCGTTAAGTACATCCGCACTCAGCGCGTGGCCGAATATCATGACAATATCTTGACCGTTGCAACTCCAACACAGGCCGATGGCGCTGGCGGAGTTGGTGGTATGGCGCAGGCAGATGACCCACTTATTTGGGAAGCTGCACGCATTATTGTGGATTCTCAGCTAGGTTCTACATCTAGTTTGCAAAGAGCACTCTCTGTTGGGTATGCTCGTGCTGGTAGAATTATGGATATGCTTGAGGCAAAAGGTGTTGTTGGCCCAGCTAACGGATCAAAGCCTCGAGAAGTTCTTATCGATAAAGATGCTCTTGAAGAGCTCAAAGTTCAAGACGCTGCCTATAGGGAGGTAGAGTAAGCATGCCACGCCCTCGTTTTAGTGAGATGCTCGTAGAACGTAGACGTCAGCTCGGGCTTTCTATCACTCAAGCATCAAAGATTCTTCGCCTCAAGGAGCAGGCACTTATTGCTTTTGAGGAAGGCGATTTTACGAATATGCCTCAGAGCGGTTATGCTCAGGGCATGCTCTCTTCGTATGCTCGCTACCTGGGACTCAATCCGCGTGAGATTGTTGACCTCTTCCAGGAAGAGAGTTACGAGTTTGAAAACGGTACCTATTCCCATGAGCTTCGCCGTCGTACCCGCGATACTCAGTCTGGTCGTGGCATTGCTGGCTATGACGTTGTAAACGAGTCTGGTAGTAGGCCAAAGGCGTACGTACAGTACCACGGTCTTCTCCCCACATCGGGAGGACCAGCTGGCGATATGGGTGCATTTGCAACCACGTCTGGTGTTCGCTCCAGGCAAACCGGTGTGCCTCTGGGTGCTCAGGCATCTGAGGAGGATGCTGGCGGCTACTCGTATTCTCGCTATGCCACAGGTCATGCGTACAATGCAGGTATTGAAGAGGCTTCTCGTCAGAAAACCATGGCAAGTCGTACGCGCGGTGGCGTTCAGCGCAAGCGTGTGGGTATTGCAGGCGTTAGCATTCCAGCTTACAAAGACGATGTAACCAGAAGAACTGTTGCTCCAAGCGATTACACCGATGACCTTCGTTATGACAATGTAACTGCTCCTTACGAGCGTGCATCAACCATTTCTGGCCGCCGTGGTTCAAGAAACATTGCGCAGGTAGACAGGCCTAATGTTCGCCGTCGCCAACCATCTAGCGCTGCTGCTCAGCAACGTCGCGCTCCTCAAAGACCAGGCGTTATAGGAGCGCTTCAGAATTATTTCTCTGACACGGGCCGCACCATTGCCACCGTATTTGCTCTTGTTGTTGTGATTATTACTGCCGTTTTGCTGTTCAGTGTTCGTTCCTGCATGACCGCACGAACCACGCCTACTACAACAAAGACAGTAAGCGTTAATAATTCAACAACTGATTCTTCTAAGAATTCCACTACCACCAACGGCAACACGGACACCTCTAAGAAGGATTCTACTGATGCTTCTAAGAGCACCACTACAACAGAGCCAAAGAAGGAAGAAACTCCTAAGCAGACTACCGTAGTGGTTACTGTTGCAGATGGTCAGACCAGCTGGGTTGAGATTACCGTTGACGGCAAGAGTGTTGAGGCTGATGCTATTACCGGCCCATGGTCTCAGACATACACCGTCACTGACTCTATGACTGTTCTTGCAGGTACTCCTGGCGCTGTTGCGGTTACCGTTAATGGCACTGCTAAGCCATTTGACGCAAATGCTTCTGGCATTGGCACCTTGACCATTCAGGGTACTAAGCCTGCTGATGGTACTGCAGCAAATGCTTCTGGAACGCAAACAAACAGCACGTCAACAAGTACAACCAATGGAACTACTGGTGCAACTAACAACCAGAATTCCAACAGCAATTCAAATAACTAAACGCCATAGGGCGAGAAGTTCTTCTCGCCCAGGTACTATGGAGGGGAAATGGCTAAAGAATCAAGCTTTGACGTTGTGTCTGAAGTAGACATGATGGAAGTTGATAATGCATTTCAGCAGGCAGCCCGTGAGCTAACTCAGCGCTACGATCTTAAGGATTCTGGTGCAACACTTGAGCTCTCAAAGAAAGAGGGTAAGTTCACTATTGAGGCTCCTGCAGATTTTGTTGCATCTCAGGTTAGGGATGTTCTTGGCTCCAAGCTGGTAAAGCGCGGAATTGATCTTACTGCTATTCGTTGGGGAGACCCCATTCCTGCAGCAGGCTCTACCGTGCGTCAGATTGGCTCAATTGTTTCTGGAATTGACCAGGAGACTGCCAAGAAGATCGCTAAAGATATTCGTGATATGAAAATTAAGGCTAAGGCAACCGTTGAGGGCGATAAGCTGCGTGTTTCTAGCGCTTCTCGCGATGTTCTTCAGTCTGTGATTGCAAGCCTTAAGGAGAAAGACTATGGCCAGCCCCTCCAGTTCAACAACTATCGATAGGGGCTATAACGTCCTATACATCACGTTAGGATGCGCTAAAAACGAGGTTGATACAGACCGCATGCGTGCGCGTCTTTTGGCCTCTGGTTTTGGTGAAGTTGCAGATCCAGAGTCGGCAGACGTTGCAATTATCAACACCTGCTCATTCTTGGCTTCAGCAACAGAGGAGTCCATTGAAGCTACCCTTGAGATTGCTGAGGGCGCTTCTGAGGGAGTGCGCAAGCTGCCCATTATTATGTGTGGCTGCGTTCCTTCCAGGTACGGCGCAGAGCTTAACGAGCAGCTTCCTGAAGTTGCTGCGTTTGTTCCGGCAGATCAAGAAGATGGTATTGTCAGCGTTGTTGCAGACGTTCTGAATATCCCTGAGCCTACGCAGTCAATTGTTGCTGCCCATGGAATGCTGCGCACCATTGATGGCGCCAGTGCATTTGTAAAGATTTCCGAGGGCTGTGATAGATTCTGTGCCTTCTGCGCCATTCCGTACATTCGTGGTCACTATCACTCAAGGCCTGCTGAAGAGATTCTTCAAGAGGTACATGAGCTGATGGAAGGTGGTGTTCGTGAGGTCATCCTGATTGGCCAGGACACCGGTATCTGGGGCTCGGATATGCCTGATACAGCAGATGGTCAGACTCCAACGCTTGCCAAGCTTATGCAGCAGGTTGCTGAGGTAGTTCGTCCTTATAAGGGATGGATTCGCGTTTTGTATCTGCAGCCAGAAGGTATGACCGATGAGCTCATCAGCACTATTCGCGATACACCTGAGGTTCTTCCTTACATTGATATTCCAATTCAGCACTGCAACGAGCGCATTCTTAAGCGCATGGGTCGTTCTGGCTCTACACAGGAGCTTCGTGAGCTTTTTGATCGCCTCAGAACTGAGATTCCTGGCATGGTTCTTCGAACTACGGGAATGTGTGGCTTCCCAGGCGAGACAGATGATGAATCAGATGAGCTCTACGACTTTATTCAGGAGCAGGAGTTTGATTACACTTCCGTCTTTACCTATTCGCCAGAAGAGGGAACTCTGGGCGCAAAGATGTCTGATCAGGTTCCAGACGAGGTAAAAATTGAGCGTACTCAGCGCTTGCTTGACCTTGTAGAGCAGCTTGGCTTTGCGGCAACTGCCCGTCACGTTGGCGAGCGCTGCGAGGTCATTATCGACGGAATTGAAGAATCCGACGAAGGCACTGAGCTTATTGGCCACACGTGGTTCCAGGCTCCAGACTGTGATGGCGCTGTTCACATTGCAGAGGGAGAGGCCGCAGTCGGAGATATTGTCCTTTGTGACCTGGTAGATTCTTTCTGCTATGAAATGATTGGCGAAATTGTAGACACTACAGACACACAGTCTGGCGAGAAAACCGTTTAGTTGGGGATAGGTCATGTCATCAAAGACAATTTGGACACCTGCAAATATTGTTACCTGTGCTCGTGTGGTCTTAGTGCCCTTTTGGCTTCTCTTGGCGCAGCTTTTAGGTGTATCTCTGGCAGATTCTCTGACAACACCTGGTTTTAAACTTGGAGCTTTTCTTGTTTTTATCGGCTATGTTGTCATTTCTTTGACCGATAAGCTTGATGGTTACCTTGCCCGTAGTAGAAATGAAGTTACTACCTTTGGCAAGTTCTTAGATCCAATTGCCGATAAACTCGCTGTTGTTGTAGCTCTTTTTGTACTTCTAGAGTGGCATATGGTTTCTCCTTGGGTGCTCTTAGTGATTGTTGCACGTGAGTTTTTGGTATCGGGTCTTAGAATGGTTGTTGCTTCAAAGGGAGTTGTTATTGCAGCTTCTGACTTGGGTAAGTGGAAGACTGCAACAACTATGGTTGCTATCTGCGGTTTACTCTTCTTGCCAAGTATTCCTGGTGGAATGATTCAGGATGTTTTGCTCTTTATCTTCAACGCATCTATGTGGGTTGCAGTAGTTCTAACAGCCTGGTCAGGAATTGACTACTTTGTAAAGTCGTGGCAATACATTGCTGAAGTTTAACAAGATGGCGTCTCTCTGAGGCGCCGCTTTTGTATCAAATCTTATTAAAAGTAAGGAAGACCATGTTCTCTGAAGAAGTTCTCAAAGAAGCTCAAAGTGTTATTTCAGATGCCCTTGCATCAGGTATTACCGTAGCTTCTGCCGAGTCTTGTACGGGAGGACTTGTTGCAGGCGCTCTTACAGCCATCTCTGGATCATCAAGCGTACTTAAGGGCTCTGTTGTAAGCTATACCATTGAGATTAAACAAAAGGTATTAGGCGTTTCAAAAGACATTTTTGATGAACCGTCCCTTGGTGCTGTTTCTGAGCCCTGCGCAGCTCAAATGGCTTCAGGCGTTAGAGACGTTATTGGATCAGATATTGCAGTTTCCGTTACAGGAATAGCTGGCCCAACAGGAGAAGAGCCTGGTAAACCAGTTGGAACAGTTTGGTTTGGTATTAACAGCAAAAACTTTACCCATACAGTCTGCAAATATTTTTCTGGCAATAGAGAACAGGTGCGAGAAGCTGCTGTTTTGCAGGCTTTACAATTAATTCATGAAGCTATTGTGAAGGCTTAAAACCCGATTTTAATAGGGAAGCTCAAAACTAGTTTGTTTTGAGTCTCTTAATTTCTGCGGCTATGCAGGACTTATACAGTCAAATTTGCAATTAAGAAGAAATAAGCTGTTCAAGAGCTGAAAAATAGAGGTAAGAATTCAGACAAAATCCCTCTATAGAGTATATGTTTGACGTTGACATAGAACGTCTGTTCTTATATTATTCTAGTAACAAAAAGAGCAAGGAGTATCCATGGCTAAAAAGTCAGTTTCAAAAGAGATTAAAGCTCGTACTACTGGTGATGAGAGAGATGAGGTTATCTCTTCAACCACTGCAGAGATTGAGAAGAAATTTGGTGCAGGCGCTATTATGCGTTTAGGTGAGGGTGGTCCTGCCTTTGATATTCAAGCTATTCCAACTGGCTCACTTGCTCTTGATGCAGCTTTGGGTATTGGCGGCGTTCCTCGCGGCCGTATCGTAGAGATTTATGGCCCAGAGTCCTCTGGTAAGACAACACTTTCACTAGAAATTCTTGCAGAAGCTCAGGCGCTAGGTGGTGTTGTTGCCTTTATTGACGCAGAGCACGCACTAGACCCAGGTTATGCGGCTCGTATTGGCGTTGATATTGACGATGTTTTAATTTCTCAGCCAGATACTGGTGAGCAGGCTCTAGAAATTTGTGACATGCTTGTTCGCTCAGGCGCCATTGATGTTGTAGTTGTAGACTCTGTTGCTGCTCTTGTTCCTCGTGCAGAGATTGAGGGAGAGATTGGCGATTCTAGCGTTGGTCTTCAGGCTCGTCTCATGAGTCAAGCTCTCCGTAAGTTAGCTGGCTCTCTTTCAAAGTCTAATACGCTTTGTATTTTCATTAACCAACTTAGAGAGAAGATTGGCGTTATGTTTGGAAGCCCAGAGACCACTTCTGGTGGTAGGGCTCTTAAGTTCTTCTCTACTGTCCGTATGGATATTCGCCGCGTTGACAGCATTAAGGTTAACGGAGAAAACGTTGGTAACCGTGTTCGCGTTAAGGTTGTAAAGAACAAGGTTGCTCCGCCTTTTAAGGTTGCTGAGTTTGACATTATGTACGGTCAAGGCATCTCCAAAGAGGGCTCCATTCTTGATATGGCTGTTGATTTTGAGATTGTCAACAAGTCTGGAGCTTGGTTCACCTATGAGGGTGAGCGTCTTGGCCAGGGTAGAGAAGCAGCTAAATCTTTCCTTACTGCCAATCCAGATCTCATGGAAGAGATTGATCACAAAGTACGAGTTGCTTGTGGCCTTTTATTTGATGAAGATTCTGAAGTTGGCACTCCGGTTGCAACGGAAGATTCTGCTGAATAATGTCAGAAATTTCTTGGACGATTGAGCTTCCAAAAAAGAAACAGGCAGTTCTAGGTCAGGCAAAGCCTAAAGCAAAGATACTTTTAGAAACTGAAATTGGAGGGAAGGAGGAATTCTTTGTCCCTCCAACAGTAGCTCGTGCTCTTCAGAACAAAGAGAAAGATGGTGTTTTTATACCTTCTTCTCGCAATGAGTTTCTGTATGAGTTAAAAGAGATTTCAACGCAGTGCATTAAAGCTCGTATTGAGGCTTTGATTGTAAAAAGGGACTACTCTACAGCTGAGCTTCAAAAAAAGCTCATGCTTGATGGCTATCAGAAGAATGTAAGAGACCCTGCAGTGCAGAGGGCTGTTGAAGTTGGTTTGATTAATGACAGTCGTTTTGCAGACGTCTATATACGTTCTAAAATTTCACAAGGCTGGGGTCCTCTTAAAATTAAAACTGAAATTTCTAAAAAAGGGATTGAAGTTGAGACGCTCCCTGGATGGCCTGACGCTTATTTTTCTGATGTGGATGAATTTGAAGTTGCGTATTCTTTGGCCCAGAGAAAACACCTGTCGGGAAAAAATGATTATGAGAAGCTTGTCAGGTTTCTCGCCACAAAGGGATATTCATTTTCTATAGCATCATCTGTTGCTAAAAAGATTTTGGATGAAAACGCCACATCTGAATGAATATATTTGCTTAGCTTATAAGTCTGTTGTATTGATGTACTTTACTTTTCCTACCTGCTATTTATTGACAAAAGTTACAATGCTCTATACGATAAATATGCCGTGAATAGGCTCATTTCCGCTGGGCAACCAGCGTCACGTATACAGTAGGTATCTCATACATTTGATCTATCTCTGAATGTGGCATGACCAGCCAATGAACCCTGCTCATGGCGGGTTCTTTAGATACTGTTGTGTCTAAAGTCTCCTGAACACTTTTGTAATCGCCATTTGAGGAGTAGGTATGGAATTAGCAGCGGTAGGCATTGTTTGCCTTCTTGTGGGAGTAGGCCTTGCATACGGCGTACTCTCTAACATTAGTAATTCAAAGATTAAAACTGCAGAACAGCAGTTAAAAGATGCTCAGACTAATGCAGATCGTATTGCTTCTGAAGCAGCTCGCCAGGCAGAAACAGTTAAAAAAGAAGCTGTTCTTGAGGCTAAAGAAGAAGTTCTTCAGCTTAAGCAGGCAGCAGAGGCAGATGAGAAAAAGCGTAAGAGTGAGCTTCGTAGCATGGAGAATCGTATTCTTCAACGTGAAGAGTCCCTTGATCACCGTACTGATGCACTAGAGAAGCGTGAGCATCAGCTCTCCAGCCTTCAGGGCCAGCTTGATCGTCGTAAGAACGATTTGGATTCTCTTGTTTCTCAGCAGTCTCAAGAGCTTGAGCGCATTGCAGCTCTTACAAAAGATGAGGCTCATGATGAGCTTCTGGCTCGAGTCCGTTCTGAAAGTGTTCGCGATGAGGCTATGATTCTTCGTGAGTCTGAGCAGCGCGTTCGTGCACAAGCAGATAAAACTGCACGTGAGATTATTTCTACCGCTATTCAGCGTGTCGCTGCAGATCAGGCTTCTGAGATTACAGTAACTTCCGTCCATATCCCCTCTGATGATCTAAAGGGTAGGATTATTGGACGTGAGGGTAGAAACATTCGTACCTTCGAGCAGGTGTCTGGTGTTTCTCTTGTTATTGATGACACTCCAGAGACTGTAGTTCTTTCAAGTTTTGATCCAGTCCGCCGTGAGACCGCTCGTGTTGCACTTGAGAACCTCATTGCAGACGGTCGTATTCATCCAGCACGTATTGAGGAGCTCTACAAGAAGGCTGAGGCTCTTGTTAACGAGCGTGTCCTTGAGGCTGGTGAACAGGCTGCATTTGATTGTGGCATTCACGATCTTCATCCAGAAATCGTAAAGACTCTTGGTAAGCTTCGCTACCGTACTTCTTACGGTCAGAATGTTCTTGCTCACTCTGTTCAGGTTGCAGTACTTTGCGGCATTATGGCTGAAGAGCTTGGCCTTGAGCCTGCTCCAGCTAAGCGCGCTGGTCTGCTTCATGACCTTGGTAAGGCAATTGACCACGAGGTTGAGGGTCCACACGCTGTAATTGGTGCAGATCTTGCTCGTCGTCATGGTGAGCGCCCAGAGATTGTTCACGCCATTGAGGCCCACCATGCAGACATTGAGCCAAATACTGTTCTTGACATGCTTGTTATGGCTGCAGACGCTATTTCTGCTGCACGTCCTGGTGCTCGTCGTGAGTCCGCTGAGAACTACATCAAGCGCCTTGAGAAGCTTGAGGCTATCTCCAATGCACATGAGGGTGTTGAGCGTACGTATGCAATGCAGGCTGGCCGTGAGCTTCACGTAATGGTTGAGCCTCAGATGATTAGCGATTCCGAGGCAACTGTTCTTGCTCACGATATTGCTAAGCAGATTGAGGATGAGATGGAATATCCAGGACAGGTTCGCGTTGTTGTTATTCGCGAGTCTCGTGCTGTGGATGTTGCTAAGTAATTTATGGCAGCCACTTCTACTGACTTAACAGGTTTTGTCGCCTCCATGGGAGGTGAGCGCGCACTCCGTGTCGAGGAATCCCTCGGCGCGGGGTACGTTCGTTTACGCGTAGCAGAAGCAGAGCGTAGACAGGCAAAGCACGATATCCGTTCGGTAGAAGATATTGTTATCGAGCTCTTACGTAATTCTCGCGATGCTGGTGCTCGTCACATTTATGTTGCAACCTCAAAAGAGGGTGCGCTCAGAACTATCACCATACTTGATGATGGTCAGGGTATTCCAAAAGACATGCAGGAGAAAATCTTTGAAGCTCGTGTAACTTCAAAGCTTGAGAGCATGCACATGGACCGTTGGGGAATTCATGGCCGAGGCATGGCTCTCTATTCCATCAAAGAAAACTGTGAATCAGCCCAGGTTGTAGCTTCTGCTCCGGGACTTGGTTCTGTTATTCAGATTGTGGTAGACACTACTAAAATTTCCGAGCGAGTAGATCAGTCTACTTGGCCAACCTGTGGTTTGAATGAGGACGGACTCAAAACAACCGTTAAAGGTCCTCATAACATTATTCGTACCTGCTGTGACTTTGCGCTTGAGGTTAAAGGCTCGTGTGAGGTAATGCTGGGCTCTGCTGCAGAGATTGCAGCTACTGCTCGTCGCAGAATTGCCCAGACGCTTGATATCGCTGACCTGCTATTTGTTGAAGGCTTTGAAAACGTGCCTGTTCTCGAGCGCTTCAGGGCCGCAGCGGATGCAACAGAGCTTTCTGAGGTTTGTAAGTCTCTTGGTCTTTCAATGTCAGATAGAACTGCTCATAGAATTATTGCTGAGCAGATTAAGCCTTTGCGTAGTGTGTATGCACAGGTCAGCCACACTGTTGAACCTGAAGGGGTTTCTCGCGAAATTGATCTGATGAAAGACCACCGAGGCCTCAAGATGAGTAAGGCTGATATCAGCAGCTTTTCTCGAAAAATGGAGCAGAGTTTTGCTGAGTTGTCCGAGAAATACTACGTTTCTTTGACGTCTGAGCCTCGTGTTCGTGTAAGTAAAAACAAAATTGTTGTGACTTTTGATATTGAGTCGCAAGAGTAGAACAAACGCACAATAATTGGAGCACTCATGGGTTTGCTTAAAGTTTCAAGTAAGTCTTCACCAGCTTCTGTAGCAGGAGCTATTGCGGGACTGGTTAAAGATAACGAGCCTGTTATGCTCCAGTGCATTGGTGCGGGTGCAGTCAACCAGGGCATCAAAGCTATTGCTATTGCGCGTGGCTTCTTGATTCCTTGCGGTCTGGATATCACCTGTGCTCCAACATTTTCTGATATCGAAATTGCAGGGGAGAGTAGAACTGCAATTAAAATTGCCATTTATGTCCATACAATGTCTGCCCCTGATACGCAGACTCCAGCTGTTAGTTCCACTGAGTATAACGAGGTACTTTAAGCATGATTGAAAATTCCGAGCTCGTAGGAAAAACATATCACATCAAAACTTTTGGTTGCCAGATGAATCTGCACGATACAGAGCGTGTCTCTGGTCTGCTTGAGGTTTGTGGCTGTAATGAGGTTTCAGATACCGATGACGCAGATATTGTCATCTTTATGACCTGCAGTGTTCGCGAAAACGCTGATCAGCGTCTCTATGGTCAGGCTTCTGCCATGGTCAGCGCACCAACGCCTCCATCAGGCAAGCGCGTTGTTGCTATTGGTGGCTGCATCGCGCAGCGCGATGGCGAGAAGCTCCGTGAAAAGGTTCCAGCCGTTGACGTTGTGTTTGGCACCAGTGCTCTTGCAAGCTTGCCAGCTCTTCTCACCAGCGCATTTAGGGGCGAGAATGACCGTGTAGCCGTAGACACTTCTGAGGAGGGCAAGGGCTTCTCCACAGATCTGCCAAGCAACCGCGCTCAGCAGTATCACGCTTGGGTACCTATCATGACCGGCTGCAATAATTTCTGCACGTATTGCATTGTTCCTTACGTTCGCGGGCGTGAGCGCAGTCGCACCTTTGAGGCTGTTATTGGTGAGTGCGAGCGTCTTGTCGCAGATGGCGTTCGTGAGATTACCCTTCTTGGCCAAAACGTTAACTCATATGGTCGTGACCTTTACGGTAAGCCTCGTTTTGCAGAGCTTTTGCGTGCTGTGGGTCAGACGGGCGTTGAGCGAATCCGTTTCACCTCATCAAATCCAAAAGATCTTACTGATGAGACTATTGCGGCTATGAAGGAAACGCCAGCTGTCATGCCTCATCTTCATCTTGCAGTTCAAAGTGGCTCTACGCGTGTTCTCAAAAAGATGAACCGCAGCTATACACGAGAAGAGTACTTAGACGTGGTTTCTCGCCTGCGTACAGCTATTCCAGGACTAGCGCTTTCAACAGACATTATTGTTGGCTTCCCCGGAGAGACTGAGGAAGACTTTGAGGATACGCTTTCTTTGGTCAAAGAGGCTGGGTATTCTTCTGCGTATACCTTCATTTACTCTAAGCGTCCAGGCACTCCTGCGGCAAAATACGAAGACAATACGCCTCACGAGGTCATCCAGGAGCGCTTTGATAGGCTTGCAGAGCTTGTGGCTCAGCAGGCACACGACGCTAACCAGGTAGATCTCAATACTACGCAGGCAGTTCTTGTTGAGGGAACTTCCAAGCGTGACAATACGGTCATGGTGGGACATAGCGAGAAGAACCAAACAGTTCACTTCAATCTGCCAGAAGGTTACACGCCAGAAGATCTTATCGGCAAAATTGTTGATGTTCATATTGATGAGGCTCGTACCTGGTATTTGCGCGGAACCATGGAGTCTGATCCACGATGAGCTCCCAAGGCTCGGTAATCTGTATTGTAGGTCCTACGGCCTCGGGCAAAAGCTCATTGTCCGAGCTCGTTGCTAAGAAGCTTGAGACCTCTGTCATTTCTGTTGACGCAATGCAGGTCTACCGTGGCATGGATATTGGCACTGCTAAAACTCCCGTTGAAGAGCGAGAAGCTCCTCTTTTGATGGTAGATTGCGCCAACATTTCGGAAGAATATTCTGTTCAAATGTTCCAGACCGCGGCACGCGCAGAAGCTCATAAGCTCATTGATGCTGGTAAAACGCCTGTTTTTTGTGGTGGTACAGGTCTCTATCTGGATTCGATTATTGACCAGATGGAGTTTCCCTCTGGATCAATTGAGTCTCCTGTACGAACCCGTTATGAAAAGCTTGCAGAAGAGCTAGGACCTGAGGGTTTACATGAGTTTCTCGCCACAAAAGATGCAGCAAGTGCAGAACTTATCCATCCAAATAACGTGCGACGCGTTGTAAGGGCTTTAGAGCTCTTGGAAGAAGGCAAGTCGTATGCAACTCATCATGAGGGCTTAAAGGCTCATACGCCGTACTTTGATGCCCAGATATGGGGTCTTACGATGGACCGTCAGCGTCTTTATGAGCGAATAAACCTCCGAGTTGACCTTATGTTTGAGCAAGGGCTTGTTGAAGAGGTTCAAGCGCTTATTGAGTCAGGTCTCTCTGAAAATTGCACGGCTGGGCAGGCAATTGGCTACAAAGAGTTCTTTGCGTATTTTGATGGTGAACAGTCGCTTGAACAAACGCGTGAGCTTATTAAGCAGCATACCAGACAGTATGCAAAGCGACAGATTTCTTGGCTTAAACGAGATGGTCGAGTAAGGTGGCTTGATATGGATCAGCTTTCGCCTGAGGAAGTCCTCGAGCTGATTCTTGCGCAACATTCTGACGTACAATGCCAGTAGGACGTATCAAAATTTAACGTATTTACCTTGTCTTAGATAGGGAGTTTATGGGTCGATTTGTTCCATTTTCAACTGCTCCTAAAGTTGAACGAGCAATTCTTGTAGGCGTTGATTGCGGTAAAAGCGATTGGTCGCTTGAAGAATCAATGGACGAGCTTGAGCGTCTGACACAAACTGACGGCGCTGAAGTCTTTATGCGTCTTACGCAAAAACTTGATGCACCAATTCCCAAGACTTTCATTGGCAAAGGTAAAACTGAGGAGCTTGTCTCTCTGGTAAGAAACACCAACGCTGATGTGGTCATCTTTGATGATGAGCTCACGCCTTCTCAGCAATCTAATCTAGAAAAATTACTTGGCGAGCCTGTTAAAGTCATTGACCGTACAGCGCTTATTCTTGATATTTTTGGTATTCATGCACGTACCAAAGAGGGTCGCCTTCAGGTACAGCTTGCACAGCTTCAGTACGTACTTCCAAGGCTTCGTGGTATGTGGAGTCACCTGGTAGGCGAGCAAACTCGTGGCGGCATTGGTAGCCGATTTGGCCAGGGTGAGAGCCAGCTTGAGGTTGACCGTCGCCTTATTAGAAAGCGCATTTCAACCCTTAAAAATGAACTCAAGCAGCTCAGTCAAAGGCGAGAAGTTCAGTCAAAGTCCAGATGGAATTCTGGAACGTTTAGCGTCTCTCTTGTTGGATATACCAATGCTGGTAAATCAACGCTTTTGAATCAACTAACTGGCGCAGATGTATATGCAAAAGACGAACTCTTTGCAACTCTTGATCCAACTACCAGAGCGCTTTCTCTTGATGAAGGCAGAAAGATTGTTCTTACGGATACTGTTGGATTTATTCAAAAGCTCCCAACTAATCTGATTGAGTCTTTTAAATCTACCTTGGTAGAGGCTCAGGAAGCAGATCTTCTTCTGCTCGTTGCTGATGCAACTGATAAGAATCTTTCTAAAGAAATAGCAGTTGTTCGGAGTATTTTGAAAGATATCGAGGCCGATAAAAGCGATCAGATTCTTGTATTAAACAAGGTAGACCTACTTGATGAGCAAGAGCTTCAAATGCTCAGAGCACTCTATCCAGATGCTGTATTTATTTCAGCTCAGGAAGGTATGGGCATTAACGGCCTTCTCCACAAGATTCAAGAAATAGCTAGCGCCGGCGACAAGGTGGTTAGCGCACTTATTCCGTTCAACAAAGGCGCTCTTGTTAAGTCTGTTCATGAGAGATGCCAGCTTTTGCACGAGCAATATGTTGCTGAAGGTCTTTTACTGTCAGTTAAAGCCGACACGTATATGCAGGCACTTTTAGAGCCGTACGTGGTGTCAGAAGACGATATTCTGACTGATGAATAATGCAATAAGCAGCAAAATTGGTTGATGCAAAAGGTAAATGAGAAGTGAATGTCTTCCCATCTCTGTTATGAGGGGAAGAGAGAACCTTTTCATCCAGTTGGGATATCCAGCTTCCTTAAACTGTCTGTTAAAAGCAGCACCACTTAAATACAAGAACAAATAGGGGAGTAATGGGTAGTAATCTCCTGATGAAAAAGATGGAGAGGGAAATCCAGCCCAGGCTAAATATGGTGTTTGGTATAACTCTTTAGGTAACGAGAAAACTATGTTGCCTATACCAATATGTCCACTAGAAATTGGAATGCAAACAACAAAAATTAAAAGCAAAAGAATTGCTGCTGCATATCCTTTTGGTGGAACAGCGAAACGTGAAATAAGAGCTTCTACCAGGGTACATGAGGCCATACAAAAGAAGATTCCAAACGTAATGGGAGTATCAACTTTTGCAAAGGTAGTTGCTGCAAATATTGCTAAGGCTACAAGGCTATAGACTCCTGTACGCTTAAAAGAATCTTTAGAGAAGGCACACATACAACCAGCAATAAAAATAAAAGGATATGAGATTGATGGTATCCAGATTTGCATAAGCAGAGGTGTAAACCACGTAAGCTTAACGTGCGAGATAAAGAACAAATCATAGGTAAAGTGAAACAGAATCATTGAAACTACCGAGATACCTCGTATAGTGTCAAAAAACGTTATTCTCCCTTTGGTTTGTCTTAACTCAGCACCCATAATATGACTAAGAGATTGATCTAATAAGTGCAGTAACCCTACCTAAAATGACAGGATTTTGTACGTAGATTGGCTCCATAAAGTCATTTTCTGGTTGAAGACGAATGCGATCGTTTTCTCTGTAGAACGTTTTAACTGTTGCAGAATCATCAATAAGAGCAACAACAATTTCTCCATCATGAGCATCTTGCTGCTCTTTTACAACAATATAATCGCCGTCAAAAATACCAGCATTGATCATTGATTCTCCGCGAACACGAAGAATGAAAGAACTTGAATCCCCAACAATGCTAGTTGGAAGAGATAGAGATTCTTCTACGTTTTGTTCAGCAAGAATAGGAGTACCAGCAGCAACACGTCCTACAAGAGGAAGGCTAATCACATTATTAGCTATGTCTTGAGTAACGGGGGCAAGCTTTGCTGTATCAGAAGTGTTAGAAGCCTGAGGAACAATTTTCATAGTACGAGGCTTCTTTGGGTCTCTATCAATTAGTCCAAACTGCTCAAGAACTTTTAAATGCATGTGGACAGTTGAAGGAGATGCAAGATTAACAGCAGCGCCAATCTCTCTTACTGAAGGGGGATAGCCATGTTGATCTGTGTAAGAACAGATGTATTCATAAATTGCTGCCTGACGCTTGCTGAGTTTACCCTTTGGCATATGAGCCTCCTTTTTCTTTTTAATAATAATACACGTGTTCTAAAAAATAATCAAACGAATGTTCTATTTTTTCTTGACACGAACAAACGTACTAAATATTATTAGTACAAATGTTCGGACATGACTTTTTGTCCGGTGTATTAGATATAACTAGTTCCGTAAAAACTATTACGGAAGGAAATGATATGAGGCGTATGTACCAGTCAAAGATGTACCAGGTTAGCGGAACTTCAGCTCTTGCTTCTTATAAGCCTGCATTTAAGTTAATTAACGGCGGCGCAAAGAAAGAATCTGTTGCACCTCACCGTGAGGAAGTTTCTTACGTCAAGACGCTAACAAATAAAGAAGCTTTTGTTGCTGGACTTATTATTACTGCATCCTTTGTTTTGATGTTTGCGGTTTCTTTTCTTCGCACAACCGCTCTCAATTCATTTGCTACATCTGTAATGGATAGCGCTTCACAAACAATTACCGTTCATAGCAATGACACGCTGTGGTCAATTGCAGAGAGCAATCCTATTGAGGGTGTCTCTACAGAGCAACAAGTAAGTTGGATTAGAGAAAGAAATAATCTCGATTCTTCTCTTTTAAGAGCTGGACAAACCTTAGAGATTCCTTCTGTATCTAAATAGTAAATATTTATGTAAATTTCTCTCAGAATTCTGTGTTGATAGCAGTCAATACCTGCGTAAAATGGTATCTTCCTTTTATACGAAAAAAGGGGATTCCATGCGTTGTCCAAAATGCGGTCACGAAGAGTCAAAGGTTATTGATTCTCGCTCATCCGAGAATAACGATGCCATAAGAAGGCGTCGCGAGTGCATGTCCTGTAAGTTTCGTTTTACAACCTATGAGCGCTTAGAAGAGATTCCTATCACCGTTGTGAAGAAAGATGGTCATAAGGAGCCTTTTGATAGACAGAAGCTCATGAGAGGCCTTGTTGCTGCAACAGTAAAGAGAGATATCTCTGTTGCTTCTCTTGATCATTTTATTGATGGAATTGAGTCTCAGATTAGAGACAAAGGTCAATACGAGATTAAATCTGAAGACCTTGGAAGCATTGTGCTTAAAAACCTGGTTATGCTTGATAAAGTTGCATACATTAGGTTTGCTTCTGTCTATAGAGACTTTAAAGATGTTGATGAATTTAGTGCAGAATTAAGGAGCCTGAATTAATGAGCAATTTTGACATCCAGCTACCTATTAAACGCCTTGATCCTACTGTTGAACTACCTTCGTACGCCTATACAGGAGATGCTGGATTAGATCTTAGAAGTGCTGAAGATGTTGATCTTGCTCCTTTTGAGCGCAAACTTATTTCTACTGGTTTAGCTATTGCAATTCCTGATGGATACGCAGGATTTGTTCAGCCTAGAAGTGGCCTTGCCCTTAAGAAAGGCCTTTCTATGGCAAATACTCCAGGCCTTATTGACGCTCATTATCGTGGAGAGCTTAAAGTTTGCGCCATTAATCTTGATAGTAAAGAAACTATTCACATTGAGCGCGGCGAGCGCATTGCACAGCTTGTAATTCAGCAAGTTCCAGTTGTACAGCTTGTTGAGGTTGATGAGCTTGATCAGACCGATCGCGGCGCCGGTGGATTTGGTTCAAGCGGAGTTCAGTAATTTCTTATTTTGGTGATAAGCGCTGCGGCGTTTGCATAAAGGAAAAGTCTCTTTAGGAAGGAAGAGCTTAATGGAGAAGTTCTTTAAGGTAGCTGAGCGTGGTAGTAATCCCGCTCAAGAATTTAGGGCTGGAATTACAACATTCCTCGCAATGGCATACATCATTGCAGTAAATCCAGCTCTTCTCGCTGCTGCAGGAGTTCCAATTTCGGCAGCTATTACTGCTACCTGTCTTGGTGGCGGCATCATGACCATTTTGATGGGTCTGTTCTCTAACCGTCCACTTGCTTGCGCATCTGGTATGGGTGTAAACGCTGTTGTAGCCTTCTCTCTTACTCCAATTACTGGTGGAGATTGGCACGCATCAATGGCAGTTATCTTCATTGAAGGAATTGCTATTCTTCTTTTAGTTCTCTGCGGCCTTCGTGAAGCAATTATGGATGCAATTCCTGTAAACCTACGCCACGCAATCTCTGTTGGCCTAGGTCTTTTTATTGCCATGATTGGTCTCAAGAACAGCGGAATTATCGTTGCTAATGAATCCACCCTTGTTGCTCTTGGCGATATTTTCTCTCCAACCTTTATCGTTGGTGTAATTTCCATTGTTGCAACAGTTGTTCTTTACTCTGCTCGTGTTAAGGGCTCCCTGCTTATCGGCATCATCCTTGCCGTACTTGCTGGTATTCCACTTGGTGTTACCGCAAGCCCTACAGGCATTCTTTCTGGTCTTGATTTCTCCACCTTTGGTGCACCATTCTTGACCGATAGTGCTGGTGTTATGGGTATTGTTAAGGCTCTGACAACGCCAGTTCTTCTCGTCTTTGCATTCTCTTTGATGATGTCTGACTTCTTTGACACCATGGGTTCTGCTATGGCTATTGCTAAGCAGGGAGACTTCCTCACTGAGGACGGCAACGTCAAGGACATCAAGCAGATCCTCATTGTTGACTCTGCTGCTGCAGCTGCAGGTGGTTTCTTTGGTGCTTCTTCCATTACCACATTCATCGAGTCCGCATCCGGCGCTGCTGACGGCGGTCGTACTGGTCTTTCTTCTATTTTCACCGGTCTGCTCTTTATTGCAGCAGCATTCATTGCACCTCTCATTTCTATCGTCAGCTCTGCAGCAACTTGTGGTGCACTGGTTCTTGTTGGCTTCCTGATGATGTCTGAGGTTACCGAGATTGATTGGAACGATCTTCTTGAGGGCTTCCCAGCATTCATGGTTATCGCTGGTATTCCAATGACTTACTCAATCTCTGACGGCATTGGCTTTGGCTTCATCTTCTATGTTGTTGTTGCTCTTGTTACTGGTAACGTTAAGAAGGTTAAGCCTCTGATGTGGGTTGCAACTCTTGCGTTTGTTGCTTACTTCATCATTGCTAACTAGTTTTTAGTATTAGGGGAGCGCGTTCAAGATGGGGGTCTTGACGCGCTTCTTTTTTATTTGTGAATAGATTGTGTGCAATCTATTTTTTAGAGATAACTGATAATGATTGTCACCAGTAGGGTATAACAAAGCCAGTTACGATTTATACGATTGGAGCCAATCATGGCAGACGTTATTACTAAAGACCTTGTTATTGTTGGCGGTGGTCCTGCAGGACTTTCAGCAGCAATTTATGCAAAACGCGCCCTTCTCGATACTGTTGTTTTAGAGAAACAGGCGGTAGGTGGCCAGGTCATCACCACTACTGAGGTTGAGAATTACCCTGGTATGCCAAACACTGATGGCTTCACTATTACCGATACTCTTCAGAAGCAGGCTACAGACCTCGGCGCAGAGATTGTCATGGCCAATGTCCTTTCTATTGTTAAGGATCCAGAGACTAACCTCTTTGTGATGGAGACTTCTGAGGGAACCTATCACGCAAAGGCCGTCATTGTTTCTGGTGGCGCTAACCCTCGCCACGCTGGCTTTACCAACGAAGAAAAGTTCACTGGCAAGGGTGTTTCTTACTGCGCTACCTGCGACGGTATGTTCTATCGCGGTAAGCAGGTATTTGTTATCGGCGGCGGTAACACCGCTGTAGAGGAGTCTCAGTTCCTGGCTCGCTTTGCTGACAAAGTAACTCTTATTGTCCGCAAGGATCACCTAAGAGCTAACGCTACTGCAATTAAGCAGTTTGAGGAGAATCCTAAGACAGAGATTCGTTATCTGACCAGCATCACTGCAGTTGATGGCAATGATTTGCTTACTTCCATCACTTTCCGCAATAACCAGACGGGAGAAGAGCACACAGAGACATTTGATGAGGGCAGCTTTGGTGTCTTTGTCTTGGTGGGTCGCGTACCTTCTACTGAGCTTCTGACAGACCTTGTAGACCTAGACGAGCAGGGATATGTCCTTGCTGACGAGCGTATGGCTACTAGAACTCCTGGTCTCTTTACCGCAGGAGATCTCAATAAGAAGCCGCTACGTCAGATTATTACTGCAGCAGCAGACGGTGCCATCGCTGCAACTTCTGTTGCATCTTATCTTGGACAGCCTGTCGAGGGCTAAGAGTTTCTCGATAAGAAGCTTTAAAGTTTGATACCAAAAGGGGACCGCAAACAATTACGGTCCCCTTATTATTTCTTTGGCGAGAAGAACTGTTAAAGGTCAATCCAATATCTTTGTGTAAGCACGTCATCCTCATCAAGGACTTCGTTTTCGAGTATTCCGCCGTTATTGATAATAGATTTTGCTGAGCCGATGTTATCTTTACGACAGCACATGAGAACACGCTCAATACCAAGTTTCTTACACTCTTTGAGCGCAAGCGCAATCATTGCTGTTGCATAGCCTTTTCTTCTCTCACTTGGTCGAATTCCATCACCGATGTGTCCGCCACTATATAGAAGCTCCTCAGTAAGGTAATGGCGAATATTTACCGCTCCAACAAAAATGTTTTTATCGTTGTCATAACAAAAGAGAGTTGTTGTAGGTACTCGACCAGTCGGAAGTGGCTCTTTTACATCTAGTTGCTCTATATAATTTGCAAAGTCATAGTGATCATGCCTAAAAATGCACCGTGGAGATGGATTTGTGTGATTTGTCTCGACATCATGTTTCCACTCATCAAGCATCTCTATTAGCTTGGCTTTATTTTCTTCACTTGGTTTTATAAGAACAATATTCATGTAACTCCTTCACCTTCGAGTTTTAAGAATACTAGTCTAGTTGATATTCAATCCAGCCTTTAGTGCAATGATTTGTGTATTTTGCAACAACCACACCTTGTTTACCTGCAGTTTTATGTATTTATGCAGGTAGATTGGTTGTTTGTATCAAAAAAGGGGAGTAGTAAGTTAAAAATGAATGAGATGGACTAGTTACGAGAAATACTAATTAGATTCAATCTTGTAGGAAAGTCAAAACCAAGGCACCAAGGCATCTAGATTAGAAATCAATCTGAATGAATAAATAGATGTAAAGAGTTTTCTAATTCAAGCTGAATTCATTAGTGAAATAGAAAATTAGATCTTAGAATTTCTCAGTATAAAGAGGTTGTAGAGTGTTACGAATATCTGGCATTGATGACTTGTCTGTAAGTAATTAGTTACAGGAATTCGAACAAAAAAGCTCTGTAATCTAGGCACCTTTGTAAGACCCAAATTACTAGAGGTGTAATTACTCATGACAAAGTAAGAACGTGGCTTAAAACGGCTCTCAGAGGCTCAAATTTTGAAGTAATGAGACGTAGGATATGAAAGCCGATGCAAGATAAAATACTCTAGATATATAGACGTATAAGACCTCTAAATTCCGTTCTCATATATAAAAGTCTGATAATCGATATTATGTAAACTAATGAGTTGAATAAAAAGGAGAAGGATTTTGAGCCCCTCTCCTTTACGGTAGCGTGTACGACAGCGATAAGCACTATACCGATGAGTCGGTCATGACATTCAATTTAATCATGACATCACTTTCATACATCTCATCATAAATTACAAGAATCTTGTCCAGCGCCATCAATTCAGTTTGGCCGGTTGGAATAATCTCCAAGCCCGCACGATCAATAGTTACAACCCTCACTTTGTCAGGCCATGGGATATCTTGGAGCAATTTGCCCTCAACGGGACTTCCTTGGCCAATGGTGAACTCATGAAGGATTTTCTCGCCAGAATCAAGTGTTGGTTTAGACTCCCCTTGCTGAGAAGCCAAGAATTCTGCAAGTAAGTGCTCGTAGAATGGGTCAACATGCAGGATATTTGCGGTTACGTAGGACACAATTGCAACTGCAGACATAGCCATAAGAGCCTCAAGAGAACCTGTGAGCTCAAATATAAGCACTACTCCGGTGACGGGCGCTCTAACTGCTCCGGCAAAAATGCCTGCAACGCCCATAGCGATAAAATTAGGTGCATATGCCATAGGTATGCCAAAAACATGGGTTGCTACCAGGGCAAACAGTGTTCCAACAAGTGTTCCCATGACAACCATTGGAAAGAGAGTTCCGCCAGGCGTTCCAGCAGCAAAACATGTTGTGGTAAAGAAATATTTTCCCAGCAAAAGCACTATAACCATGAGTTCAGTGAGCGTTGCTGGCTCTTTGATTTTCTCGATAATGGCATCGCCACCACAAAGAAGATCTGGCCAGATAAAAGCCATAATTCCAGCTAGCATGAATGGAATAATGAGCCTCGAGAAAGGCACAAACTTAGTTATCTTTTTGTACAGCCCCTGGGCAAAGAACATTCCCTTATTGTGGAGCGCTCCTAATAAACCACAGATAAAACCGACGATAAGAACAAATGCAAAGTCGACATGAGGTAATGGTGCTACGTAAGGAAGCTGAAGGACAGGCTTCATACCAAGGACGTTAGAAACCAGGAAGTCAGCGCCTACTGATGCGGTCATTGCCGAGATAATCAGTGGAGCATGAAACTCTTTCTGAATCTCTTCGATAGCAAAAAGTGTGCCGGTGAGAGGGGCATGAAAAGCGGCTGACATACCCGCAGCTGCGCCACAGGTTACCAGAAGACGTTCTTCTCCCCTTTTGCGTTTAAGGAATTTTGAGACCGCTTTACCAGAAACAGCGCCTAACTGGACTGCTGGGCCTTCTCGACCCATAGAAAGGCCACCAAAGGCAACTAGAACGCCCTGGATAAACTTAACAGGAAGAACTCGATACCAAGGCATATCGGCAGATCCCATGACCTCAGCATTGGTCTGAGGGATTCCAGAGCCAGCGGTGTAGGGTTCAAACTTCATAAGCAGACAAACGGCCACCATAAGAATAATCAGAACACCAAACCAGAGAGCCATATATGGCCAATTACCTGCGATTGATTGAGTAATGGAGCGCATTTGAGCTTCTGCAAAAGAAAGACAAAGGCGATACAGCGTGACTACGCCGCCACCCAGAAGGCCAACAAGCAGGCCTTCTCCAATAAGGGCTACCTGAAACCTACGAGAAAAGTGACGCTCAATAATGTTTGTCTTATGTGTGAGATGAAACGCCACAAGCTCCCCTAGCAGTCTATGGTTAATAAAAAAGCACGTAAAGCGTACTTAGATATTGTACGACTTTACGTGCGTGAGTTAAAACTTTGTACAGAAATTGTACGTTAGCCGGAGAATGGTCCTCCACCATAGAATGCGTAAACAGACCCTTCGCATACACCAAGAGACTCGTTAGCAGCGTGAATCATACGACCGCCGCCAATGTAAATTCCAACATGCTCATAACCAGGACGTGTGAAAACAATATCTCCATAGTTGAGTTCATCTAGGGAATCATGCCAGTTACCAGCAGCGCGAATAGCACGGCCAATGGTTCCTGCGGTACCTGCACGGTAGCCGAGGAAGCAGTAATAGACCAGGCCACCACAGTCAAAGCCGGAAGAAGGAGAAGCTCCACCCCAAACGTATGGATAACCGATACATGCATAAGCTGTAGCAACGCCACCGCCTGCAGCTGGGTAGCCACCGCCACCGCCGGAGTATGATGACCCACCACCAGAATTAGAACTGCTGTTGGAGCTACTGGAGCTGCTGGAACTTGAAGAGCTGGAACTTGAAGAGCTAGAGCTGGAATCGTTAGAGGAGCTATCGCTAGAGGAGTTATCGTTAGACTCTGAGCTGTTAGAAGGAGTCTCGCGAGTAACTGTCTCAATTGCGTAAGCAACGTTGTTATTAGCTGCTGCAGCCTCCTGAGCAGCAAGCTGAGCTTTTACCTCAGCGTCAAGAGAGTCATAGTAACTCTTTGCCTCAGCGACCTGATTTTGGAGGTCATCAGCAGTAGTCTTCATTTCAGAAATCTGAGATTGGAGATTTTCTTGCTCTGCTTCAAGTTCTTGCTGTTGAGCCTGAAGCTGGTCACCAAGAGATTTGACGGTATTGATGGAGTCAGCCTCCTGCTTGCTGGTGCGGTCCATATAGTAGACGCGGCTGACAAAGTCCTCTGGGCTAGATGCTCCAAGGAGGAAGTCCAAAGTCTCCTGTGGGCCTGCCTTATAAGCACTCTTCATTGCTGCAGAAAGGACAAGACGCTGCTTATTGAGCTGGTCTGTAGTCTCTGCAATCTGCTCCTGAACCTCACCAATCTTGTTATTGGTAGCGTCAAGTGCATAGGTTTTCTCGTTAAGGTTATCCATGGCCTCTGCAAGAGCTGCACCAAGAGAGTCTAACTGGGCAGATGCGGCCTCAAGATCGCTTTGTGGGTCTGCGAATAGCTTGGCTGGGGTAAGCAGCGTAGCAGCTACACCAAGACCTGCAAATAAGAGAGCGTCTCGTCTTGTGAAAGATCGGCGCTGTGACATATAAGCTCCTTCCGCAAAGCACGAAATCAATTGGGCAACGTGTTGCTTTGCTTTGCCATCTAGGATAGCTCATTTGATAAAAAATCAAAGTCAACTCGACGATTTCTTAGCGAGAAACCCGTGAAACGAGAAGCTACCCTATCGAGTATTTGAATATTTTACCCCGAAAATGGCATCTCATACAAATTCAAAAGACTATTTGTGCAGTTATATAGCATGGAACGGGCAAATATCATTGCATAAATTTATCTTTGACCTGCAATTATGGAGAAATTCTATGTATTGCAAACAAGTTTACTGTAATTAACAAAATGCTTATGTAAATAAGACAAATGGCTGACAAGCACGTAGTCTTGCCAGCCAACATTGTCAGGTTAAAGTAAGTCTGATGTAAGTGATTTAGCTTATTGAACCTTAATAAGGGTGTAGACCTCTTGGTCAAAGCACTTACCAATAATCTCCCTTGGGTGCAGATAGCAAAGCTCAAGCGCAAATGCAAAGCCAGCTACTTTTGCACCGGCCTTCTCGGCAAGTTGAGCACAAGCAACGCAGGTGCCGCCAGTAGCAACCAGGTCATCAGCAATAAGAACAACGTCGTCTGGGGTAAGAGCATCGGTGTGAATCTGAAGCTCGCTGGTACCGTACTCCAGGTCATAAGCCTGTGCGTAGACCTCACGAGGCAGCTTGCCTGGCTTACGAGCAGGAACAAAGCCTGCGCCCAGTTTGTAGGCTACAGGGGTTCCAACAAGAAAACCACGAGCCTCAGCACCAATAACCTTGGTAATTCCCGCATCAGCAAAGTGCTCTGCAATGTCATCAACAACTGCGTGGAAGCACTCAGGATCTTTAAAAAGTGGAGTTACATCTTTAAAGATAACACCTGGCTCTGGATAATCAGGAATGCTAATGATATGACTCTCATAATCATACGTAGACACAATGTCCTCACATTCAAAATCAAAATCAATGAATAGTTATATATACCTAGATTACTCGTCTAGATGCATATCCTTAAAAGATTCACGAACTAATTTAGTGATAAGTTCATTTCTAACCGCATTGGTGAGGCCTAACATGCGGGTCAGAGCAGCCATAAACTTCTGACGAGTCTCGTCAGTATGGTCAACTTCAACTCCCCCACCTTTTTTAGCGTATACGACAAGCGACTTGGCAAACATACTAGATTCTCGGTTTGCAGCCATAACGTATTGACGCAGGTTCTTGGGCTCAAAACCAAAGTGACGAAGCTCACTACAAAGGCGAATCAACGTAAGGTCTTTGCCATCCACAAGGTCTCTACCGTGTGGAGAGCGCTTTAAAGTAATGACGCCTGCTTCGGAAAGCTGACGAACAAAGCCTACAGAGCATCCCACTATCTCTGGAATGCGATCAATAGCGTGATATTTCTGAACAATCTCAGGGTCATCTACAGGTACCACAATGGCATCGGCATGTGTGGCACCAAGAATTGCCTGAGATACTTGCTTTCCATCAAGCTGAGGTTGAGCCTGGCGAGAAGAACTTTGAGCTTCAGGTGCAGCCTGAGCCTCAGCTCCAGTTGCCTCGTCAGTCTGAGCTTTGACCTGTTGTTCAGCTTCAGGGTTTTTATCTTGCCTATCAAGCTCTTCTCTAATAACTGAGAGTGGCATAAAACGGCTTTTCTGCAGATACAGAATAGTCTCAAGTCGCTTAACGTCTTTTTGGGAATAGAGACGATAGCCACCAGCAGTTCTGGTAGGAGTAAGCAAACCTTCATCCTGCAGATATCTGACTTTAGAAACACTCAAGTCAGGATAGAGAGTCTGTAATTTCTTGACTACTTTACCAATGGTAAGAAAGCCTGAATCAGCCATAAAGCTATCCTTTAACCTTAAGCTGAAACTCTGCTGGTATGGAAGACCATGCGGAAGGTGCCAATCTGAATAGTTGAGCCATCACGCAGGGTAGCCTTGTTAATAATGGCACCATCAACCCAGGTACCATTGAGAGAATCAAGGTCTTCAATAGTTGCATAACCAAGGGCAAGATTAGAGAGATCAATGGTGGCATGATTCCTGGAAACTGTCATGTCGTTCAAGAAAACACTGCTCTTTGGGTCTCTACCAAGAGAAATCTGAGGTAAATTGAGCTCAAAAGTCTGACCAGTCTGTGGTCCCTTGACAATAGTAAGGACAGGGTGAGCTGGCTTTTGTTGAGCCATAAGGTCTGGAACCGTAGCGTCAGCTGATGGCATGCGGAAAATCTCTGTTGAGTCTGGTGACTGCTGTTTGATGTCGTCAGTTGACATGGTTTCTCCTTAATTTGGTTACAAGATAATAATAACGCTTAACGACAAGCAATGCAGTCCATTTCGATGAGCGCACCAAGAGGCAACGCAGAAACCTCAACAACTGCCCTGCCAGGTGCAGGAAGAACAAAGTACTGCCTATAAATTTCGTTTACCTTAGGCAAATCATTGATATCAGCAAGGTAGATAGTTGTCTGAGCTACATCAGAAAGGGTGCATCCTGCCTCTGCCAGAATTGACTGAGCAAGATGTATAACACGAGTAGTCTGCTCTTCAATTCCTCCGTCTATTAGCTTCTTTGGGTCTTCTGCAGAGACCGCAATTTGACCTGTGACAAATACCAATCTACCTGCAGTAGTACCCTGAGAGTATGGCCCCATAGGAGCTGGAACACCTACTGCATTAATTGCATATTTCATAGAAGATCACCCCTTGCACCAATGAAATCATCAGAGGCTCTGAGTAAACCCCAACCCTCAAGTTTATCTTTAGCCACTACTACTTTAGTGTTACTTGCAAGTTCTGAAAACCATGGAAGATATGTTTTTAGACCTTCAACGAGCTGCTTATGGCCAAGAGGATGAACTGTCTCAAAAGAAAGCAAGCTTCTAAAAAGAATTACCGTATGTACCGGTGGGACCATAACCAGATAGGCGGGAACTTTTTTGGTTGAAACATTGGCCACAAGAGCAGGGATTGTTTGGTCAAGCATAAGATTGCAAAGCTTTGAGTCTTCTGGAAGCTTCTGTTCTCCCAGGTAGTCCATAAGGACCTTCTTGGCCTTTTTACCAGCAAGGAGAAGCGGAGTAAGCAGCGGAGTTGCATCTTCCAAAGACACTCCTGCATAAGGAGCTACACCGTTTTGCTCGACTGACGCAATGATAGAAAGCCACTCGTCTAGAACAAGAGAGCGCTCAGATGCATCAAGTACCACGTACTCGTTTTGACCAGAGCGCGCGAGAAGACCGATGGAAGACAGAGATCCGTCTCCCGTAAGTGCACACTCAAATGAAGTCTCTCCTACCTCAAGCTGTTTACCTGCAAAGACAGCTTCCACAAAATTTTGAGCTGATGTACCACTCACCAGCGTGTAGCCGATACCACTCAGGTCAATAAGAGCGCAATCTTTCAGAGCTTCCTCAAGGGGTTTCTCGCCATAGAAAGATTGGGCTAAGTTGAAGCCTTCAGTTGAGGTTGAGAATTGTGCGCCAAGATACTCAAGCTCGGTATGAAGGATAGAGCGTTTCTGCTCAGACATTAGTTTCTCCCAAAGAGATACGGAGCAACCGAATGCAGGTCAAAGAGGTTGTAGGCCGGAATAGTCCACAGCGTAAGATGTGCCTGGGTAATGGTGGTGCCTACCTGCGCGGAATCTTGGGACCAGTCAGTTGAAGAAACCAGCTGGTTGTTAGCTACTGGATAGTTGGGAGAAAGCATGGAGGTCTGGTAGGTGAAGTCTTTAGAGCCAGGCCATGCCATATACGTGGTAGAAGTTGATGGTTTAACCACTGCAGAGAGCAAGAAGTTGTCCTCGCTCGTACGAATCTGCACAATCTGGTCAGTTCGCTGGATGCTTACGCGATTGTAATTGCGATAAGCCCAGTTCATCAGAATGGCGGTATCGTCAAAACGACCTTGTGTAGTCTCGCAACCAAGCACGCAGGTGTAGAGCGTAATGTTTCCGCGCTTTGAAGCGCCCAAGAAGGCAGTACCAGAGTCTTCAGCACCTGTTTTAATGCCGAGAAGACCTCGGTAGGTGTCCATAAGGTCATCAGTTGAGTGGAACGTGCGCTGCTCCCCTCCTACCGTTGTAGTGTATGACCTGGTATGCACAGCGCTTGCGATAAGTGGATAGTGCTCGCGCGCATAACGACCCATCAGAGCAAGGTCTCGCGCGGTTGAATAGTGACCATTAGCATCGAGGCCGTGAGGATTTTGGAACTGCGTGTGAGTCATGCCAATCTCAGCAGCCTTCTTGTTCATTTGGTCAACAAAGGCCTGTTGAGAGCCTGATACGTTGACAGCAATGTTATAAGCTGCGTCATTTGCGGAATACACCAGCATCATCATGATCAGCTGTCTGAGTGTAGGCGTATCGTCCGAGGTCAAACCAGCAACTTGAGAACCCTCTTCAAGATCTGGAACTGTGATCTTGCAGGGCTCATCAAGATTGACGCCCGAATCAAGCGCAACAATTGCCGTCATAACCTTGGTAATGGATGCCATAGGAAGCTCTTGATCTGGATTTTTGCTCCAGAGAACGTTTCCTTGAGCATCGGTGACAATGGCAGTAGTTGCCTCGGTAAGTTTTGGCTCATCCGTTACGGAAGACTTATTAGACGAGGTATTTTCTGCCAAAACTGTAGTTGCGGGAGCAAAAGGAGCAGCTAAAACAAAAACTAGCAGCAAGCTAACAAGAAAAGCCAGCGTCTTATCAGAGAGCTGGCGCAAAGAAACATGGTTGTGCTTAAGGAAAGTCATAAACAACCTAACTTATGCTTGAGTGTTTTTACTATCTTTAACTATTTTAGCCGCTTCACCAGTATAAACAACTGCAGTAATTGCCGAGAAAACAATTCCTATATACACAAAGAAGATACCCAGTGCGCTGCTCTCAGAGTTAAGACCTGGAAGCCAACTGACGTTGACCAGGCCAAGGCCGGATACAACTGGAATGCCCAGAAGAAGCAGGCTAAAACCAGTCATCAAAAAGGCAGTTGCAGTTTTACCTACAAAGACAACATCAATAGGACGCCTGCGGAATTTGCGAACAGCAAGAGCGCCAAGAGTAAGGTAAACGTCTCGACCAATAACAAACAGCGGGATCCAGAGAGGAAGCTCACCAATAATCAAGAGGCCAAGAACGCCTGTGATAAGAAGGACTCGGTCCATGATAGGATCCATAATTTTTCCCAGCCAGCTGACGGTTTGCGTTCTACGAGCAATCTGGCCGTCAAGGAAGTCAGTAACAGCTGCAGTTACATAACAGCCAAGTGCTACCCAACGATTTCCACCTGTTGAGAAGAGCACAAGAAAGATAATCGTAAGAATCAATCTGCAAAAAGTAATGACGTTTGCAACAGTAAAAATAGCGTTGGAAGGGTTGTTAGAACTACCAACTGGATCAGTAATAGTTCCCTCTGCCTGCGCCTTTGCTGCATCGGCGTCTGCTGCTTCTTTAATTTGGGATGCTACTTGATTAGCTAACTGCTGCCTAGTTTGCAACGTTTCTCTCCCCTTTTTGTAGAACATAACATGCGTCTATTTTAACGTAAGTTGCGCGATAGCAAATTATTCGCACATTTGTTTAACAAAGGACACAAGAACGCGGACGCCCTGAGCATACACGCGTTTCTCGATACGCTCATCAATGCCATGAACGCCGTTTGTCTCATCTTCTGGAGTTGGCCTAAAAGGACAAATGCGCAGAATAGAATCGCAAATTCCCTCGTAGCGTACAGAATCGGTGCCACCACACACAAAGGACGGAACAAAGGTGACGCCTGGATGGTAGTGCTCCATAATGGCTTTGAGCTCTTGATAGCCAGCACCAGCTGGAGAATCAATTCTTCCCGCAGGAGTGGAATGCAAAGCCTTAACCTCAATGGAAGGGTCAACCTGAGCTACTACCTGTTTTATGTGCTCAACGGTTTTGCTGACGCTCACACCAGGAAGCAGCCTTATGTTGATGGTTGCACTGACATTACCAGGCATAACGTTAGCCGCACTACTTGAACCCTCGAGCATGTTGAAAGCGTACGTGGTGGTTACAAACGGATAAAGTTCCTTGATCTGAGCTGCGGCAAGAGCAATCTTGTCTGAATTAGCATCTACGTCATGTACCAGCGAAGCAAAAGGCTCCTCGGTAATTTCTGGAGCAAGAACCTTAAAGGTTTCTTTAACAATGTCATTAAGCTCAGGTTGAGGTTTAGCCTTAGAAAGAGCGGCAAGTGCGCAGCTCAAATGCTCAAGTGAAGTTCCACCAAACGGATTAGAGGAATGTCCGCCGTGACCAGTCGCAGTAAGCTTAACGTTCAAGAAGCCCTTTTGCGAGATGCAGATGTCGGCCACGGTAGCCTCAGGCGCACCGTAAGCGCTGCCATCAAAAAACGTAGTGGTACCCTCGTCCAGAAGGCAAGCTGCACGCATTTCTCGCGAGGCCATGACTTCTGCAAGCCTAGTGGCACCGTGGCTCAAGACCTCTTCGTCTTCGCCAAATGCCAGGTAGATAGAGCGCCTTGGCGAGAAACCCTGTGAAAGCAGATACTCAAGTGCCTCAAGCTCGCCCATAAGCATGTCTTTGATATCAAGCGCACCACGTCCCCAAATGTACGTGTCGTCGACATCTCCACCAAAGGGATCGTGCGTCCATGCGTCTTCTGTACCAAGAACAACAGGAACCACATCCTGGTGAGCAATAAGCATCAATGCAGGAAGCTCTTGATTGGATCCTGGAATCTCAATGAGGAGCGAGTGACCAACTACTTCAACGTTAGAGGCTGCGGTCATAACATACGGGAAGCTATCAACAATGTGCTGTTGAAGACCATCAAACTGAGACCAATCGGTTGTCTCTGCATCGGTATACACCGTCTTAAAAGACAGCGCCTTTGCAAGTCTCTGAGATATTGCCTCTACGTTGAGCTCTGGATATTCATCCTCGTGAGCAAAGTGGTCGTAAATATTCATGGACCTCTACTAATCTCGTAGTTTTAAGTTAACAACGTAATAATAACGGCAATTTTTATGCGTTTCTCTACTCTTGCTGGTAGAATTAACAAAACACTCACTTAGCACACGTATCTTGGGAGCCCTGATGATTAAGCTTGTTCTTTCCGATATGGACCAAACGTTAAAACCCGCTGACACTCCGGCTATTTCAGAAAGAACTCATCAGGCAATTAATAATCTTAAAGCCGCAGGTATTGCGTTTGGACTTTCTACCGGAAGACCTGTATATGATGCACTTTCTTATCTAAAGTCTGACGTTTCCCTGACAGACACTGGTGTGTTTTCAAGTGGAAAGATTCTCTACTTTAATGGCAAGCTCATTTTCACCAAACAATTTACCTACGAGATGATGGAGAAGATCTACGAGGTTATTTCTCCAATGGATGATTGTTTGCTTACGTATTATCAAGAAGGTCCGCTTGAGCAGCCTTTAGATACGTCATTTACCTCTTGTTGGAAAATAGTTGATACCACTCAAGAGGTAGTAGATCATCTTGCAGCCTCGTTTAACACTTTTGTGCCAGGGCTTGGTCCGCAGTCCGTTCCAAAAGATATCCCTATGTATGCGGGAGGTCTTCTCTTACCCCAAGATGAAAAGCGCGCGCAAGAAATCTATGAGGCTGTTACCAGTGCAGTTCCAGAGGTTGAGTTGGTTTCTCCCTATATTGGTTGGTTTGACATCAATTATCGTGGTTGGAATAAGGCACAGGGATTCGAGAAGCTCATTGAGACTATAGGTCTTAAGCCAGAAGAAGTTATTGTGTGCGGCGATTCCGAAAACGATCTTGATCTTCTTAAGATTGCTCATCACTCATGCTGCATGGAAAACGGAACTGACGAGGCTAAGGCTGTCTCGAAGTATCTGTTGCCTAGCGTGTATGAGGAAGGCGTAGCTCAGCTCTTAGAGGCGCTTACAGAGGCTCAGGGAGACTTTGATTCTGACGTTGTCCAGGCTGTCCTGAAGAGAACTCTATAGGGTTAGAGCTTGATGCAGAGCGTGGCAATATAGTCATTCCCATACTGTGATAATCGATTCCTTTTATCACATGACTCATAAAAATCAATCATAGCAAGGCCATTTTTAAGTTGTCCTCTAATCTGAGCTTCTAAGGTATGGCTAAATTCATATCCATATGCTGGATCTATGGTTATTTTGCCTTGTTCTTCAAGCTTTCTTGAATTAAAGGGAATTGAAAACTTTAAAAGTAATTCCTCATCGGGGTGGTCCCATACAACGTCAGCATCATACATGTACGTCCAAGGATTCATGAAGCCGACCATTAATAGCCCACCCTTTTTCAATACGCGAGCTGCTTCTTTATACATGTTTTCTAAGTCTTCAATGTATACATTCGAAACTGGATTAAAAATAATATCGAAAGTTTCATCTTCAAAAGGAAATGGTTTTGTCATATCGGCTTGAACGGTATTGATTTTCAAGCCTTCTCTTTTAGCAACCATCTCGTCTTTTTGTAATTGTGATGAAGAAAAATCCATTATGGTTACGTCATAGCCTTTAGCAGCAAAAACGGGACCCTGTTGTCCGCCACCGCAAGCTAAGCCTAATATCTTTTTTCCGTTGGCCTTTTCAAACCATTCTGTTGGAACTTTTTTCCCGACCGTTAATGCAACAGAAATTGGACTGTTTCTAGCTTCTTCTAATTCTTCATGCGTTAGTGGTTCGGTATAGTCATTGTTTACCTTATTCCATCTATCTTGATTTAATTTTAAGTAGTCATTCATCTTATAATCTCCTCAAAATAGTGTTGTATTTTGATTTAAGTCGCATGTAGAACCATTACATTTTTCTTGTCGCTACAAATTATAATTTGTTTTCTCGCTGTTTGTGCCACATACATTTTTAGCTAATTGATACAGGTCTACAGAGCATGCAACCTAGTACACATAGTCTTATTTCTAAGTGTTATGTCTGAATCGTAAAAAAGTGGCTGCAGATGACACGTCAAATGCAGCCACTTTTATGTTACTCACACGTGTTTAATCGCGTGTTGCCAATCGTTTTGACTCTGCGGTTTTCTCCGCACTTCTACTTGATCAGCCCGCTGTTCCGTAGTAGTAGCTCAATATCAGTGCCCTTGACGGCCTTGAGAGCTACCTTCAAGAGCATCTTCTCCTTGAACGAAAGAGGAGCTTTATCAAGCGTTTTCTTGTCCAGAGCATAGTAGGTTGCCCTTAGAAGCTCTCTGATGTCGTACTGAGAACCCCAAACCTCTGGTACGCCCCTATCAACATCCATCAACGTGTAGACAGACTCCATACCAGTACGGATTGAGTACTCCGTAGTAAAGATAGTGTCGCGAGGAGTCTCGGCAAACTGTCCAATAAAGGCAAAGTTAACGGAACCCTCAGGGACAACTAGTGGCCTGTCCTCAGCCTTTCTTGGCTGGAAGAATGCGTTGATGTAAGGCATGAAGCATGTAGTGGTGTTGCAGCGGTTCTTGGCCCAGTCCTCAATCTTCTTGGTTGGAACACCAATGTGATAGAGCCACTCCTGGCATACTTCCTCACCGGTGCAGTTACGCATAGCCTTCTTTACAAAGTTACCAGGCTTGTTGGTGCTCAGTGCATAGACCCAGATAAGTACAGTGTCCTTGTCCTGTGCTCTGAACTGTGGCTGACGGTTGAT
This sequence comes from Lancefieldella parvula DNF00906, assembly GCF_000758945.1. Classification (GTDB taxonomy): domain Bacteria; phylum Actinomycetota; class Coriobacteriia; order Coriobacteriales; family Atopobiaceae; genus Lancefieldella; species Lancefieldella parvula_C. Next base: position 94,728 of record NZ_JRND01000003.1, read on the forward strand.
GGTCCACGAGAGGTACCAGTTATCGGTACTATCCTTGACGGTTACAATACCGCCGGTTGTGACCTTACCTTCTCTTGGATCTCTCTTGCAGACGCCAATAATCTTCTTGATTATCTCTTCGTCTTTTGTCTGGATAGTAGCGCTCATCCAGTTAGTTGCCTCAAAGTCGCTGCAGAAATTATCGGGATTGCCGTACTCGCCATGCTTGGCCTGAGCGGCGATATTCTTCCACAGATCCCAGGACTCTCCTACGCCATTTCTGACGTTACTGATGTCAGGAGCAGTATTTTGATCACCATAGCAAGAGGTATCGGTGCAGCAGCCATTGGTGATAAACACCAAATCGTCTTCGGTTAGATCAATGGTTTGCTGTGAGCCGTTCTTCTCGTAAACAATCTGAGTGGCTACCTTTTTACCATTGGTGTCGTTGATAATGACGTTCTTGACGTCCATACCGTAGTCAACGCTTACGCCGTGATTCTCAAGATACCTGACCAGTGGCAAAATCATGCTCTCATACTGGTTGTACTTGGTAAAACGCAGCGCAGTAAAGTCAGGAAGACCGTCAATATGGTGACAGAATCTGCAAAGATAACGCTTCATCTCTAGTGCTGAGGACCACCTTTGGAATGCAAACATAGTCTGCCAATAAAGCCAGAAGTTAGTGTTCCAGAAAGAATCAGGAAGTACGTCACTAATCTTCTTGCCCTCAAGGTCCTTCTCGGGAGTCATAAACAGCTTGGCAAGCGCAAGTGAAGACTCTTTATCAAGCTTGAACTTCTTGTCTGTGTGAGCGTCTTTACCGCACTTCTCGGAAGCTCTACAGAGAGAGTAGTTTGGATCGTGCTTGTTGAGCCAGTAGTACTCATCAAGTACCGAGACACCAGGTGTTTCAATAGATGGAACGTCTCTGAACATATCCCACATGCACTCAAAGTGGTTGTCCATCTCTCGGCCACCGCGCATGTAGAAACCCTTGCTTACATCTTTGCGACCATCGCAGCTTCCGCCTGCAAGCTCAAGCTTCTCGAGTAAGTGAATTCTTGTACCCTTTACCTGGCCATCGCGGACAAGATAAAACGCAGCAGCTAGACCTGCAAGTCCTGTTCCAATGATATAGGCTGATTTTTTGTCGGCATCTTTGGGCTTTTCTGGTTTAGCGAACGATTCATACGTTCCAGCAGAGTAATACATAACTTCCTCCTTAGCTTTCCGCTTGAATACCTGCGGAAATTAGTAAGTCGCCCTTACCTTGTGTCCACTATAAACTTATAAACTGCTAAAGAAAATGCACAAAAAGAACGATTGGACATATAGGTTATTTTTTGTCGCAATCTACCTGCTAAATTGTTTCAAAAATAGCAATTAATTTGGCTTTTTTCGCAGGTAATGATGTGGTTAACTTGTATCAGTTAGATAAAGCTAACTTTAATCTTTCATAGTATGAAGGGGGTCTTAGTATGGAAGCTGGTCACGAGTTTTTACTTCGTATGGGCAAGACAAGACTGCGCCCCGGAGGTATTGAAGCAACCAATTGGCTACTTAATTCCGTAGAGGTTACGCCAGAAACTCAGATTCTTGAGGTGGCTTGTAATATTGGCACCACTACGGTTGAGCTGGTAAAACGTTTCCACTGCCACGTAACCGCAATTGACCTAAATGCAGACGTGCTCCCTAAAACAAAAGAAAATATCGCGAGAAACAATATCGAGGAGTACGTAACAGTGGAACAAGGAGACGCTACAAACCTCTCCTACCCCGATAATAGCTTTGATGTTGTAATCAACGAAGCAATGCTCACTATGCTCTCTGACCAGCAGAAAGCGTCTGCGGTTAAAGAGTATGCACGAGTACTCAAGCCAGGCGGTGTGCTCCTTACCCATGACGTCCTCCTGCTCAAAGAAGACGATGAGTTGGTCCACGAGCTCTCAAGAACTATCAACGTCAACGTAAAGCCTTTAACCCTTGCAGGTTGGAAGAATCTCTTTGAGTCAGCAGGTTTCTGTCCAGAAACAAAGAACGGCAAGATGACGCTTATGAATCCGGCAGGACTTATTGCTGATGAGGGTGCTGACGGAGCTCTGAGGGTTATTAGAAACGGTCTCAAACCCGAGAACACCAAGATGTTTACGAGCATGTTCACGTTCTTCAACGATCACGCTGACGACCTCAACTACATTGCCGTAGTGAGCAGAAAGCCAAGATAGGCACCGTATCAAGGCAACGCAGGATTAAGACGGAGCAAACACAAAATAGTTATTTATCGAGCTAGACTTTGGCTCGATAGCAAAAAAGGAAGCTGGCAGAAATACCAGCTTCCTTCTCTTATGTGCGTTATGTGCGGAGCTTATTTGGCCTTTGCGCAGGCAGCCATAGCAACGGAGCCAATGTAGTTGACTGGGTTGGTGAAGTTTGGCTGGAACAGAAGGTCAACAGCTGCAAGGTTGTCGATGGTCATACCAGCGGCAATGGCCACGGAGACAACGTTTGCTGCCTGAGCAACATCGTCATGTGTCGAGAAGAACTGTGCACCCTTGATAAGGCGAGTCTCTGGATCCCAGACAAGCGTAGCGGTAACTGGCTCGGTGGTCAGCATGAACTCAGGACGGTAGTTCTCGGTGATAGAAACGGAATCGTACTCGTAGCCACGAACCTTGCCACCCTCAACAGTGAGGCCTGCTGCAGCCATGGAGTAGTTGTAGAGCTGAACCGCGCTGGAAGCCTGAGTACCTGCATAAGCAGCGGTTGGCTCAAGCATGTTAGGACCAACGTGCAGACCCTGGCGGACAGCGTTGGTTGCCAGAGGAATGTAGTCCTCTTTACCAGTGACGTTGAAGATAATGGAAGCAGAGTCGCCAGCTGCAAAAACGCCAGGCTCGCTGGTGCGCATGTACTCGTCAACCTTGATAGCACCGTTAGGCAGCATATCAAGCTGACCGTTAAAGAGGTCAGTACGAGGCAGGAAGCCAATGCCCAGAATTGCGTAATCTGCGGTGTAAGAGCCCTTATCGGTAACAACGGTGACGGAATCGCCATTGTCCTCAAAGCTCATGACCTTCTCGCCAAGTGCAAGCGTGACGCCGTGCTCTTTGTAAGCATCCTCAACCTGATCGGTGATTGCCTTGTCAAAGTTCTTTGCCAGAACGCGAGGAAGCATGTCGATGAGTGTGACGTCCTTCTGACGCTCGGAGAGCTGCTCTGCAAGCTCGGCGCCGATGTAGCCAGCACCGATGACAATGGCGGACTTGGAAGTTGCCATGGTGTCGTGAATGCGACGTCCGTCAGCCCAGTTTTTGCACTGAAGAACGCGAGGTCCGTCGATGCCAGGCAGTGGTGGAACAATTGGCTTTGAGCCGGTGGTAACTACGAGGTAATCAAAGTCATCCTCAAAAGTCTCTCCGGTCTTAAGGTCTTCCCACGCAACGTGCTTGGTCTTAACATCTGCAGAAGTGACGTTGGTGGTCATATGGACGTGAGCACCAGCCTCGGCAAGGGCTTCTGGAGAGCTGTAGAACATCTTGTTAGGATCGCTTACGTGGTCACCTACCCAAAGAGCAATACCGCAAGACAGGAAGGAAACTGTGTCATTGCGCTCAAAGATGTGAACCTCCCAATCTGGGTGTGCGCCCAGGATTGAAGAAGTGGCAAAAACGCCTGCATGGGTACAACCGATAACTGCAACTTTAGTCATAGAAACCCCTCTGTTAAATGCTACTAATGACTAACATTAATTGTTACTTCGACAGTGGCATTATGCCACATTCTGCTATCGAGAAGAGCGTCATTCTTGAACGTTCTTTAATAAATCGAATATTTGGAGTTCGTGAAGCAATTTGGTTATAGATCTTTACACAGTGGCGAGAAAAACTTACTGTTTGTACAGGCCACTTGTGAGGAGACTGGGATGTTTGATCAGATCATTACAGAATGCAAGATCTTTAATCCAACTCTTGAAAGAGCTTTTAAAGTTGCTCCAAAGGAATTTATCTCCGCTTATCAGTGGTTTATTGATAATGAAGGCAGAGGGACATCTGTTTTGCCGCATAATGTACCAGATAAATTGGGATTTTATGATTTCAAGATAAGTGGTCAATCTGGCATTTTCAGCCCTTCAGGTAGAGATATACACTACAAAAATAAGCAATATGCAATATCAGTTCATACTAGCAAGCCAGGAAAAAATCCCCACTACAAAGACAGACCTCCAATTAAATTAGAGGATGGAACTTGGCTGCTTGAATATTCTGCATATCGTGAGAAAGAAACCTGTACCGTTAGCTACAATACTTATCTATTAAATTGTCTTAACGATGGTCTTCCTGTTGGTGTAATTGATTGGGACAATACAGTAGATCAATACGTCGTCAGAGGTCTTGCATTCGTTGAACGTTATAACAGTGCGACTGGAATGTTTACTTTGCATGGCCCAGTTAATGCTAAAACAATCAACGATTCATCCTTTATTTCTGCAGGTTTTGACGATCTTGAACCAGAAATTCAAGATCAACTTGAGCAGATTGATGACACTGATGAGCGAATTAAAGAATTGAGGGAGTCAGTACGTAGACAAGGTCAGACTCAGTTTAGAAATGACTTGTTAAAAGCGTATGCAAACAGATGTGCTATCTCTGGAAACGGTGTGCCTCAGGTTTTACAAGCAGCTCATATTGGTCAATATCGTGGACCTAAAACTCAAATGGTTACCAATGGTATTCTTCTAAGGTCTGATCTACATCTTCTTTTTGATGCACATTTACTTTCAGTTGAGCCCGATAGTAAACGCATTAGATTATCGAGGCTTCTGGATAAAACCGAATATATTGACTTCAATAAAAAGCAGTTGCATATGCCTGTTTATCATGAAGCTTATCCAAATGAAAAGCAGCTAGAAAGGCATTTTGATCAATTTATGGCTGAAACGGAGATTTTGAGATAAGGCTTTATTACATGATTTCTAGTTCGATCCATGAGCAAAATTCGTGAGCAAAATATTGGTCAGATTTTAATAGATCAATATGAGCCAGAAGATCCTGCAGCGAAGGATCAAAATCATAGCCGTTTACATTTAAAAAAGAATATATAGCAATTGCGGCTAATAATTCATTTTGAGTTTTAAGAGGCCTTAGATTAACGATGTAGAAAGCATATGTAAAAGCATTCCAGCTAATAGATGGGCATTCAATTTCAGTTAAAGGCACCTTATCGTAGTTATCACAGATTTGAGCAAAACACTCAAACATAGTTTGATTATTTTGTATTTTTGGATCAATTAGTTTACTCAGATTCTTTAGGTCATTAACTGTTAGTCTTCTCATTTTTCCCTCCTTAACAAAAGGAAGAATATCGATCTTTATCTGAGTTTGGCGGTTTCCAAGTTAGATTCACAAAATCCACGATCAAAAAAACGCCTCCCAGCGCGTAGCTAGGAGGCGTTTTAAGGAAAGGACTAGAGGGGTTTCTCGCCAATTAGGCAAGCATCTGAGCAAGATCCTCGGAAGCATCGCCGATTGGGCCAATACCGTAGTTCTCAACAAGAATGTTAAGGACATTAGGGCTGACAAACGCAGGAAGGGTTGGTCCAAGCTTGATGTTCTTGATGCCAAGGTGAAGCAGGGTCAGAAGAACGCAAACTGCCTTCTGCTCGTACCAAGACAGGACAAAGCTCAGTGGCAGGTCGTTAACGCCGCAGTCGAATGCATTTGCAAGAGCGGTTGCAATCTGAACAGCACCGTAAGCGTCGTTGCACTGACCAACGTCAAGGATACGAGGAATGCCACCAATGGTGCCCAGGTCAAGGTCGTTGAAGCGGAACTTGCCGCAAGCAACGGTGAGGACAACAGAGTCTGCAGGAGTCTGCTCAACAAACTCGGTGTAGTAGTTACGACCAGGGCGAGCGCCGTCGCAGCCGCCAACAACAAAGAAGTGCTTGATAGCGCCCTGCTTAACAGCATCGATGATCTTATCGGCAATGCCAAGAACTGCACCGTGGCTAAAGCCGGTGGTTACCTTGTGGCCACCGTTGATACCGGTGAGCTCCTGAGCCTCAGCGTATCCACCAAGCTCCTGAGCCTGCTTGATAACAGCACTGAAGTCCTTCTTGCCATTTGCGTCCTCGTCAATGTGAACGAGCTCTGGGAATGCAACAAGCTCAGTAGTGTAGACGCGGTCCTTGTAGCTAGGACGAGGTGGCATGAGGCAGTTAGTGGTAAAGACAACAGGAGCTGGAATGTCCTTGAACTCCTTCTGCTGGTTCTGCCATGCGGTACCAAAGTTGCCCTTGAGCTGTGGATACTTCTTGAGCTCTGGATAACCGTGAGCTGGGAGCATCTCGCCGTGAGTGTAAACGTTAACGCCGGTGCCCTCGGTCTGCTCAAGAATCATCTTGAGGTCAAGAAGGTCGTGGCCGGAAACAACAATAAAGGGACCAGGCTCAATAGTCAGAGGAACCTCGGTTGGAACTGGAGTGCCATAAGCGCCGGTATTTGCGCTGTCGAGAAGAGCCATGCACTTGAGATTGACCTCGCCTACCTCAAGGGTAAGAGGCAGCAAAACGTCAACGGAGGACTCGGTAGCAAGAGCAGCAAGAGCCTTTACAAAGAAAGCGTCAACTGCGTCATCAGTCTTGCCAAGAACGCGAGCGTGATATGCATAAGCAGCCATACCACGGATACCAAAGAGAATGAGGGACTTGAGGGACCTAATGTCCTCGTTGTCGGACCAAACGCCGCCAAGTGGAAGATCCTCAACAGGCTCTACGCCAGCCTCTGCAGCTAGACGGTTCTTCTCGTCACGAACCTGAGCGGTAATTGCGTCAACCGCACCCTTGTCAAAGTTGACGTTTGTGATGCAGGTGAACAGGCCGTCAACAATCAGCTGATCTGCGCGGTTAGAACGCTTGCCAGCAGCAAGCTCGGTGCGAGACAGGCCAACCAGAGCGCCGGTGAGCTCGTCCTGAGCAAATGCGACGTCAAAAGGCTTGCCACAAACGCCAGCAGCGCCGGTACATGCAGTACAAGCAGCAGTCTGCTCGCACTGGAAACAGAACATCTTGTTATCCACTATTTTTCCTCTCCATAAAACCATATAGCGAGAAGAGATTTGCTCTTCTGGGTTTCATGATTACAGGAATGTGGAATAAGGTATGTTGTAATTACAACAAAACGATTTCTGTCCAGAAATTTTTTGGAGCGTATATGAACGTGCAAGACATCAAGCCCTCTTTTTTGCTTAATACAATTGTGTTTAAAGGAGTAAAACCAGAGCTACTAGAGGCTCTTTTAAAGCATTTACGTGCTGTTGTTCGCACCTATGAGCCTGGAGAAATTATTTTGTGCGCTGGTGACAAGGCGCATCAATTTGGCATTGTTATCTCTGGCGCTATCCACGTTGAGGGATCTGATGCTCAGGGCAATATCTCCGTGATGGGAGCTTTCCATACCGGAGACACCTTTGGAGAGGCATACGCCGCCCTTGGAAACGTACCACTTTTGACCTCGGTTGTTGCTACCGAGAAATCGGATATTCTGCTGCTGGACGTCCGACAGATTACTACCAGAACGTGTGACATCTGCGGTGGCGTGGACATTATCATCAGAAATCTTATGGCTTCAATTGCTCAAAAGAACATTATGCTGAGTCGACGCATTCAAGATGCCGCACCAAAAAGCATTCGTGGCAAACTGATAGCGTACTTGCATACGCGCTCTCAAGCTGCAGGTTCTACAGAGTTTGATATCCCCTTCAACCGACAACAACTTGCGGACTATCTTGGTGTAGATAGAAGCGCTTTGAGCGCAGTAATATCTTCTTTAAGCAAAGAAGGTGTCTTTGAAGTAAAGCGAAGTCACTTCAAACTTTTATAACAGCAATTCGGCCTAAGGAGGCTTTTATGGCAGAGATTTATTTAGCAGGTGGATGCTTCTGGGGACTTGAAGAGTACTTCTCCAGAATTAAGGGCGTTACCGAAACCACTGTTGGCTATGCAAATGGAAAGACCTTGGATACCAACTATCAGGAGGTCAAGGCTACAGATCACGCAGAAACAGTGCATGTCACTTACGATGAGACCGTTGTAAGCCTCTATGACATTTTGCGTTACTACTTTAGGGTTATTGATCCCCTCTCAGTAAACAAGCAGGGCAACGATGTTGGTAGACAGTATCGCACGGGCATCTATTACACAAATGATGCTGACCTGCTTGTTATTGACAGCATTATGTCTGAACAAGAGTCTTTCTTTGGTCAGAAGCTTGCCGTAGAGGTTCAGCCACTGGATAACTACGTGCTTGCTGAGGAATATCATCAGGACTACTTGAAGAAGAACCCAGGCGGCTATTGCCACATCAATGTTGATGACGCATATAAGCCGCTTGCGTAAGCCGCTTAGCTTACGTTAAGAGGCGCCGTTGATGGATGGGATTTCAAAAACTATGTACTTGAAACTATGTTCTATAGGTACATATCCGAAAACATAACGGATTACATCAATAATGGTGAATATGAAGTTTTTATTAATTAAAAGCAGCATCATTGACATCAAAGTAACCCTCGGAAGGGTGCCTATCGCTTTAAGGCCCAGCCTGGTTTATATAATTCTTGTACTGGTGTCAACGTTTCCGATGCGGATGCTATATTTCCCTGCTAGATCGATAGGAAGGATGATTCAGTTCGGGTTTCCTATACTTATGTATTTCATCCTAGCCCCGGTACTGGCAGCAATGAGCATCAGACAAGAAGACTTATCAAGGGGGAACCTTCCTGCCTTGATTGTAGCTGGCGTGATACTGTTTTTATGTATTCCAATCAGCCGATTAGCGTACTTCTCCTTTTGGGAGAACCAGTATTTCACTTTTCGGGCCATTGTTGTAACTGTAGTTCCTTTTGTTGTGACTGTTGTGGCGACCTTAATAAAGATCCTACACTCCATGTGATTTCCTTGAAGCGGTTAGCCAGGCGCGCCTTATCGGTGTAGTAACTGCCCAGGAAGTTAGACAGGATGTGAGTAACTACTTTTTGACCTCGTAGTGGCTCTTTACCGTAAACGTAATAACATAGGTCTTACGATACGACTCTGGTGCAGAAGTAAGAATTGCACAGTCGGTCAGATTGTAGTTAGTTGGGTGTGCAAGAGCCTGATCAACGGTGTTGCCAATCTCTTCTGCAGATTCAAGTACCTGGGCCCTCTGAGCTGCATCGATAGTTGCTTTTCTCATCAAATCAAACTGATCTGCGGTACCCTCAATGCGAATGATAATGGGCCAAAGGCTGTCTTTATCAATCTGAGTGGTAATTTGAAGATCTGGATACAGGCTGTTATCAAAGCTGAATCCATCAGGAATATGGTAGGTGCCATAGCCAGTTGCGTTGGAATTGTTTGATGAGGAGCTAGAAGAGCTTGAAGAATCCTCTTTTTTCTCGTCTTTCTTTTCTTCTTTTTGTTCTGACGTGGTGGATTTAGTCTGGTCTTGTTTGTTTTCTGTTTGTGAGCAGCCAGACAAAATGCCCACACTCAAGGCTGACGTTACCAGTAGTACAAAAAATGCAGTAAAGAACTTGCTCATCCTAGAGCTACGCTTCATTTGACCTCCATTAAACGGAACGTGCCAACTACTAGGAACTCACTGCGATTGTACCCAGCAAATAGTGCTTCTTAGCTGGGAGAATATTTCACAACATAAAATAATGTTTCATCTTTTATGCTTCCCAAAGAAAGCGCTTCATATCAACCTTGCCGTTTTGTAGAAACCTCACTCCCTCTGCTTCAAGAAGCTCTCGCTGAGCGTCAGGTCCACCAAAGGCAAAGCCTGGAGCAAGTGAGCCATCTTTAAAGACTACTCGGTGACACGGTACACCGCCCGCAACGCCAGGACTTTGATGCATAGCAAATCCCACATAGCGAGCTTTTCTTGGCTCCCCTATCATGCGAGCTATCTGCCCATACGTGCCAACCCTACCCTCAGGAATTTGCTTGACCACTGAAAACGCACGCTGAAAGAAGTTGTCCATATCTCGCCCACTCTATCTTCACGGTTACCGGGAATTACTTGCTCATTTTATGTTGGAATGCTATCGTATCAAAAGCAAACGGGTGGTGGCGCAGCTTGGTAGCGCACTTGACTGGGGGTCAAGGGGTCGCTGGTTCAAATCCAGTCCACCCGACCAGAATTTCTCGCCAGGAGTTTTCCTGGCTTTTTCTTTATATATAGAAGTAGTTTATTAAAACCGATTTGATATAAGTTGTAGCATAGACAAAGTGACAAATTGGAAGTTATCGAGGTGAAATATGCAAGATAAAAAAGGTTTTGATTTATGGGCAGATGATTATGATAAGAGTGTAGGTTTGTCTGACAAATACGGCTCGTATCCTTTTGCAGGCTACAAATCTATTCTTAATGTAATTTATAATCGTGTAATTTGTTCATCTGCGAAGACTGTCTTAGATATTGGGTTTGGAACAGCAGTACTGACTTCAAGATTATATGAAAACGGCTGTACGATTTACGGACAAGATTTTTCAGATAGAATGATTGAAATTGCAAAAGTGAAAATGCCTAAAGCAAGTTTGTATGAAGGCGATTTTTCCAATGGCTTGGTGGAACCTATACAGAAACAAAAGTATGACGCGATCATTGCTACATATTCTCTCCATCATCTTACAGACTTTCAAAAAGTAGATTTTATTACATCATTATTTAAGCTGTTGAACGAGGGAGGATGTATATATATCGGAGATATAGCATTTGAAACTCGGTCATTACTTCAAGAATGTATGCGGATTGCGGCGGATGAATGGGACGGTGATGAAATGTATTTTGTATGGGATGAGCTAAAAGGTCAATTTCCAGAAATGCGATTTGAAAAAATGTCTGACTGTGCAGGACTTATCACCTTGCAAAAATAACTTCCAGTTTGTCAATTACAGGTGACATTAAAAGAGCCAGCCCACTCAAGGTGCTGGCTCTTTCAAAAAATCCATTCTAATTTATGTGTCTGTGCCTTCAAACTGACTCTCGTACAGATTGGCGTAGAAGCCGCCTTTAGCTAAGAGCTCATCATGGGTGCCGCGTTCAAGAATTGAGCCGTCCTTGAGGACAAGAATACAATCTGCACCTTGGATGGTTGAGAGCCTGTGAGCAACAACCAGTGAAGTTCTTCCCTTCATGATGGTATCAAACGCCTTCTGTACCAGCTGTTCTGTACGCGTATCAATGCTTGAAGTCGCCTCGTCCAGAAGCAGAATAGGTGGATTGGCAAGCATGACACGAGCAATGCAGAGAAGCTGCTGCTGGCCCTGAGATAAAGATCCGCCAGACTCTCCTACCATGGTGTCGTAACCCTGAGAAAGCTGCTGAATAAACTCGTGTGCCTGAGCCTTTTGAGCTGCAGCGATAATCTCTTCATCGGTGGCATCAGGCTTTGCATAGCGGATGTTCTCTTTGATGGTTCCCTTAAACAGCCACGTATCCTGTAGCACCATGCCAAACTGCTCTCTCAGCGATGCACGGGTGAGCTTTTGCGTGTTATGACCGTCTACATAAATTGCGCCAGAATCAATGCTATAGAACCTGAGTAGCAGGTTAATAAGGGTGGTCTTGCCGCAGCCAGTTGGGCCAACAAGAGCAATCTTCTGGCCAGGCTCTGCTCTGAATGAGATGTGGCTGAGCAGCGGGTGCTTAGGATCATAGGAGAACGCCACGTCATCAAACTCAATGGAGCCCTGTGGATTCTGGATGACTTCAGCGTCTACTGGATCAGGCTTGATTTCCTTTGCATCGAGAAGATCAAAAACTCGACGAGCGCTTGCATAGGCTGTCTGAACCTGTGTAACAACTGCAGAAATGGCGTTAAAAGGCTTCATGTACTGGTTGGCATACGAGAGGAAGCTCTGCACCTGACCAATGGTGAGCACAGAAGGAACGCCCGTCAAAACGCAAATGCAGCCAAGTCCAGCTACCAGTGCGTAAATAAAGTTGTTTACCAAGCGCGTGGAAGGATTAGAAAGCGATGAAGCAAACTGAGCGCGCTCTCCTACTACACGGAGTTTCTCGTTAATAGCTTCAAACTGCTCAATAATGGCATCTTTGTGAGCAAAAGCAGTAATGAGTTCCTGGTTAGAGACCATCTCTTCTGCGTATCCGCCTAGCTGACCCTGGTAGCCCTGCTGCTTGCTAAAAGATGAGCTTGCGTATTTGGTAATGGCGGAAGCAACAATAATAGAGAGCGGTGTAGCTAGAGCAACTACAAGGCCCATAGGAATCGACATATAGAACATGAAGCATAAGGTTCCAATAATGGTCACTACGCCCGTAAGGAACTGCGTCAGGCCCTGTTGAAGGCCATCACCAAGCTGATCAACATCGTTAACTACCCTAGAGAGCAAGTCTCCCTGAGAATGCGTGTCAATGTATGAGAGCGGCAAGTTTGCCACCTTAGCATGAGCCGCGTTTCTGAGATCGCGTGTAACCAGGTAGGTAAGCTTATTGGTAGACCAAGAAGCTAGCCACTGCGTAGCACTTGCAAGCAAAACTACCAGTGAGAGCTGAGCGAGCGTAGGCAAAAGTGCTGCCTCGGCGCCCTGGACCAGCCTGATGAGCTGGTCGATGGCACTACCCACAATGATGGGTACCCAGAGCTGCAGAATAACGGTTGCAATAGATGACACAGACGCCAGAACCAGAAAACCTCTGTGAGGAGAAATCCATGCAGCTAGTCGGCGTGTGACTTCTGCTGCGGACATGGAGATAGCGTCAGCAGAGCCGCCTTTGCCGTGCTCAGGAGCGCTTGATGCAATAGCGGAGGTGCTTCCACCAGAATACATATCGGCCATTACTCCACCTCCTCAGGACGAAGCTGTGAAAGACAAATCTCTTTATACAGCGAACACGAGGCGAGAAGTTCTTTGTGCGTCCCTAGCCCCACTTGTTTGCCATGGTCAAGAACAAGGATCTTATCTGCCTGCATAACTGCAGCTACACGCTGAGAAATAATGATACTTGTAGTGGTGGCGCTGAGCTTGCGAAGGGCTGCGCGGAGGTGTGCATCCGTAGCAAAATCGAGTGCGGAAGCAGCGTCGTCCAAGATGACAATGCGTGGACTTCCTACCAGAGCACGAGCAATGGTCAAGCGCTGGCGCTGACCACCCGAGAAGTTCTTGCCGCCACGCTCAACAATGCTGTCAAGCTGATCGGGTTTCTCGCGCACAAAGTCTGCTGCCTGAGCAACCTCAAGAGCTGACCAAAGCTCCTCGTCGGTAGCGTTTGGATTCTTCCAGCAGAGATTAGAGCGAATGGTGCCACTGACCAGTGAAGTGTGCTGCGGAACAAAGCCAATAAGGGAACGCAACTGCTCAAACGTATACGTTTTGACGTCGTGGCCAAAGACACTTACAGAACCGGTCTCCGTATCAAAAAGACGTGGAATAAGTGCGGCAAAGCTGGACTTACCAGAGCCCGTACCGCCAATAATGCCCAGCGTCTGACCAGCCTGGAGCAAGAGGTTGATGCCAGAAAGTGCAGGCTCTCCTCCACCATCGTAGACAAGTGAGGCGTCTTTGAATGCCACAGCGGTGCCGGTAAAATCGGACTCTGTGAGGTTGATTTGCCTGTTTCCCTCATCGGTGAGCGTGGGCTTGGTGTTGAGTACTTCCATAATACGATTAGCAGATGCCACACCGCGTGTAATGATAATAACCAGGTTAGCAACGTAGCCAATAGCCAAAAGCGCACTGGTCATATAGCTGACAAGTGCTACCACGGTTCCTTGCGATAGTGTACCCGCGGTAATCTGAGGTGCCGCAAGCCAAAGTGTTACGGCAATTCCCAGGTACATGACTAGGAAGGTTGCAGGATTTAGCAATGCCGAATAATTTGCAGCATCAGTGGCCGTTTTTGTCTGAGCCAAAACCGCCTCGGAGAATTGTTCCTTCTCTTCTGACTCATGCCTAAAAGCCCTAATAACACGAATACCAGAAAGCATTTGTCGCATATATAAAGAAACGGTATCAAGGCGCTTCTGCAGCTCAGTAAAGAGTGCAGTAGATTTACGTGCAACAAAAAAGAAAATAGCTGCTACCAACACTGTTGCAATCAAGAAGACCATTCCAAGCTGAGCATCAAGCATAAGGGTGGCAATAATAGATCCAGCCGCTAGGATTGGCCATCTGACCAGCTGACGAATGCCCAGAGCAACGGTAACCTGCACCTGATTAACATCGTTGATAAGACGGGTTACCAGCGTATCTGTTCCCAGTGCAGAAATATCGGCACTTGAGAGCTCTTGAATCTTCTTAAACAGCTCATTGCGCAAATCAGTTCCCGTGCGCTGAGAAACAATGGAAGCAATTTTCTGACAGACAAGCGTAAAACTAAAGCCCACAACCGCAATAATTACCAGCAAAATGCCATAGCGAATAATGTCATACATGTTCGCCCCGTGAATTCCCAGGTCAATCATGCGCGCAATAATCAAAGGTGTAAGAAGGTCACCAATGACCTCAACACCCTTACAAAGCAAGGCAACAAAACTCTTTCGACCATATTTTGGCCATACAAATCTAGAGAGCAACTCTCCCATTTACGCTTCACCAAGTTTCTCTGCTAGCGTTAACCACTCGTCTTCCAGCTCCATCAGCGCCGCTTCTGCGTCATCAAGCTGCTGCTGCAACTCCATCAAACGCTGCGCGTCAGTAGCATCAGCGGAGCTCATCTGCTCTCTAATCTGTTCTGGAAGCTCCTGAGCCTTTCCCATACGCCTCTCAATCGAATCAAAGCGCTTCTTGAGCTCGCGACGCTCAGCGTTGCTCAGCACCGCATCCTCCTGGCGAGAAGACCCATCTACCTGCGGCTCGTTTGTATCTGAACTGACGCGTGCACCCGACAACTCCCCCGCTCTTCTCGCCGTTTGCTTTGCAGCATCAACCAGCTTGAGGTACTCGTCAACGCCGCCAGGAACGTGGCGAATGTGGCCGTCTATGAGGGCATATTGGTCATCGGTAACGCGCTCAATCAAGAAGCGATCATGGCTGACTACCAGAAGGGTTCCTGGCCACGAGTCCAGAAGGTCTTCTAGGACAGCCAGCATATCTGTATCTAGATCGTTGCCCGGCTCGTCCAGTACCAGCACGTTTGGCTCTTCCAGAAGAACACACAGAAGCGCCAGACGCCTACGCTGGCCACCGGAGAGGTCTTGCAAGCGATTGGTAAACTCTCGACGGTCAAAGCCCAAGCTTTCAAGCAGCTGTGTTGGGCTTTGCATCTTGCCATTTACCAGGTAACTTGTCTTGTACTGGCCAAGCAGTTCAAGAACGGTCCACGTCTCTTTTGTGGCAAATGTATCAATCTGCTGAGAAAGCCATCCAAATTTGACAGACTTTCCTACCTTTACCAGGCCAGACGTTGGTTGTAGTTGCTGTGTCATCAACTCAAGAAGCGTAGATTTACCAGCGCCATTCTCGCCCAAAATGCCATAGCGGTCTCCAGGGCCAATAAGCCATTCGACGTGCTTAATGACGTCTACCTGTGCATTTTGATCTGCTTCCGTTGTCTGCGCGGTATTTTTATAAGCAAAAGAGACATCATGCATCTCAATAACCTGCTTGCCTAGCCTGGAGACTGCCATGCGTTTGAGCTCAAGCGTGTTTCTAAGTGGTGGATCTTCGGCTAGAAGCTCCATGGCAGCATCAATCCTAAACTTAGGCTTTGACGTGCGAGCCTTTGCACCATGAGCAAGCCAGTTAAGCTCTTTTCTGAGCGTATTCTGACGGCGCTCTTCCATCACCGCTGCCTGTCTATCACGTTCAACTCGAGCTTGAATGTAGGCAGAATAGCCGCCGTCAAATGGGTCGATAACCCCGTCGTGGACTTCCCACATGTGGTCGCAAACCTCATCCAAGAACCAACGGTCATGTGTGACCAGGATGAGGGCACCACTTCCCTCTGACCAGCGGTTTTTAAGGTGATTTGCAAGCCACTGAATAGCGTGAAGATCAAGGTGGTTAGTTGGCTCGTCAATAAGCATTAAATCCCAGGTGCCCACAAGCAGTCGAGCCAAATCGCAGCGTCTACGCTGACCTCCAGAAAGCTCTCCTACCAGACCATTCCAGTCTAAGTCTCCAATGAGTTCATCAATAATCTTACGGATACGAGCGTCAGATGCCCACTCGTACTCTGGCGTATCTCCCACAACAGCACTGCAAACTGTCTGTGAATCAGAAAGTGAATCACTTTGGCCCATGTAGCCTACTTGAATGCCACTTCTCCAAATTACGTTTCCGGAATCAGGCTCAATTCTATGGGCGATAAGATCTAAGAGGGTTGATTTTCCATCGCCGTTTTTGCCCACAACACCAATACGGTCACCCTCATTAACGCCAATAGTCTGGTTGGTAAGAACCTTCTTACCAGGCCATTCCATAGAAATTTGTTCGCAACCTACCAGAATTCCCACTAGTTATCACCTAAAAAAGAACGAAGTAACGCAATTTCTTCTCTCCAACCAGAAAGCTCAGAATGAGGAGTCTCCAAAATCATAGGAAGCGTGTTGACGCGCGGATTAGTCACCACAGCGCGGAACGTTTCTAATCCAATGAAGCCTTTGCCAATCTGCTCATGTCTATCTTTATGAGCCCCAAGAGGATTCTTGGAGTCATTAAGATGCAAGGCTTTGAGCTTTTTCAAGCCAACTATCTGATCAAATGTATCTAGAACAGCATCAAAATTTTCTACAATTTCATAGCCGCCATCGTGAACATGACAGGTATCAAGGCACACGCCCATAAGTTCGGGGTGGTTTACCCTATCTAGAATTGCAGCAATCTCTTCAAACGTTTTGCCAACTTCAGTGCCCTTACCAGCCATAGTTTCAAGAAGCACGGTAGTATGCTGGCCTTCAAAAAGGCAATCATTAAGCGCACTTGAAATCTGCTCAATTGCCACGTCAGAACCTTGACCTACATGGCTACCAGGATGAAAGTTGTAATAATTACCAGGCAGATACTCCATACGCTCAAGATCTTCTGTGAGCGCTCGACGAGCAAAATCCCTGGTCTCGTCTTTTGCTGAGCACAAGTTCATGGTGTAAGGAGCATGCGCAACCAGAGGTCCAAAGTGATGAGCCTCTAGAAGTTCTCTGAGCCTTGCAACATCAGCCTCATCTAGAGCCTTAGCGTTGCTACCACGAGGATTTCTAGTAAAGAAAGCAAAGGTAGTTGCCCCAATAGAAAGAGCATCCTTACCCATTGCCTCCCAGCCCTTACCTGCAGAGAGATGGCATCCAATAAAGAGTTCTTCTGGTCGCACGTTATGCACGCTCCTCAAGCATTTTGGCCACACGGTCCAAAAGCTCTGAAGCTACGTCAGCAAGTGGCAAAGTCTCAAGCTGTTCTACACCTTGAGGAGTTACAAAAGCCACGCGGTCTGTATCTGAACCAAAGGTTGAATCTGGTCTAGACACATCATTTGCCACAATCATGGAACAACCTTTACGCTCAAGTTTAGCCTGAGCATGCTTCAAAAGGTTATTTGTCTCTGCTGCAAAACCTACGACAACCTGGTCTTTCTTAGTTTTAGAAAGGCTGGCGAGAATATCGGTGGTTTCTTTAAGGTCAATAGATTCAAGATACTCTTGTGATTTCTTGAGCTTATGATCTGCTGGATGAGCAGGCGTGTAATCGGCAACAGCTGCTGTCAAAATAGCGACGTCAACGCTGTCAAAGACGTCTGTACAAGCCTTATACATATCTTCAGCAGATACAACTCTCTGAATAATGACACCCTGAGGAGGCTCAAGATGCGTAGGACCAGAAATAAGTGTGACTTCTGCTCCACGATTAGCTGCAACTTTAGCCACGGTATAGCCAAGTTTACCTGTAGAACAGTTGGCAATAAAGCGAACTGGATCGATCTTCTCGTGAGTAGGACCTGCAGTAATAAGAAGCTTTTTACCTACAAGATCTTGCTTGGATGGCGCAGCGTCATTGCCAGAAAGAACCTTCAGTGTATCGTCTACAATCTGTTGTACTGGAGCAAGCTTTCCGTCGCCGGTATAGCCGCAAGCAAGACGGCCTGACTCAGGCATTACCATCTGGATTCCACGCTGACGGAGCAGTGCGACATTTGCCTGAGTGGCTGGATTTTTCCACATATGCGTATTCATGGCCGGGGCCACAAGAACTGGCGTGTGAGCTGCTAGAAGCGTTGTACTTGCAGCGTCATCAGTTATACCATGAGCCATCTTTGCCATGATATTGGCAGTAGCTGGTACAACTACCATGCAATCTGCCCAATCGGCAAGGTCAACGTGAGCAACTGGAGTTTCGGCATTGTTGTAGAGCGACTGCACTACCTCATGATGCGTTAATGCTTCAAAGGTAGTCTTTCCTACAAATTGAGCTGCATCTTCTGTCATAACAACACGAACGTCGCAGTCAGCTTTCTGAAGGCCTCGGAGCACTTCGCAGGCTTTATATGCAGCAATTCCTCCGCACACCACAAGGCATACAGAGGACTGAGCGGTTTTATCCAACATAGTGATAAATTCCTTTATTCTTCAAACGCTGTAGATGTAATAAGCATCCTGTGGCAATAAGGGCACTCAGCAATCTCAGAGCTATGCTGAAGATCGTGGAATGAACTTGGTTGCAGTTTAACGCGACAGACACTTGGAATGTTTCCTACAAGGTGCTCAACTGCCAGGCCCTTAAAACGTTTACGTGCAGCTTCATAGCGCTCAAGCGTGTCAGAAGAAATCTGAGCTGCAAGCTCTTCTCGAGATTTAGAGAGCTCAACAATCTCTGCGCGAAGAGCCGCAGAATCAATCTCAAGGGACTGAGAAAGGCTCTCACGCTCTTTCATAAGCTTTACCCGCAAGTCTTGAGCTGTCTGATAAGCCTTCTTGCACTTCTCAAGCTCTTCTGTTTTTGCTGCAAGTTTAAAATCGCACTTCTCGATATTCTTTGCCAAAGAAGAAAGCTGCTGGTCAAAGTCCCTAAGAGCACGATGATTAGTTGCAGTTTCTACAGCAGCAGAAACCTCATCTGTTTTAAGGACATAATGGGCGCGCTGCTCATTGAGGTCAGAAATATCAATTTCTACGTCTTTTTTAACACCAAGCACTTGCTTGAGCTGGGAAGCAATCTTCTTCTCTGCAAGTTGGGCGTTTTTAATCTTTTGAACCTGGGGCATTGAGGCCAAGTTGGATGCGAGTTTTAGCAGCTGCAAATCAATATCCTGGAGCTGCATCAGATTTACAGACTCACTCATAGGGCCTCCTCATATACGGTTACTCATCTAGTCTACCGTAAATAAGGACGTATCGGACGCAGAACATAACTAATGCAGAGATTAGTATGTGAAAAATTTATCCAACAATCTGCAGTAACGTTGCACAGAAGGCATCAAGGTCAGCTTCAGAAACGCGCTCGTCAAAAGTAATGCGGAGGCTGCCCAGAGCCTCGTTTCTAGAAATTCCCATAGCCGAGAGAACATGACTTGCGTCAAGAGAGCCTGAAGAACACGCAGAGCCAGCTGAGACTTCAAATCCCGCTTGGTCAAGCTTTAAGATAAGCGTCTCGGAATCCATTGAGGGAACCATAATGCTTACCGTGCCAGGCATGTGATCTTTGCCGGCGTAAGCCTCTGTAGTTGGCTTAATCTTGGGAGAAGTACAAAGAGTCTCGTACACCTTATTTGCGCGCGCAGAAACGCTCTCTTGTGTTTGAGTAAGGTTATCCTGACACCACTTGGCAGCTGCGGCAAACGCGAGGGCGCTCCGAACATCCTGCGTTCCATGACGCCTGCCAGACTCTTGTCCCCCGCCGTAACTTTGAGCCTTAAAGGGAACCTTGGAACGCATAAGCACTGCGGCAACACCCAGAGGCCCACCAATCTTGTGGGCGGCAACAGTCAGGGCATCTACGTCTTCTACCTGAAGAGGAATACGACCAAACGCCTGAACGGCGTCAGTGTGGAAAAGCGCTCCCACCTTATGCGCAGCTTGAGCAAGGTCTGCAACCGGCTGGATAACGCCCGTTTCATTGTTGGCATACATCACAGAAACAAGAGCTACCGACTGATCCAAAAGACCCTCAAGGGCTGAAGCCTCAATCTTTCCCTGACGGTTAGGCTGAGCAATTCTAACCTCAAAGCCCTTCTCGCGAAGAACCGGCGCTAGATCCAAAACAGAATCATGTTCAATTGCCGAAAAAACCACCGTGTTGCGCTTGCGATCCTTGTTACGAATACCTTCTGTCATACCAAGAACTGAGAGGTTATTGCCCTCGGTACCGCCGGAGCAAAAGACCACGTCAGGAGCTCTAAATTTGCCGCCTACCGCACGTGCAATAACACCACGAGCACCATCAAGCTCTCGCGCTGCTTGACGACCAAGCGAGTGCAAAGAGTTTGGGTTCACCCCTGCAATAGGTGAAGCTTCATAGGTTTTCTCGGCATCAAGCGCCTCTTGGCGTATTGGCGCTGAAGCTGCATAGTCTAAGTAAACGTAATCCATAACGTGTTTTCTGCTAGTTCAATCCTGAAAGAATGTGGTTGCTTAAATAATGAATTGAGCTGTAATTTAACCCTGAACGGTAAGAGCAGACTCGCCAGCGTCGCGGATTGCCTGGATAGTTGCAGCTCGGTCTTCCTGGCCAAATACAGCGCTGCCTGCAACAAGCATGTCTGCACCAGCGGCTACAACATCAGCTGCGTTAGCTGCACTAATACCACCATCAACCTCAATCAGAGGATTAACGTTATGTTTGCGGCAGAGCTCTTTGAGAGCCTTCAGCTTCTCAATTGAGTGAGGAATAAATTTTTGGCCACCAAAGCCAGGGTTAACCGTCATGATAAGCACCAGATCAAGGTCTTCGATAAGATCCTCAAGAACGCTTACAGGAGTTCCTGGACAAAGTGAAATACCAGCTTTAGCACCGGAATCCTTGATAAGGTGAACAAGGCGATGAGCATGGACTTCGGCCTCGTAGTGGAAGGTGACAACGTCAGCGCCACGGTCCAGGAATAGCGGCACAATCTCAGCTGGATTAGTAACCATCAGATGGACATCAATAGGCAGCTCAGAAGACTTTTTGCAGTACGAGAAAATATCTGGACCAAATGAGATGTTAGGAACAAAATGACCGTCCATCACGTCATAGTGGATGTAGTCAGCGTTTGCAATTGAATCAAGCTCGCTTTTAAGCTTGGAGAAATCTGCAGATAGAACAGATGGTGCTACCAGGACGTTATTCATCAAACTCTCCTATCGAGTCATTCCATAAAATTCTTCATTTGGAAGGCGGTTTGTAAGGCGAGAAGTAATTTCTTCTGGCGTAGCACCTTCGTAAAGTACAGCGTGAACAGCTGAAGTGATAGGCATCTCAACACTCATCTGCTGACCAAGCTCATAAAGACCAATGACAGCCTGAGCACCCTCAACAACCATACCAGTCTCTTCCTGATAAGACTGAAGCGTCTTACCTTTTACCAGGGCTTCTCCAAATGTTCTGTTTCTAGAATGCTCAGAGGTGCAGGTTGCTACAAGGTCTCCCATACCCGCAAGGCCCATGCAAGTAAGTGGATCTCCTCCAATGGCACATACCACACGGCCAAGCTCTGCAAGACCTCGTGTCATAAGTGCGGCAAGAGAGTTATCACCGTTACCTAAACCAACAGCAATACCGCAGGCAATAGCAACAACGTTTTTAGCAGCAGCACATGCCTCGACACCGCGCACGTCAGAGCTAATGTAGGTTCTGAAGTACGGACGAGAAAGTAGTGACTGGAAGCGTTTAGCAACCTCAGCATCCTCAGACGCTACAACGGCTGCAGAGATTCCCTGTTTAATGACCTCTTCTGCGTGGTTTGGACCGGAAAGTACGGCGATTCTCGCAGGGTTTCCAAGCTCGTCAGCAGCTACTTCGTGCATAAGCTTGTGAGAACCTGCTTCCATACCTTTGGAGAGAATCAAAACATCAACCTCTGGATCAAGATATGGTGCGCAAGCAGCGCAAACTGAACGTAAAAACGCAGAAGGAGCCGCCATAACAACAGCATCTACACCGGTGAGAGCCTCAGCCTCACTAGTGGTAGACACAATATTGTGTGGAAGCTCAGAATCAGAAAGATGTCTACAGTTGACGTGTTCTTTATTAATGGATTCGGTAACATCAGCCTCTCTAGACCAAATAATTACCTCATCAGACGTTGAAGCAAGAAGTGTTGAAAGCGCGGTACCCCATGATCCCGAACCAATAACAGCAACTTTTTTCATGATTAGTTGTCCTTTTTCTTTTCGCCGAAAGAGAATTTAGACTCACTACCAGCATTAAGACGATTGATATTCTCGCGATGAGCCCAAATAACTGCCGCTGCTACAACAAAAACAGGAATGATTGCCACGGGATCCATACCAAATAGCAGGCAGAATAGTGGAATGGCAACAGCTGCGCCAATGGAGCCAAGTGATACGTACTTAGTTGGCACGGCAAGCGTAATAAACACCGCAAGAGCTACAAGAGCAGCAAGTGGATTTACTGCAAGTCCGCCGCCAAATCCAACAGCAATTCCCTTACCGCCATGGAAATGAAGCCAAGGCGAGAAAATATGACCAAGAACGCAGCAGGCATACACAAAAGAAATGATGAGCTCAGCCTCTGCGTGATCGTTTCCCGAGACCAGAGGAGTAAATCCTTGGGCTCCCAAGAACCAACGAACCAGCATGACGCTGACAATGCCCTTACCTGCATCGCAAAGAAGCGTAAGAATACCTGCGGCCTTACCAGCGTTTCTAGCAACATTGGTAGTACCAATATTTCCTGATCCAAGTTTGCGAATATCTTCATGAGCCATAAGGCTTGCAATAATCAGACCAAATGGAATGCCACCAAGGCCAAATGCAATTAGTCCAAAAATCAGAGCAACAACAATTCCAGGCATTAGTTAGACTCAACCTTCTTACGGAACTTCAATCGAATAGGTGTGCCAACCAGAGAGAACTTCTCGCGAAGCCTGTTCTCAATAAAGCGCTCGTAGTTGTCATCAACAAGGTCTGGAGCGTTGCACCAGAACGAGATAACAGGAGGCTTAGAGCCCGTCTGTGTGGCGTACTGAATCTTAAGGCGACGGCCTCGGTCAGAAACCGTGTGTCCGCCTTCTCTAATCTGGGCGAGAAGCTCGTTGAGCTCGGAAGTCTTAAGCTGAAGAGCACGAGATTCTGCAGCCGAAAGAGCAGCGGCAAGCACCTTATCAATAGCGCGGCCAGTAAGTGCAGAAACGTTGATGGAAGCAATCCAAGGTGCAAAGGCCAGGCGCTTTGCTACAGAGACTGCTACCTCATCGCGCTTTGCTTCAGAATCAATAAGATCCCACTTGTTAAGCAGGAGCACCAGCGCACATCCACGCTCTACGGCCATGTTTGCAAGTTTCTGGTCCTGCTCGGTTACGCCAACAGAGGCGTCAACAACAAGAAGACAAACGTCTGCGCGGTCCATTGCCTGCAGGCCTCTGACCAGACTGTAGTACTCAACGTCCTCGTGTACCTGGCTCTTTTTGCGAATACCAGCGGTATCAACAAGACGAATGGGAGTTCCCTTCCATTCAATCATAGTGTCAATAGCGTCACGCGTAGTACCAGCAACATCAGAAACAATAGAGCGTTTCTTGTTAGCCAGTCGGTTTGCCAGCGAAGATTTGCCTACATTTGGTCGGCCGATGATGGCAAGGTTAAGAATGCCGTCATCCTCTGGCTCTTCATCAGCCTCAGGGAAAGCATTGACAATGTCGTCCAACAAATCACCAGTACCGTGACCATGTGAAGCAGACAGAGGTAGAGGCTCGCCGCAACCAAGTGCGTAGAAGTCCCATAGACCATCCTGCTCTGTAGCAGGGTTATCTTTCTTGTTGACAACCAAGAACACGGGCTTGTCGCTCTTGCGGACAATGCGTGCAACCTCTTCGTCTTCATCGGTAACGCCGGTAGAGCCATCTACCACAAAGACAATAACGTCGGCCTCTTCACACGCAAGAAGTGCCTGCTCACGAATGTGTGGAGCAAAACGATCCTGTGACTTGATAGACTCAATGCCGCCGGTGTCAATGAGCTTAAACTCACGACCATTCCAGTCAGCGTCGTGATACGAGCGGTCTCGGGTTACTCCCCTAGACTCGTGCACAATTGCATCGCGTTTCTCGGCAATTCTATTTACCAGCGTGGACTTACCAACATTAGGGCGTCCAACAATAGCAACAATGGGCTTAGCCATGTCTCACCTTTCATTCAGTTGGTTTAATAATACCAGCAATACGTGGCTAATCCCACTCTTTGAGCGCTTTAATGCACGACTTGGCAATGTTTGTGGGACCAGGAATTGACATGATGACTTTGGCGCCGCGAGCCTCTAGCTGCGCAGTTAAATCTGCCAGTGACATGCCGTCAAGCGTGACTTTATCAAAGTTAAACATGACCTCAGGAAGCACTACCAGAACATCTGTGAGGTCTTCAGGTACCTGGGCGAGAAGATCAACGGCGCAGATAAGTCCTGTGACATTAACGTCTCCACCAAAGAAATCGTTGCGCACGGCAAAAGTAGAAACGTTGCCATCAGCCGACCAGTCTTCACAGAAGGTCTGAATGGTTTGCTGAGCAGCCTCGCCTACAATCAGCAAAATCTTGCGAGAGCGCGCAGAAAGATAGGTATCTGCCTCATCAAGAGCGGTACGCATAGCATGACATACCTCTTCAGCTTCATCCAGAAAGCTTCTGAGCATACCAATGCCATCGTAGAACTGCGGATAGCCGTCGTAGGTGTACGCTGGCGGAATAGGTAGCTGAGCGTCTACGTAGAACTCGTCAGAGAGCTGGAAACGCGTAATGCCCAGAGAGGCGCGTGCACGCTCCTGGTAGGGCTCAACAATTTTGACTACAGAGCGGGACAGCTCCACATCATCAGAATACGAATGCGTAAAGCGTTTGGAGTCTTTGGTATAGCCAAGGGGAACAATGGCCAAAGAGGTAATCTGCTGGTGAGCCTCTACCCAGTCAAGCGTTTTATCAAGCTCTTCACCGTCATTGATATTAGGGCACAAAACAATCTGGCCGTGGATCTCAATACCAGCGTCCATGAGTTTCTCAAGAACTTCAATGCCCCTAGCAGCACGAGCACCAATCAGATTACGGCGAACATCAGGTGAGATTGCATGCAGCGAGACGTTCATAGGCTCAAGCTTGTGAGAAATAATGCGCTCAACGTCCTCATCGGTGAGGTTAGTGAGCGTAACAAAATTGCCCTGCAAGAAGCTCAGACGATAATCGTCATCTCTGATTGAAAGAGAAGGGCGCATGTCTTCTGGCAGCATAGCCATAAAGCAGAACTGGCACGCGTTTACGCAGGTCTTGATGCCATCAAAGAGCACATCAACAAAGTCAACGCCCCAGTCTTCTCCGGACTCACGTTCAAGCACGCACTCATAAAGCGACTCATCACCAGGAACAGAAACTTCAAGCTCACAGAGGGAGCCGTCGGCCTCCCAACGCCAATCAATCAGGTCTTTTGGCACCACGCCATTGACCTTCTCGATAATCATGCCGGGCTCAAGGCCAGCCTTCCACGCAGGACTACCCTCTTCAACGGACTCAATCAGTGCGCCAAGTCCACCAGATTTTGTATTTCCGTAGTCTGCGCGCTGTTCCATATTAGGCGCCTACGATTTGTTCAATAGCTGATTTAACTGCATTGATATGAGCTTCCGGCGTAGAAGCGCCGGCGGTAATACCAATATGCTCTGCTCCCTCAAACCAAGAAGCTTGCAGCTCATCAGCGCCTTCAATGTGATAGGTTGCGGGGCAATACAGCTTGGAAATCTCTGCTAAGCGAGTGGTATTTGCAGAAATTCTGCCGCCAATAATAATCATGACGTCGGACTCTTTTGCAAGCCTCATGCACGAGTCCTGGTGGCCTGCGGTGGCCTCACAGATGGTATTCATGACACGAAGCTCATCAACAAGCGGAAGTACCGCGTTAACCACCTCAGAAAGCTTTGCGGCGCTCATGGTGGTCTGAACCACCAGACCAACCTTCTTTGCAGCTCTCATAACGTCCGCCTGAGCGGCAACCTGTTCCACGGAGTCTATGGCCAAAGATCCTGGCACGTGCGCCAGTGTAGCCTCTACCTCAGGATGTCCGGACTCTCCCACCACGTACACGGCATAGCCCTGCTTGGCGAGAAGTTCTGCGGCTCCGTGAGCCTTCTTCACAAACGGGCAGGTTGCATCTAACACGTCAACACAGCCGTCCTTGGCAATCTGCTCCTCTTGAGGGGTTACGCCATGAGTGCGCAACAATAGTGCACTTCCTGCAGCTTCAGAAGCGGAATCAACAACCTCTACGCCCTGGTCTTTAAGGGACGTGACAACGCGAGGGTTATGGATAAGCGGACCAAGCGTGCGTACGGGAGCATGAGCATCTTTGACGGCCTGCTGGACCATCTGAAGAGCTCTTTCTACGCCGTAACAAGCGCCTGCTTCGTCAGCAATTCTAATAGTAGGCACGAACTAATTCCTTCCGGGATGCTCTTTGAGCATTGCATCTCTCAGTTCGTATACCCGCTCCATGGCCATCTCTTCCATCTCTTTTGCCTGATCTTTACGCTTTGTAGAAGTCAGATCACTAAAAGAGACCTTCTGACCTGCGCGAAGATAAACCTTAACAGGCTTAACCAGAGGTGAACCTTTTTTCTTAATATCAAGTGCGCCAATGATTGCCAGAGGCTGCACATCTACCTTAGCAAGCTGGGCGATAAGCGCAAAACCACCGTGAGTTTCTCCACGCTCTGTATTGCTTCTGACTCTTGTACCCTCAGGGTAAATGAGAAGCATTTCTCCTCTAGAAAGCGCTGTAGTGGCACGACGAATTGCCTTCATATCGGCAGTTCCGCGGTCTACTGGAATGCCACCTAGTCTAGAAAGCGCCCACTGAAGTGGTTTGAATTTGTTGAACTCGCTCTTGTAGATGGTTCTAACGGGAATGCCATGAACAAACAGGTGGACAACAGTAACAATAGGGTCCAAGAAGGTTGGGTGGTTCATGATAAGAACACGAGGGGTCTTATCACCAACAAAGAGCTGGTCATTGTCCCAACGCCACCTGAACCAAATTTTTGTAATCAGTCCAAGCACGCTGACTGCCAGCCACTTAAAGAACTTGGCAGGAGCTGGAAAATCAGCAAGCGCGGTATCGTAATAATCGTCAAACGAGTTTCCACCAAAAGGGCGCAAACGCTTAGATGCTGCCGCTATAGATGATTTTTTCTCGGAGCGCTTAGGCTTTTCTGTGTGAGACTTCCCGCCATCAGAAGAGTTACCCTCTGATTCATTTCCCTGGTGAGAAGACCTGTGGTTACGAGCATCTCTATTTCCAAGACCTGGATGCAAGGCAATAATGGCTGCAATAACCTCTTCAACAGAAAGCGCAGAAGAGTCAATGTGATGAGCGTCTTCTGCAGCGCGAAGAGGTGCTGCCTTACGCTCAGAGTCAGCCTTATCACGAGCCTTGATGTCTTCGAGGATCTTCTCCTCACTCTTTGCATCTACCTTGGCATCATTGCCAGTAGCTGCGTCTCCACCCTGGCGCTGAACAGCGCGACGATGTGCGCGTGCTGCAGGATCTGCGGTCAAGAAAACCTTTACATCTGCCTCGGGGAATACCACGGTGCCAATGTCACGGCCTTCTGCGACTACATCGCCATTCTCGCCAGCGCGACGCTGAAGCGTGACCATAGCTTCGCGAACCTCAGGAATAGCCGCAACAGCACTGACGTTTCTGTCTACCTCTGGGGTACGAATCTCTGCCGTAACGTTTGAGCCGTTTGCGAAGACGGTCTGGCCGTTTGCGGAGTTTCCAAACGAGATGCTAATGCTGCGTGCAACCTGAATGATTTTCTCGGTATCAGTCATATCAATGCCCTGACGCAGGCATTCTACAGTTACCGAGCGATACATTGCACCCGTATCAAGAAAGATCAGATCCAGGCGATCAGAAAGTGCACGAGCAACCGTAGACTTTCCGGAGCCTGCTGGGCCGTCAATAGCAACAATCATTACTTATCCCCCTCGGTGACACCCCAAATGTCACGAAAATCGTAAAAACTTGTCTCAGTGGAACGACGAATAACCTCTTCTGGATCAAGGTTAAATCCACCAAGCTTGAAATCAGAACCGCCTGTACTAGTAAAGAAGATTGAAGAGACATTTGCAAGATGTACATTCCAGCTTGAACTACCTGGGATGCCAAAAATTTCCGCCATCATAGAGCGCAGGTAGCCGCCGTGAGAAATACAAACCGTGCGTCCAGAGAGGTTGGAAAACTCGTTAAGAATGTTGCGACACCTGCTTCTTACCTGCTCATATGACTCAGCTTCTGGAGCAGGTATAGAGTGACCGTTTTCATCTGAGGCCCAAGGAAACGTAAGGCCATAGGGCTTTAAAATCTCTTCTGCATCAGCAAAACGCTTGCTTTCTAGAATGCCAAAATCCATCTCTGCAAGGTCATCTTTTACCTCACAAGGAATACCAAGCTCGGTGGCAGCCATCTGGGCCATGTCTTTGCAGCGAGACAATGGAGAGGTCCAAATTCTATCTGGATGAAATGCAACAAGTGCACGAACAGCGTGTTCGCGCTGTTCAACGCCATGCTCGGTAAGCTCAACGTCTCTTCTGCCGCTGAAAAAGCGCTGTGTATTAGCCACACTCTCTGGGTGGCGCATAAACAAAATGCGATGAACCTGAGCTGGAACTTCAAATGGCTGCATTATGTCTCCTCTCTGGGCGTGTTTGAGCTGTTTGACGTGCGCTTAGAAATCGTACGACTAGTAATTACTTGCTGGCATGTAAAGGCATGATGGGAGAAGCACCAGGCTCTCTACCAATAGTGCGCTCCAGAGCGGTAACTTCCTCTTCTGTAAGAAGTCTCCACTGTCCCTCTTTAACGCCTGTAAGATGGAGCGGCCCAAACGTGTCTCTGTGGAGTGCAAGAACTCTATGGTGAACAGCCAGAAGCATCTTTTTGACCTGGTGCTTTCTGCCTTCTCTAATAGTTACACTGACCAGGGAGTTTGGCTCTCCTCCACCGGTTTTTCCTAAACCCTGTGGGGCGAGAAGTGCCTTCATCTTGGCATTGTTGGAAACAATCTCAACCTCAGCAGGGGCTGCAGGACCGTCTTCAAGCTCAATACCTTCGCGCAGGAGATTTAGCTGCTCTTCTGTAGGTGTACCTACTACATGAGCAACATAGTGCTTCCATACATGCTTTGAGGGATGCAAAAGCTCTTGTGCCATCTGACCATCGGTAGTGAAGAACAAAAGACCCGTGGTATCCATATCAAGACGTCCAACAGGGAAAAGTCCCGGGTATGAGTCAGTGGGAACCATGTCCACAATGGTTGGTCTACCCTGAGGGTCTTTCATAGTAGTTAAGTACCCTGCAGGTTTGTTGAGCATCAAGTAGACGGGTTTCTCGGCAATTGAGCAGACAATACCGTCAACTGCAACAACATCTACCAGCGGATCAACCTTACTGCCAAGCTCGGTGACTACCTGGCCGTTTACCGTGACGCGACCAGAGGTCATCAGGCGCTCAGAGCCACGACGGCTAGCCACTCCCGCACGCGCCAAAAAGCGCTGCAGGCGCATGGGGACAATACGCTCTTCTGCCACGGCTTATGCATCCTCTTGCGTATCGTAGCTGTCTCCCAAAAGAGAACGCTCATCGTCAATGTCTTCTGCGGCTTCTTCAAGCGTTGAAGTGAAGCTTCTGCCAGAGAGCCTCTCGCGAATAAACTGCTTGGACTCCTCGTCAGGAGCAAAATCTTCCAGCGGCGGCAACTCTCGCAAAGACTTGAGACCAAAGCGCTCTAAGAAAAGGGCTGTTGTGCCATAGAGAATGGCTTGTCCCCTATCTGCCTCTTTGCCCACTTCACGTACAAGGTTTTTCTCGCGAAGTGAAGAGATGACACCATCAGAGTTAACACCACGAATAGCACGGACGCCTTCACGAGTAACGGGCTGGTGATAAGCAATAACCGCCAGCGTCTCAAGCGCTGCCTGAGAAAGGCGACGCGTATCCCAGGAGAGCACAAAATCGCTGACCAGCTGATGGTGAGCTGGGTGCGTAAAGAGACGCCAACCGCCGGCTACCTCCCTGAGCTGAAATCCCCTGTTACAGCGCGTATACTCCTCTGCAAGCTCTTTGAGCGCTTGTGCAACCTCGGCAGGAGCTGCATTGGTGACCTTGGAAAAGTCGGCCGTGGTGATTGCATCTGTTGCAACCAAAAGCAGTGATTCTAGTGCGCCTTTGAGCGACTCGGAATCTAAATAGGTAAGCTCTTCTGCCATAAGTTATTCCGCCTCTTTCTGTGCTTCATCGGGCGTTTGAGTTAACGATAAAAGCGTCTGTTGGACATCATCGAGTGCGTTTTGAGACAAGTTAAATCCTTCAAGGTCTGGCTCATCACCAGATAGTTCTTCTAGTTCCAAAAGAACTGACTCATCAAGCTGGTATGAATCAGCGCCTTCTATGTGCTCAATCTCAATCTCGCCAAAGATAACATCCTGCTGAACACGAACAAGACCGCGCTTAAAGAGCTCAAGTACTGCCAAAAAGTTTGCAACCACAATCTCAGGCGTATCTTGACCGTCTAAAAGCTCAGAAAACGTCACCTTGCCCTTAGAGCGCGTGAGTCGGTCCACAGAAGCTACCGTCAGAGCTACTGGGAGCCTTTTTGGCGCCACATGTTCTGCTTCAAGCAAGAATGTCTCACGTTTTGAGTCAATGTCCGCACAAATGACAGCAAGGCTTCTGAGGGTAATGCCCTCAAGATAGTCTGGCATAAGGTTCAAGAAATCAGGATCTGGGCCCACTGAGCGTGGGAACATGTACGATTCTGCTTCCATACGACTACCTAGCGCAGCACCCGCATTTCTGAACTGCTTATAGGCAATAAGGCGAGCAATAAGAACTTCTCGCGCCTCATCAGGAGAAAGCCCGTCAAGCTCGTCATCATACTCATCTTCATCGTATGAGCTTTTGAGCGAAACGTCTTGAGGCACCAAGGCGTGAGCTTTCATGTCCAAAAGTGTTGACGCAACAAGGACAAAGTCACTGGCAACGTCTAGGTCAAGCTCTTCCATGGCGTCCACTTCTGCCAGGTACTGATCAGCAACCTCAGAGATAGAAATAGAGCCAATAGCAACTTTTTGCCTACTTACTAGCTGAAGCAGCAGGTCAAACGGGCCAGAATATGTTGCAGTGTTTACTTTGTACGACATTAGATAATTCTCGCAAGCAGGCTCAAAATGACGTTAGAAATGCCCCCAATAATGGACGAGAAAAAGCCGGGCGCAAAGAACATGAGTCCCACTACAGCAATCATGCAATAGGGCTCGATGGCATAGACCTTTTGACGGTTTTTCTCGCCAAGAAAATAGAGTAGTAGCTTAGATCCGTCCAAAGGCGGAATTGGCAGCATGTTAAAGACAGCCAGACTTACGTTGATCTGAATGTAGAAGATTACCAGCGAAGAAACGTAGTACATTACCAGCGGATTATATGCCGCACCAAATGCAACAGCTAGCGCGTTGAGCAAACGCAATAAGAGTGCGCCGAGAAACGCCTGCAAGATGTTAGAAGCTGGACCTGCGAGTGCTACAAGAATCTCGTCACGACGACGATCTTTGAGGTAGTTGGGGTTATAGGGAACGGGCTTTGCGTAACCAAAGCTAGGACCACCCATCAATACCAACATAAACGGTAAAAGAACCGTACCGAACAAGTCAATGTGTGCCAGTGGATTGAGCGTCAAACGGCCAGACATTTTAGCGGTAGGATCTCCGCACTTGTATGCCACAAAGCCATGCGCAACCTCGTGAACCACAATGGCAAAAATTACCAGCGCAAATTCAGCGAGCGTTGTCAAAAGCGATGGAACTGATGTTAAAGCAGTTGGCACAATAATCCTTATCTCAACATCTGCAAAGACACTACAGACAGGCACGTACAAACAAAGACTCTCAAGAACATGACGTTAGTTACATGACGGTTGGTATAAAACAATTTTACCCAAGATTGGCAAAACTACCTACTCGTCAATGTCTGCTTCCATTTTTTCTGAAAGCTCCAACCATTCAGCCTCAAGCGCAGGAATCTTCTTAGAAAGTGCCTGGTATTCCGCCATGCACTCATCAAACTTTTGCGGATCATTATAGAGAGCCTCGTCAGCCATAAGCGTCATGAGCTCATCGTATCGTTTATGCGCAGGAGTCAGCGCTGCCTCAACCTCGTCCAGACGTTTCTTGGTCTCCCTCAGCGCACGACTTCTACGATTGCGCTCCTCTGCCTCAGCTCTTCTCTGCTCCTTAGTCTTCACATTGCGAGAAGCTCCTGCAGCTTGACTTACCTCTGGGCCAGCACTCTTAACCGCTCTTGCACCCGATGTTCCATACGAGGACACCGTCTTACTCGGCGTCTCCCCCTGAGCTGCTGCTTGGAGCTCTGCAAGCTTAAAGAGAAAGTAATCGTAGTTACCGTCATAGATTGTAACCTTGTGGTCGCGAACGTCCACAACCTTGTTAGCTACAGCTCTGACCAGGTGTTCATCGTGACTAATCAAGATGATAGTTCCTGGGAAGTCAACAAGGGCCTTCTCTAGAACGTCAACAGAGTCAATATCCAAGTGGTTAGTAGGCTCGTCTAGAAGCAACAGTGGATCTGGAGAAACCAGCATCTTAGCAAGTGCGAGACGAGCGCGCTCGCCACCAGATAGCACATTTACGCGTTTCTCAACGTCATCGCCATGGAAAAGGAAGGCTCCAAGCAATCTACGTTCTTCAGAAGTAGTCCAGCCAGCAGCAACGGTATCAAGCTCTGCAAGTACCGTATTTGCAGGGTTCAACTCTTCAAGCTGATGCTGTGCATAGTAAGCTTCAGTGACGTTTTGCCCCAGGCTAATCTGTCCTGCATCTGGCTTAAGCTTACCAGCAATAAGCTTCATAAGAGTGGATTTACCAGCGCCGTTAGGGCCAACAAGCGCTACGTGATCTCCGCGATACAGCTTAAGGTCAACGTTATCATAGACAAAGTTATCCTCATACGATTTGGCCACGCCCTCAAGAGAAATGACTGTATCTCCGGTACGAGGAGGTTCTGGAAACCTAAAATGCATGTGATGAGATTGCTCTGGAAGAACTACCAGTTCTTCACGGATCTTCTCGACCTTTGCCACGCGCTCTTGAACCTGTTTTGCCTTGGTAGGCTTATACCTAAATCGCTCAATGAAGGTCTCCATGTGAGCAATGTCGCGCTCTTGAGCTGCACGTTTAGCACGGAGCTGCTCAAGATTTTCTTCTCTCTGATGAAGATAGCCGGAATAATTGCCAGTATAGGTTACGAGCATACGATTCTCAAGCGCCGCCACGTGCGTTACACAGGCATCCATGAACGAGCGATCGTGACTTACCAGCAAAACCGTACCGTCATATGACGATAAGAACCTCTCAAGCCACTGGACAGATTCCAAGTCCAAGTGGTTAGTAGGCTCGTCCAGAAGAAGAACATCAGGACGACGCAGAAGCAGCTTTGACAAAGAGATACGCATCTGCCAGCCGCCCGAAAACTCTTTAGCTGGCTTGTCAAAATCTTCAACGGGAAAACCCAATCCCGCAAGAATCTGGCGAGCTCTACTCTCTAGTTCATAGCCACCAAGACGCTCGAAGCGCTCCATAGCATGAGCATAGTCTTCAAGATACTTATTAAGCGTTGCGCCTTCGGGAGTTTCGGCAATTTTGATTGAAAGGTCGTTGACCTTTCTCTCCCACTGTTTAATCTCATGGGCAGACTCAATGACTTCATTAAGAGCAGTTCTATCTCCCATGAGCTCTGTTTCTTGCTCAAGATATCCCAGGGTAGC
The DNA here is from genome assembly GCF_000758945.1 of Lancefieldella parvula DNF00906. Lineage (GTDB taxonomy): Bacteria > Actinomycetota > Coriobacteriia > Coriobacteriales > Atopobiaceae > Lancefieldella > Lancefieldella parvula_C. The sequence continues at coordinate 128,675 of NZ_JRND01000003.1, forward strand.
ATCTTTTGCAAAGGTAATAGTTCCTTCATCGGCAGACTCTAAGCCCATAATGATTTTTAGAAGCGTAGTCTTACCCGCACCATTAGGACCAACTAAAGCCCAACGCTCTCCCGCATTGAGCTGAAGTGTTGCATTTGAATAAAGAACTCTGCCACCAAATGACTTTGAAATCTTATCCGCAAGAGCAATCAAGTGAACTCCTCATACATATCTGAACTGGATAAGTATAAGTCATTCACTTGATATACGTGCAAAATTATGTAAATGAAACCAGGCTTGTGAAGATTTATTGACGCTTCTTATGAAGGAAAAGAGCTGCGGCAGCAACAACGATAGTTGCGCCAGCAACACCAATAATCAAAGGAAGTGTAAGAGCGTTATCACCAGTATCTGGAAGAACGGACTTCTTAACCTTCTTAGCCTTTGGGGTCTCTGGCTGAGGCTGAGGCTGTGGCTCTGGTGCTGGAGTTGGCTCTGGCTCTGGAGCAGGTGTTGGATCTGGTGCAGGTGTTGGAGCAGGAATACGAGGATCAACAAAAGTTACTGTGGCAGTAGTATTTGTACCAGTGATCTGACCAACGCGGACGGTGGTATCAATCTGATAACCATCAATGGTGGTGAGCTGAGTGATGGTAGTAGAAGTGTTGCCAATAAGGTTAGGGATTACAACAGTACCATCTGCTCCAGTTGTAAGAGAGTAGCTTCCGTCAGCCTCCATGGTGAGAATACCGGTCTGAGTAAATGGAGGTGTTGGGATACGAGGTCCAGCAACGTTTGCGGCAGTAGCCTTAAGAGTTGCACCAGCAATAGGATTGCCGTCTGTATCAACAACCCTAACAACAATATGACCTAAGAGTGGCTGGTTCTCCATAATGTCCCTGACAGTCTCACTAAAGCCAATTGCAGCACCATCAAAGATGTGAGAAACAGAATCTACATGAGGGACATAACCGTCCTTAAAGGTAGTCTGCTCAACACGATAAGCGCCATCAGGAATGATTGGAGATCTGAAGTAACCATCAGTTCCCGTATCACCCTCGTCAACTACAGTAGATCCGCCGCTAATAATTCTAATGTGCACACCCTCAAGTGGCTCATTGGAGTACTTGTCAACTACAAGAACATTAATCTGATTAGTATCTGCTGCAAGAGCAATTCTTGGAGTAATAACTGACACAACAAGCGTCAACGCAACAAGAATAGCAAGAACAATGTTTTTATATCGTTTCAATTCAATTCCTTAAAACCGAACCGTACTAGTAAATACTTCTATCTATAGTAAGGGAATTAGACATTAAATTAAAGATAATATCCAAGACTAAACACAATTATTTCAAATTTTTAACTGGCAAAACTGAGGAAATCTGTACTCACCTTATAAAAATCAAGTGAACTCCTCGTACATTTACAAATTACTAAATGCACAGGTTGTTCACATGATAGACATAAACAAATTTTGAAACAGATTCAATAAATCCTGTAGTCTTAGAAACGTTTCTTGCTCAGATACATTGAGACACCAGCAAGAGAGCTTAATGTACCTGTAATTCCAACAATTAAAGAAGAGATACCAGAAATGTCAGAAGTGTCTGGAAGAACAGCCTTCTTTTTCTTTGGAGTCTTAGGCTTTTCCGGAGTCTGTGGTTGAGGCTCAGGAGTTGGCTCAGGCTGAGGTTCTGGCTGAGGTTCTGGCTGAGGTTCTGGCTGAGGTTCTGGCTGAGGTTCT
>NZ_JRND01000004.1:0-75211 GCF_000758945.1 Lancefieldella parvula DNF00906
AGGTTCTGGCTGAGGTTCTGGCTGAGGTTCTGGCTGAGGTTCTGGCTGAGGTTCTGGCTGTGGCTCTGGAGCAGGTGGCTCTGGCCTACGATTTACAAACGTAACCGTAGTTGTTTCGTTAGAGCCAGTAATCTCACCAACCTGTGGATTAGGATCATCAATGGTATAGCCATCAAGGGTGGTTAGCTGAGTAATAATTGCGTTAGCATTTATTAGATAATCAGGAATAATTACGGTGCCATCAGGACCAGTTGTAAGCAGATAATTGTTATGGTCATCTCTGCTTAACTCACCTGTCTGAGTATAAGGAACACCAGGATTTGGTGCATCCTGAGTCATAGCACGAGGATCACTAGTACCAGGCAAATAAGCTGGATCAGGAGTATTAAATCCGCCCATAGAAGGAGGACATGCAGGCGCTGCGATTCCAGACGCATTATCATAGGAGGGGTTTGCTTTTAAAGTTGCGCCGGCAATAGGACTTCCATACTGATCGACTACTCTCACGATAATATTTCCGCGCCTATTTGGTAATTTAACTGTTACTCGAGTTGTTTCCTCAAAGAGACGTGTATCTGAATCGTAAGGGAATGTTACCGCATGAAGAGGGACCATACCATTAATGCTACCTGGAGTGCATGCAAAGACGGAATCAATCATTACAGCATCGGAATTATAAGCTAGTTCATTAGGATAATTTTTTGGGATAACCGTATAACTTCCTGTTACCGGAACAGTGACGCTTTGTCCACCTGGAACATTTGAGGCAATTCTATTTCCAAATTCATCTTCAATATCAAATTGGATATTAGTAATAGTACTAGAGGTTGGAATGTCTTCGCCACCAACATAAAGCTGGCCCATAATATGGACATTTTCAAAGTTAATGGTCTGAGGATCGCCATCACTACCAGCAGGAGCGGAGAAAGTCACGTTTTTAGCTGTGTGATCAATAACATATCCAGCTTTAAACGTTGTCTGCTCAACCTTATAACTTCCGTTAGCAAGGCTAGTCTGAGCTCTACCGTTTTGGTTAGTAATCATAGTTGCAGCGTTGGTACCGGTAACTGTATTAGTCACGGTAATTGTTACACCATCAACAGGTTGACCATAATAGTCATCAGTAACATTAACCGTGAGCTGATTTTGAACTGCTGCTTCTGCAAGCGCAAACTTTGGAACTCCAATTACAATTACGCAGCATAGCGCTACCAAAATTGACGCTGCTACACACTTGAACTTTTTCACTTCAAACCTTCCAAATCCATAAAGGATTACAAATATCTAATTCAAATGATAAAAGAAAATATCATTAAAATGAATATAAACTGCATTCTAAATTGCAATTTATTAAATTTTCATATCATCAACAATTAGAATTAGTTATAAACAGCTATTCCCTATCCAACCACACACAAAAAGCGAGAGGGCCCTTCTACATGAAAGACCTTCTCGCCAAAAAATCGTCAATCAATTTAATGAAGTTGGCTTATTTATCCATGGTGAGATGAATAGCAAAGCCAGCAATCTCGTCTTTGAAATAGACCAAAAACGTACTGCCATCTGGATTAAGCCTTCTTGAAGACTCATCGATTTCAAAGCCACGACCTGCAAAGTATTTCTCGGCAGCTGGGATGTTGTTAACGTGGAAGCCAATATGACCCTTTGTGCCTCGCCCATTTTGTTTCATGACCTCTACCAGGGTCCCTGCAAAAAATGAGGGTGGCTGCTCAATAGTTGGAAGTCCCATAAGAGCGGTAAACAGGTTTGCAATCTTTTCCGCCTCGTCCGCATTGCTTGCGTTAATACCAACGTGAGCAACATACATATCAAACTGCTCGACTGGATTAAGAGCGCTGGAATTGTTAGTTGAATCTGTCATACATCTCCCCTTTCCTAGGGCTCAAGTATATAAGGGAAGCTCTAAGATGTGTGCTTGGTAATAAAATATTAGTCATTACTGTAACTAAGTACTAACAAAAAAGGCCCAGTTACCTAGGCCTTTAAATTTCTATGGTGGGCGATGCTGGATTTGAACCAGCGACCCCTTCCGTGTGAAGGAAGTGCTCTACCCCTGAGCCAATCGCCCGAACGACTTGCAATAATAACAAACAATGACGCTAATTTCTAGCTTTTGACTTTTTTGAAGGTGAATACGTAGACACAGCTTTATTCATCTGAACAAGAATAATTCCCAGGAAGATAAGCTGAAGAATCAGTGGCGTAATTACCATAGGCTGAGATGAAAGCTGCGAGACAAAAACCCATTCAATGGTAAAGAGAATGAGCTCAATACCAGCAACAAGACGGACAATGCCGTGGGTTTTCTCAAAGTCTTTAGCCAAGCTGATGCATTTCTGAAGAATATAGCAGCAATAAACTGCCATTAAGCTGCATAGCAGAAGCACAATCATGCTTGAAGAGAAACGACCATAGCCAACTGAGAAGGCAAAGATGACAATTCCGGCAACGCCAAGCGCACCAAGCATAGAGGAAAGCGCCATCATCAACTTAGTTCCACGATCCATACAAACCCCCAACAAGTCAGTTCACAAAGAAAAAACGTACACAAGAGGAGATAGAACAATAAAACGACGTCAACTAAATAATTTACTTGGCCTCAAGAGACTTTTTAACTTTATGAGATCCTCGAGCAACAGCACTTGCCATTGCCAATAGCGCAAACAGCTCAATAAACTGCAAGGTAACAGATGGTTTAAGCACCAACTGTCCCACAACAATAGCAGCTAATACAACGCATGATCCAAAAATCATGGGATAAGCGGCTGCAGCTCTATTAGGTACATTAGCCTCTCTAGCTGCATAACCACCAGTTAGAAGCGAGATCATACTTGCAAGCAAAAGAAGAGCGGAATCAATTGATGGACCAGCACCAATTACAAGAACCGCAACATTAACAAGACCTAAAAGTCCGCCAATCAAAAGCGCCAGACTGAAGAGCTTCATTTTACGAGTCTCAGGAGTCATATATCCCCTATCTATCAAATATCACTTTGGCTATTGTACCCGTCTTTTATATAAATTAAGTAATCGAATCATTGAACGGTAGAGTGTTTCGGTAAAAGAAATGGCGAGAAAACCAAAGGATTTCTCGCCACATGTGTATTTGGTGGGCCCAGAGGGATTTGAACCCCCAACCCAGGGATTATGAGTCCCCTGCGCTAACCGTTGCGCCATGAGCCCGTAAGAAAAAAGCGGCGACAGATGCCGCCGCCAGAATGCGTGGTGGAGAATAGGGGGATCGAACCCCTGACCTCATGACTGCCAGTCATGCGCTCTCCCAGCTGAGCTAATTCCCCGAACGTGGTGCGGGAAATACTATAGCAAACCAAAGCTCTGTTTTTCTCGACAATTTTCTAATTGGTTGTATATTTTAAAGCTCGCGCTCTGGAAGAATCTTCTCTGCCAACCAAGAAGCAACCTCATCAAGAGCAACCTCAAAGCGCTCACCGGTAGCGCGTTCTTTGACTTCTGCGATTCCGTTAGCAACGCCCTTCTTGCCCACAATAACCTGCCATGGGAAGCCGATAAGGTCTGCATCTGCAAACTTAACGCCTGGACGCTCTGCACGATCATCAACAACAGTCTCAAGACCAGCTGTAACACAGGCGTCAGCTACAGCACCAGCTGCATTCCAAATCTCTGGGTCTTTGTCAGAGAGGCAAAGAACAGAAACCTCATAAGGAGCGACAGAGACTGGCCACTTGATGCCCTTCTCGTCATTGTATTGCTCAACAACAGCAGCAAGCAGTCTGGAAACACCAATGCCGTAGCAGCCCATAACCAGAGGCTTGTCCTCGCCGTTTTCGTCTGTGAAGGTAGCGTTAAGAGCTGAAGAGTACTTGGTGCCAAGCTGGAAGACCTGGCCAACCTCAATACCACGAGCGGCGTGCAGAGGAAGTCCACACTCAGGGCAAATATCGCCCTCCTGAGAAGTGACAAGGTCTTTCCACTCGTTAATCTCAAAGTCACGACCAAGCTCAACGTGATCAAGGTGGTAGTCTGCCTTGTTAGCACCGCAGAGCCACCACTGACTATCCTCAAGAGAGAGGTCTCCAACAACGCGGATACCCTCAGGTAGACCAACAGGTCCAATGAAGCCCTTGATGAGGCCATGCTCTTCAAGCTCTTCATCGGTCATCATGTGATAGTCACCAAAGACGTGCTCAGCTTTAACCTCATTGAGCTCATGAGTACCTGGAACAAAGCACACAACTGGCTTACCGTTTCCGTCAACAAGAGCTAGAGCCTTACGAGTTGCTGCAGGTGAAACGTGAAGGAACTCAGCTACATCATCAATGGAGCCAATACCAGGGGTGTGAATCTCACACATCTTGCCAGACTCACGCTCTTCTACGTTGATCTTTGCTGCAGCTGCCTCAGTATCTGCAGCATAGCCGCAATCGCAATAGACTAGGCTTGCCTCGCCAGCCTCTGCCAGCGCCATAAACTCAACAGAGGTGTCTCCACCAATCTGACCAGAGTCTGCAACTACCTGCAGAGCCTTAAGACGCGTGCGATCACAAACGTTCTGGTAAGCAACCTTCTCCTGGTCATAGCATTCTTGCAGCGACTCTTGATTTGCCGAGAAGGAATATCCGTCTTTCATAATGAACTCACGGCCACGCATAAGGCCAAAACGTGGACGACGCTCGTCACGGAACTTATCCTGAATTTGATAGAGCGTTACCGGAAGCTGCTTATAACTCTTGAGCTCATTTCTAATAAGGTCTGTGAAGGTTTCCTCGTGAGTTGGGCCAAGAGCAAACTGACGATCATGACGGTCATGCATACGCATGAGCTCATCACCATAGACATCCCAACGACCAGACTCTTCCCAGAGCTCAGCAGGGGTCATAATAGGAACAAGAATCTCCTGAGCACCAATACCGTCCATCTCATCGCGAATGATGGCCTCAATCTTTAAAAGAGAGCGCCATGCAAGTGGCAGATAAGAGTAAAGACCCGCAGCGGTCTTTCTGATCATGCCAGCACGAAGGAGCAGGCGGTGACTTGCAAGTACAGCCTCAGCTGGATCTTCTTTGAGTGTTGGTGCATACAAAGAAGACATGCGCATCCAGTGCTTCAAGGTAGTTTCCTTTCAATATGAAGTAATACGTATAGTTTACTTATTTTTTGCCAAAACGATTCTCGATTTCGGCGAATAACTCATCAACAATCTTATCTTCAGGAACTTTTCTAATAGGATTGCCGTTTTCAAACAACACTGCCTGGCCTTTGCCACAGGCAACGCCAAGGTCAACGCCCCTGGCCTCACCAGGTCCGTTAACAACGCAACCCATGACTGCCACAGAAATTGGGGCACGAACGCCATCCAGGCGCTTGGTAACTTCCTCTGCAATAGGAATCATGTCAACACCACACCTGCCGCAGGTAGGGCAGCTAACCAGCTCCGGCTTAATGCGACGCATACCAAGAGCCGCAAGAAGTTCCCATGCTACGTGAACTTCTTCTACAGGGTCGGCCGTTAGAGAGAGACGCATGGTATCGCCAATACCGCTCTCAAGCAAAATGCCCACCGCAGCAGAATTCTTTACCGTTCCCTGCCTTAACGCACCGGCTTCTGTAACGCCTACATGCAGAGGAATCTGTGGAAGCTCCTTGGAAAGCGCTCGATATACCGCAAGCGTAGTAGGAACATCGTGAGCTTTTGCAGACAAAACAATGTTGTCAAAACCGCGAGAAGAAAAATGCTCTACAAAAGACTTTGACGATGCCACGAGTTTCTCGACAAGGGTCATATCTTGTCTTGTATCAAATTCTTTAGCAAGAGAGCCTGCGTTAACGCCAATTCTAATTGGAATATGTGCCTCTTTAGCTGCCTCAATGACGGCGTCAACACGCTCCATAGAACCAATGTTTCCTGGGTTAATACGAAGCGCTGCCGCACCTCGCTTTGCAGCTTCAAGCGCCAGCTTATAGTCAAAGTGAATATCGGCAACAACAGGAAGTGGCGAGTATTTGCAAATCTCTTCAAAGCCGTCGAGGGCCTTTGCGTCTGGAATTGCCACACGGATAATCTCGCACCCTGCCTCGGCAAGCCCCTTGATCTGAAGGAGCGTTGCGTCTGGATCATCTGTTTTAGTGGTGCACATAGACTGAACGGAAACGGGAGCGCCGCCGCCAACCTGGACAGATCCAACCATGACGGGATGAGTTTTTGTGCGAGCAATCTCAGACATAAAATCAGCTACCTAAAAAGTAAATGAAGAATATCGTTTCTCAGTGCAACAACAAAGACAAACAGGAAAAACGCCAGTCCAATGTAAGACAAAATGTTTTGAACTTTGATAGACAGAGGCTTTCTCATAATCACCTGAATTACCTCAATCAGAATCTTTCCACCGTCAAGAGGTGGAATAGGTAAAAGATTCATGAATCCAAGTGACATGGAAATAGCTGCTACCAGCATAATAAGGGTCGAGAAACCCTCTGCAGCAGCTTCTGATGCCATTACAGAAATTCCTACAACAGAAGACGACTGATTGAGAACTTCCATGGTCTGCGTCGGGATGAGCAGTCTGAGCGCAAACTGACCAACCTGCACGGCATACGATACAGCTGCAGCCGATGCGTCAATAAACGAGAAGTGATAGGTGGTCATGACAGGTGTCACGCCGATGATTTTATCGTCAGGACGCAAAACTGGCTTAATGGTAGTTTCAAGTTGAATGCCATTGCGCTCATACGTGATTGGAATATCCTTGCCTCCATTGGACATTGCATCCTTGATAACAGCAGTAAGGTCTTCCCAGGTATGTACCTCTACCTTGTTAAAGGTAAGAATAGTGTCTCCAGCAGTAAGGCCTGAAATAGCAGCAAGAGAGCCGGATTCAACGGATCCAAGCTGAGCCTTGTTTTGAGCCGCAGGAACGCCAACAAACATCAAAGAGCCAACTACCAGCACAAAGGCTAGCGCAATATTGACCAAAGGTCCACCTAAAATCATGAGCAGGCGCTTGGGAACATTTACACCAACATAGGTATGAGCCTTTTCTTGAGCAAAGAAATCATCAGCGGACAGCTGTGGAACACGAGGCTCCCCTGCTGCTGTAGAGCCTTCAAGCTCAAAGTTGTGACCACGATCATACTCACAGCGAAGCTCAGCATCTCGTGCAAGAGTCTGGAAGGTAATATGTGCCAGCTCATCTGACTCTTTGACAAGCTCAATGGAACCCCAATCTGCAAGGGTGTACAGCAGATTGTAGGCGCGCTCATCCTCACAGTTAAGTTTTGCTGCAAGAGCACCAACCTCAAGTGAACCCGCCTCTTGAACGCTCATCAGAGCTTGTGGAAGCAGCTCATCTAGCTCGCCTTCCATACCGCAGATACGCGTATAGCCACCAAAAAGAAGTGGTGTCACACCAACCTCAGTACCATATTTTTTGCTCTTGTGAGAAAGCTTGTACTTGAACGGCATGCCCAAGAAGAACTCAGTAACACGAACGCCACACAGGCGAGCCATACCGTAATGGCCAGCCTCGTGAACAAATACAAGGAGCGAGAGGACCAAGAGTCCCCAAAAAATTGGTGAAAGAATAGCTAACAAATTCACAAAATTCCTATCCCACAAAAGAACGGGCTAAAGCTCGTGCTTCTGCGTCTACAAGCGTCAATTGTTGAAGGTCTTCTACCCTTTGAACTTCAGAGGCATTCATAGTCTCTGCAACAATGCGCTCAATATCAAGAAATGAACATCTTCCTCGTCTAAATGCATGGTTAGCAACTTCATTAGCTGCATTCATAATGCAAGGAAGCGTTCCTCCAACAGTTCCTGCATGACGAGCAAGAGCTAGGCATCCAAAGGTTTTCTCGTCAGCATAGTCGCCTGTGAGAGGAGCAGTCTCTTGCCACTCGACAGGCTTTGCAATTGCCGGCCAGCGATGTGGATAGCTCAATGCAAACTGGATAGGCAGCCTCATATCAGAGGCTCCAAGCTGAGCCTTAACAGAGCCGTCCACAAACTCAACCATAGAATGAATGCGACTCTGGCGATGTACCAGCACCTCAAGCTTGTCCATAGGAGTATCAAAGAGATGATGAGCCTCAATGAGCTCAAGGCCCTTGTTCATGAGCGTGGCGCAGTCGATGGTAATCTTGGCACCCATCTTCCAGGTTGGATGCGCCAAGGCGTCGTCGGCCGAAACGTGTTTGAGCTGCTCGCGAGAATATCCGAAGAACGGACCACCAGAGCAGGTCAGCCAAATCCTCTGGATATCAGCGGGGTTCTCGCCAATAAGGCACTGGAAAATGGCACTGTGCTCGGAATCAACGGGGATGAGCTGGCCAGGCTTGACCAGAGGCATCAGAAGGTCTCCGCCAACAACAATGGACTCCTTGTTGGCGTATGCCAGCACCTTGCCAGCCTTTACAGCAGCTAGACCGGCGTAAATGCCAGCCTCTCCCACTACTGCGTTGACCACGCAGTCAACCTCGTCCAGCTCAGCAAGCGCCTGAACTGCCTCGGGACCAAAGCTTGCCTTGCAGCCTTGAGGCAAGCTGTCGAGAAGAGCGTTGCCCTTGACACTTGCATCGGCAAAAGCAACGTATTTGCAGTTGAACTCAGTTGCTGCCTTCACGGCAAACTCAGCCGACGACCTCACCGCAAGGGCAACTACCTGCACCTTTTGCGGGAAATGACGGCATACATCAAGCGTCTGCATGCCCACAGAGCCCGAAGCTCCAAGGACAGCAACGCGTAATGGCTCATGCCTAGCGGCACGAGGCGCAGTATCTTCAAAAATGCTCAAAACCTATGCTCCAAACGGCAGCGCAATAGGAAGCTTGACCTGGCTAAAGAGCACGGCAAGCTGGAAGAGAAGAAACGCCGCCATAGTTCCAAAAATCATCGAATCGGTTCTATCAAGCAGGCCACCATGGCCAGGCATAATTGAACCGGAGTCTTTAAGACCTACTCCTCGCTTAATGCGAGACTCAAAGAGGTCTCCCACAACGGAGAAAATACCCTCAGTTATGCCAAAGAGCAGGGCAAACAGAGGATTCATATCAATGGCACCAAACACGGCAATCAAGAACCACACCAGCATTGAGCCTAAAAGGCCACCGTAGAAGCCTTCCCAGCTTTTATTTGGAGAAATTCTTGGCGCCAGTTTATGCTTGCCAAATTTAGATCCAAACAAATACGCAAAAGAATCGTTAGCCCACACAGAGAGCATGACAGCAAGCGTGATCCAAGGAATAGAAAAACTAGGCTCTGTGGACCTTAGTAGCACCACTGTAGAAAGAGAAAGCGAGGTATACAATGGTCCAAAGGCCGTAACAGCCACGTCTGCAAGGTTTGCTCGCGGAGTAAAGACATACCAAAGACCACAAAGGATAATCAAAAGCAGGGAGAATGCCAGCGGAAAAACGTGACCAAAATACGCAATTATGGGGAAAATAAGCGAGAAAACAAGGCCAAGAGGCTCGTTTGGCATACGTCCGCCCATGCGACAAATGTGGAAGAACTCAGAGCAGCACAGCCATCCCATACCAGCAATCAAAACAATGGTGGCTTCTTTGCCCACAAACAGAGCTGCAAGCACAATAGCTGCATAAACTACGCCAGACAGAGTTCTGGTCAAAAGCTTTTCGGTGACGCCACGAACACGCTGGCCCATAAGGTTACCAGCGGATCTCTGCAGCTCTTTAAGTGAGCGACGAATCTCCAGCTTTTCAATCTGTCTATCAATTCCAACACTACCTGTTTCTTCAGGATTTAACTGAGAGTCAGTATCAATCCTGGAAGTAGGCTTTTTGGAATCGCGCGTATTGTCCACCACTATTTCACTCCTCCGAATCGCCTCTCGCGACTCTGATAGTCCTTAATGGCGCGCAAAAAATCCCACTTAGAGAAGTCAGGCCAGTAAGTTTGCGTAACATACAGCTCCGAGTAAGCCAGCTGCCATAGCAAATAGTTAGAAAGCCTCAGCTCTCCTGACGTGCGAATCAAAAGGTCTGGATCAGAAAGTCCTGCTGTATAGAGGTTCTTCTCGAGGTCTGCTGGAGTCACCGAATCAGCAGACACACTACCCTCAGCAATTTGGTTGGCGAGAAGAACAGCTGCCCTGGTCAGCTCCGCGCGGGAGCCATAATTAACCGCAAGTGCAAACGTCATACCAGTGTTTTGTGCGGTCTCATCAAGTCCGCGCTGGAAGGTCTTGCGAGTCTTCTCTGGCAAAGCCTCAAGGTCACCAAAGAAACGCAACTTTACGTTCTCTTGATGAAACAGCGGAAGCTCTTTGAGTAGCGTCTCTGCAAACAGACGCATAAGCAAGTCAACTTCACGCTGAGGGCGTTTCCAGTTTTCTGTAGAGAACGCATAAACCGACAGAACGTCCAATCCAAGACGCACGCTTGTAGTAACAGCCTCGCGCAAAGAAAGAACACCGGCCTTATGACCTTCAGTTCTGTCAAGTCCGCGAGCTGTAGCCCATCTGCCGTTTCCATCCATAATGATGGAAACGTGACACGGAATACTTTCTAAATTGATATCAGAGAGACTGATATCTTCTGGTGCGTCAGAGAAATACTGGACGAGTTTGTCTGTATCAAACTGCACTTAAATCTCCATGATTTCTGAAGTCTTGGTCTTAAGAAGAGACTCAATCTGTGCAATATAGGTATCGGTCAGCTTCTGAATACCGTTCTTCTCGCGCTTCTGATCGTCCTCAGAGAGCTCCTCATCGCGCTCAATCTTGCCGTTAACGTCACGACGAACGTTACGAACAGCTACGCGAGCCTCCTCAGCAATCTGAGAGCACTCTTTAGCAAGCTCACGACGGCGCTCCTCGGTTGGCATTGGGAAAGGAAGCCTGATAGCAGAGCCATCATTAGATGGAGTAATACCAAGGTCAGAAGTCTCAATGGCCTTCTCGATGCTCTTTAGAGCAGTCTTATCCCATGGCTCTACAAGCAGCATAGATGCCTCAGGAACCTTGATAGCTGCAAGCTGAGAAATTGGGGTTGGCTGGCCATAGTAGTCTACCTTGATGTGATCAAGCGCATGTGGATTTGCGCGACCAGTACGAACACGACCAAAGTTATTCTTAAGTGCCTCGATGCACTTCTCCATAGACTGCTTAGCTTTATCAGAATGAACGCTCATTAGTCCTCCTCAACGACAGTAGTACCGACTTCTTCTCCGGAAATTGCCTTCATGAAAACGCCTTCAGACTGCATGTCAAATACAAGAATTGGCATCTTATTGTCTTTGCACAGTGCAATTGCTGCAGCGTCCATAACCTTAAGTTCTTTAGCGAGAACATCTTTGTAGGTGACCGTGTCATACTTAACGGCATCTGCATGAGTAACTGGATCGCAGTCGTAAATACCATCTACCTTTGTTGCCTTCATCAGAGACTCTGCGCCAATCTCGCAAGCGCGAAGAGCTGCAGCAGTATCAGTAGTGAAGTAAGGGTTACCGGTACCTGCAGCAAAGATGACAATACGGCCTTTCTCAAGGTGCCTAATGGCACGACGGCGAATATAAGGCTCTGCAACCTGAGCCATGGAAATTGCACTCATAACACGGCAATCCATGCCATTGCGCTCAAAACAATCTTGGAGTGAGAGAGCGTTGATTACTGTTGCAAGCATGCCCATATTGTCGCCCTGGGCACGATCCATGCCAGCTGCTGCCTGAGAAACGCCTCTAAAGATGTTTCCGCCGCCAACAACAATGGCAACCTGAACGCCAGACTCCCAAACAGGCTTAATTTCTTTAGCAAGCATTTCTGGAATTGAAGGGTCAATACCAAAGGATTGCTCACCCATCAATGCTTCACCAGAAAGCTTTAAAAGTACTCTCTTGTATTTAGCTGAAGACAAAGCTTCCTCGCTCTCTCCGTTTGCCATAGTTGTAATAATTTTAACAAACGACGCCGTAAGTTTTGCAGGAATCGCGTTAAAAAAAGAGCCGGTTGAAGACAACCGGCTCAAAATAATTGAAGTAAAAAGTCTTACTCTTCACCAAAAGCAAAACGCACGAAGCTGACAATCTTAACCTCGTCGTCAACCTTCTTGGAGAGCAGCTTTGCGTACTCAGAAATGGTCATATCTGGGTCCTTAACAAATGCCTGCTCAGTAAGGACATACTCCTTGTAGTACTTCTCGAGACGACCATAAGCCATCTTCTCCTGAATAGCCTCAGGCTTGCCGGACTCAGCAGCCTGTGCCTTGTAAATGGAGAGCTCGTGATCAACGATGTCCTGTGGAACATCCTCACGGCGAGCAGCAACTGGAGCAGCTGCAGCTACCTGCATTGCAACGTCGTGTGCAAAGTTCTTGAAGTCCTGAGACTCAGCGGTCTCTGGCTTGTTGAACTCAAAGGTAACAATGTCAGCAAGCTTGCCACCAAGGTGGATGTAGCTAGCAAGTGCACCGTTTGCAGCCTCAACACGCTGGAAACGAAGAACACGCATGTTCTCACCGATGTTGTGAATCTTATCGGTGATTGCCTCGTCGACGGTCTCGTCGCCAAGCTTAGCAGCCTTGAGCTCCTCAACGTCAGCTGGGTTGCTCTCAACGACAACTGAAGCAAGCTCGCCAGCAAAGCCGGTGAACTGTGGGTTAGTACCAACAAAGTCAGTCTCGCAGGAGAGCTCGAGGATTGCACCAGTCTTGCCGTCTGGGCTGATGAAGGTAGCAATGGTACCCTCGTTGGTGTCACGACCAGCACGCTTAACTGCCTTAGCAACGCCCATAGTACGAAGAATATCTACTGCCTTCTCAATATCGCCCTCAGCCTCGACGAGTGCCTTCTTGCACTCCATCATAGGAGAGCTGGTCATATCACGAAGCTGCTTAACAAGTGCTGCGGTAATCTCTGCCATGTTTTCCTCCCAAAAATCTACTGAATAACTAAATTATTTAACCCGTTGCTAAGAGTTACTCAGCAGCTGGGGTCTCGGACTCAGCGCCCATCTCTTCAGCAGAAATCTGCTCCTTGCCGCTACCTGCAAGAATTGCGTCTGCAGCAAGCTGGCACATAAGAGAAATGGAACGAATAGCATCGTCATTTGCAGGAATGCCGTAATCAACAACATCTGGATCAGAGTTGGTGTCAAGCAGGGAGACAACTGGAATGTGAAGACGGTTTGCCTCACGGATTGCGTTCTCTTCACGCTTGGAATCAACAACAAAGAGAGCCTGTGGAAGAGAAGTCATATCACGGACGCCACCGAGATTAAGCTGAAGCTTCAGAAGCTCCTTGTTCTTAAGAGCCTGCTCCTTCTTAGGAAGAGTTGCCATGCGGCCATCCTCTACCATTGCCTCAAGCTCCTCAAGGCGCTTGATGCGGGAACGCATGGTGACAAAGTTGGTGAGCATACCGCCAAGCCAACGCTGGTTGATGTAAGGCATGTTTGCACGAGCTGCCTCAGTAGCGATTGGCTCCTGAGCCTGCTTCTTGGTACCGACGAAGAGAACGCGGCCACCCTTAGATGCAACATTCTTCAGGAAAGTGTAAGCAGCGTCTGCGCCAAGCATGGTCTGCTTAAGGTCAAGAATGTAAATGCCGTTGCGCTCACCAAAGATGTATGGCTTCATCTTAGGGTTCCAACGACGAGTCTGGTGACCATAGTGGCAACCAGCATCCAGAAGAGTCTGAATAGTAATCTTTGCAGCCATTTTTACCTCCATTGGTTGTTCCTCCGTACGAGTTCAAGCCTTGTTAAAACCACCCAACACCTGGCTTAGCGTTAGGCACCACGGCAAACAAGTAGTCGTACGTGCGATTTTGTGCTGTTTGGTAACAGCATGTTGTGCTTCTACACAACTTTTGAAAGTATAGCAGGAAAACAAGGGTTGCGTCTATAAAGAATTTAGACCATAACCTCTACAAATACTGCGTAAATGCAATAAACTTCTTTGCGCAAGATATTTCGCAACAACGCTCAGCTTATTTTGATCTTGGATGAGCTGCTTTTGCTGCTTCTTTGAGCCTGTCAACTGACAAATGCGTATACACCTGTGTAGTTGAAAGTGATTCATGACCTAAAAGCTCCTGTACAACACGAAGATCTGCTCCACCACCAAGAAGTTCTGTGGCGTATGTATGTCTCATAGCGTGTGGAGAGAGTGAGCTATCTAGTCCTGCAGCCGTTAGATACGACGAAAAAACCTTGCGCAAAGAATCCGCGCTCATAGTATTTCCTCTTACGGAAATAAAAAGAGCCGAATGTGCACGGCCCGCTTTATCTTTCAACAAAAGCGTAGGTCGAGAAGAACTTAGGTACTTTTTAAGCCACCCGATAGCTGACTCATAGAGCGGAACAATTCGCTCTTTAGAGCCTTTACCAAAGAGACGCACTGTTCCATTTTGCAAATCAACCTGTTCAAGCTTGAGAGACGCTACCTCAGAAATACGAGCTCCTGTTGCATACAAAAACTCAAGAAATGCTCTATCTCTAAGCCCTACCGCGGTTGAAACATCACATGATTCTAAAAGCCTATTTACATCGGAATCAGTCATAGTGTGTGGAAGATTTCGTGGCGCTCGAGGATTGCTCAGTGAAAGAGCTGGGTCTGTGGCAATCAGTTTTTCTCGCTGCATCCATTTGTAAAAACCACGCAACGCAGATAAATGCCTATTTAGTGTTTTTGCTGAATATTGAGCCTGTTTGAGATAGGCCAAATAGAGACGAAGGCTTCTGTGATCAACCCGAGTTACGGCAATACCTTCCCTACTACACCACTGCTCAAATGCCAAAAGATCAGTCTGATATGACCTTAGGGTATTCTCGGAAAGAT
The DNA here is from genome assembly GCF_000758945.1 of Lancefieldella parvula DNF00906. Lineage (GTDB taxonomy): Bacteria > Actinomycetota > Coriobacteriia > Coriobacteriales > Atopobiaceae > Lancefieldella > Lancefieldella parvula_C. Next base: position 14,794 of record NZ_JRND01000004.1, read on the forward strand.
TCCTGACCTTACTTAGATACTCAATAAATTGTTCAACATGACTACCCTGCTCTTTTGAAATAGCCACGTTAATCACACTTCATGCAATCAAAAAGATCCTGACGAGAAGAGATGTAGTCATCAAAGTCTTTATGAGCACGCTCTGCCATCTTTTGACGACGTTCGTCTTTTCTTTTGATATGCTCGTCCAGTGGCTCAAAAATTCCAAAGTTAACATGCATGGGCTGATAATCTTTGGTGTTTGGGTTTGTCGCATAACCTACAAGAGAGCCAAACGAAGTGGTCGAAGGAAGCCTGACTTCCTCTTTGTTCAACAAACGAGCGTACAAGTTAAGCGCAGCAAGCAATCCAGATGCTATAGCCTCAACATAGCCTTCTGTACCCGTTATTTGACCTGCAAGAATAGTAAAAGTACCCGGAATTCCAAACGAGCCATCAAGTGCATGAGGAGAGTCAACAAAAGAGTTTCTGTGCATGACGCCGTAGCGAACAAACTCAGCGTTTTCCAACCCTGGGATGAGGGTAAATACGCGTTTTTGCTCTCCCCAGGTAAGATTTGTCTGAAAACCAACCAGATTAAATGCTGTCTTAGCTGCATTTTCTGCACGAAGCTGAACTGCTGCCCAGGGGCGTTTACCCGTTCTGGGGTCAATAAGTCCTACTGGCTTTAAAGCGCCAAATCTAATGGAATCATGTCCTGTTCTTGCTACTTCCTCAATAGGCTGACAAGCTTGGAACAAATCAGACTGCTCAAAATCGTGGCCAATAACACGTTTAGCTGCAAGTAACTCATCAACAAATGTGTCGTATTCCTCTTTATTCATGGGGCAATTGAGGTAATCGCCAATTCCCAAGTCCTCATAACGAGATTGAGAGAAGGCAATTGAATGGTCAATTGATTCATAAGACACAATAGGCGCTGCTGCATCAAAAAACGACATTCTGTTAGTTCCAACACGCTTAGAAATTGCTTCGTACAAGCTATCTGAGCACAGTGGTCCTGCAGCAATAACTGTTGGCTCATCAGATAACTCCGTGACCTCTGCATGAGTTACCGAGATGTTTGGATGATTTATGATCTGCTCAGTAACAGCCTTTGAAAACTCTTCTCTATTGACCGCAAGCGCGCCGCCTGCAGGAACAGAGTTTTCTTCTGCTATACGGAGCAGAAAACTGCCCATCTTTTTAAGCTCAGACTTTAAAATTCCAGCTGCAGAATCTTCCTTAGTTGACTTCAGAGAGTTGGAGCAGACCAGCTCAGCAAACATATCTGTGTGGTGTGCTGGAGAAGAAACAACAGGGCGCTGCTCAATGAGCTCTACAGAAACACCACGTGAAGCAAGCTGTAAAGCACATTCGCTTCCAGCTAAACCAGCGCCAACTACAGTAACTTTTTGTGTCATTGTTCACCTATCACACACTACGAATCCAAATAAAACTCTTTAGAAGGAGTATACCTTCCATCCGGTAATCTTTTTACCATTCCACGAGCTTCATAATCAGTAAGAGAATTTAACACGGTAAGTACGTTTTCTGATAGCCTCCATGCAAGTTCTTCTGGTCTTGAAGGAGAAGCAATAAGTGAAGATAAAAGTGGTGTCAACTTCTTATCTTGCTTCAATTGTTCCTGAACTAGACAATCAAAATCTAAAGAGATTGCAATACCCAATGATGTCTCATCAGGAATAATTTGAGCACCTTCAGAGATGAGTCTATTCGTACCAGCAGAAGCAGGAGAAAAGATAGACCCGGGTATTGCATAAATAGTTTTACCAAGAGCGTTAGCAAACTCAGCAGTACTCATGGTGCCTGAGCAAAGCCCTGCTTCCGTTACCAAGAGCACTTTACCTAATGCTGCAATAACCGCATTTCTTCTAGGAAAGGCATAACGTCTAGGAGGTGTTCCCCACCTGTCTAGAGAAATAACTGCTCCCCTTCCTTCTCGCGCTGCATCAAAAAGCTCTGCAGAGGTAGTTGGGTAGGTCACGTCTGCACCACAGCCTGCCACTACAACAGTCTTTCCACCAGCATTAAGAGAAGCCATACCCGCCCTATAGTCGCAGCCAAGAGCTCCGCCAGATACCACCACAATATTGTTATCAGCAGCACATCTACCAGCCATTTCTGCAATTGCCATTCCGTATGGAGTGGCTCTACGAGCTCCAATTACCGACATACAAGGTGCTTGCAAAACACTTCTATCTCCCATTCCGTATATCACTTCGGGAGGATGATTGAGCAATAGCAGCTCTTTTGGATAATCCTCATCTTCTGATGAAATCTCCCATTTCTCCATTACTACTCCAAAGAACGAGACCTATAAGCTACAGCCTCAGATACGTCGTCTTTTGTCACCTTTTCATGGTGAGCAATATCTGCGATTGTCCGCGCAACTCTGCAAGTACGCGTTATTGCTCTACCTCCTAAATGAAGTCCTCGAGCAAATCTATGCAATAGTTGCAAAGCTGATTCATCAAAACTCTCCATGTACTTTTGGCGAGAAGTGCCATCCACTCCACGGGTTTCTCGCCAAGAGGCAAAGTCTCTACCAGAGACAACAAGTGAGCGCATACCTGCTGAAGTGAGTCCTAACTCACCTTGAATTACTCGATCAGAAGAAGGTCGGGCCACATCACACACAATGTCTATTCGATCCATTAAAGGACCTCCAATTTTTGATTGATACGTAGAAATCTTTCCTGGAGAGCACTTGCAGGTGTGAGTTTTATCTCCAAAGTATCCGCAGGGACAGGGATTAGCTGCAGCAATGAGCTGAAACTGAGAAGGAAACTTATAGATACCATCCACTCGCGCAAGACGTACATATCCATCTTCGATTGGCTGACGTAAAACCTGCAGCGTATTAGAAGCAAACTCGGGCAGCTCATCTAAAAAGAGCACACCTTTATGGGCAAGAGAAATTTCTCCTGGGATGACAGGTCTGCCACCTCCAATCATGCCTGCTACAGAAGCTGAATGATGAGGAGACCTAAAGGGCCGTACACCTGCTTGAATAGAATCTGTTTCACACCCCGCTACAGAATGTATGAGCAAAACCTCGTCGCGCTCTTCTTTAGAGAGTTCTGGGAGGATAGTTGGAATTCTTTTAGCAAGCATAGTTTTACCTGCACCTGGCGGGCCAATCATGAGCATCCCCAGGTTTCCTGTGGCTGCGATTACGATAGCTCGCTTGACTAATTCCTGGTCAATCACCTCTTCAAAGTCTAAATTCTCGCTGAGCATTACTGTTTCAACAGCATGCTTACGCTGAACCAATGGCTTACAAAATGATTGATCTCTTAAACTCAAGTTGAGCAATGATTGAATTCCTATGACGTGACTCCAGTCAGAACCAAACAAATTGCAATCTGAAGAGGAGATTAGTTTCATTCCCAGTTTCTTAGCAAGCATTGCATACGCTGCCATACCTCTCACTGAAGAGATCTTGCCGTTTAATGAGAGTTCTCCAACAAACAGCCTGTTATGCACAATCTCTTGAGGAATCTGTCCAGTAGCTGCAAGAATAGCAACGGCTATAGGCAAATCAAATCCAGTACCTGTCTTTTTTATATCCGCAGGCGTCAAATTGATTGTTACCAGCAATCGAGGGATGGTAAAACCAACAGCTTTTAGTGAGCAGCGCACACGAGAACGAGATTCCATAATGGATCCGTCGGGCATACCTACGATGGTTATTCCAGGTATGCCGCCTGAAATACCCACTTCCACATCTACAGGTATTGCCTCAATTCCTCTAAGAGTTGCGGTATGAACGCAGATGGTTGCTTGACTCATTGCTCGTCCCAGCTAAATGCTCCAATTAAATGCCTTAGGCTTGCTGTGCTTGGAGCCACCAGATTAATAGCAACAACATCAAATCTAATAGAGGTAAGTGCTGGATGAAGCGCTGCATACATAAGCGCAAGCGTTCTGTATTTTTCCTGCTTTGCCCTATTTACAGCCAGCTCAGGCATGATGCTATCGTCTTTGTTCAAAATACGTCTTGTCTTTACCTCAACAAGCACAACGTTATCGCCATCTTGAGCAACAATATCAACCTCACCAATCTGACACGTCCAGTTAGTTTGGATAATTTTGTAGCCTCTTTTGATGACGTATTTTGCAGCAATCTCCTCGCCTTTCTCGCCAATTTGACGAGAAGACATCTCTTCTAGCGGAATTCTTCCCTCTTGTTCGTCATCCTCCTGAGGACTCTTATCCAGAGCCTTTGGCTCTTCCTGTGGAACAGGCTTCTCCTCTACCTCGTTAGATGTTGCGCCTACATGCTTACTTGTTTCTTTCTTGCTCATAACTCTCCTTTCATTGTGGGAGAGTTCAGTTTGCAGGAGCACTTTGACACTAACTTGACTGCTGTCTGTCTAAACAGCGTAATGATTCTGACGAAAGTAAAAAATTTGATATTACGGGCTTGCGGCTATAGAAAAAGCCCGTTCAATCCTCTTGGAATGAACGGGTCTCTGTTTGCGTCTGAAAGTTAATCTGATTACTTAAATTGGGCGCATTAAAACAGTCTTTGCGTCTTAACAAAGTTTCCACAAAACGACGCACGATGTATGGGAGAAAGTCCCATCTCACCAATAGCTTCAATGTGTTCAGCGGAGGCATATCCTTTACATTCTGCCAGGTGATAGCCGGGGTACTCCTCGTCATAGGCCACCATTAAAGCATCTCGTGTTACTTTTGCCACAATTGAGGCAGCGGCAATAGATGCAATACGTGCGTCACCCTTAACAAGAGTCTTCTCTTTAGGATGGATGTGCATAGGATTTCCATCAATCAAGACACAGTCAGGCTCAATACCTGTGTTTTTGACAGCTTGTAGCATAGCGTCTCTTAGACACTGTGCCATACCAACTTCATCAATCCTTTGAGGCGCAATATGAGCAATACCAATTGCTGTCGCAATTTCTTGAATTTGCTCTGCAAGAATCTCTCGCTTTGTTGCGGTCAATTTTTTTGAGTCATTAAGTCCGTAAATAATAGGCTCATCAGGCAGACATACCGCACAAACTGTTAAAGGACCAGCTACAGAGCCTCTACCAACCTCATCAACGCCAACAACCAGTCCGCCTCCAGAAAGCTCCTTCTGAAAGCGATACATTTCTTCTACACGGGCCTTCTCGACGTGTTCTTTTTCAATACGCTTTTTAGCTGATTCCAACGCTTTGATAACTTGTTTACGAGGATCTTCGCTATAACGAGCTATGAGTTCGTATACCTCAGACTCTGGAGCGTCGCTTAAACGAGCAATTATGTCTTTAGCAGAATCAGCCATGTTTTCTCCAAACCACATGACTATGGTACTAAAAAAGCCGCCCGGAGGCGGCTTTAAAGAGCATATGAAGTTGATTAGCGCTTCTCGCGAAGACGAGCAGCCTTACCAACACGATCGCGCAGGAAGTAGAGCTTAGCGCGGTGAACAACACCGTGGCGAAGAACCTCAAGTTTAGCAATCTTTGGTGAGTGAAGTGGGAAAGTACGCTCAACACCAATGCCGAAACTGATCTTACGAACGGTAAAAGTCTCACGAGAACCCTCGCCGGAAAGACGAATGATGTCACCCTGGAAGACCTGCTCACGAGTACGGTCACCCTCGACAATACGATAGTGAACCTTTACGTTGTCACCAACGCGGACCTCAGGAATGTCCTCGCGGATCTGCTGACGCTCAATAGCGCGAATGTAGTCCATTGTTTCCTCATCTCTAGAGGTGCCGACGCCCTTGCGAACGACACATAGTTAACACACAGACGGAAAGTATACGTGAATACTTTCCACTGTACAAGGGTTAGTTTGGATAAAACTTACTTTACATATCTTCTTTTACCCCAGGAACGAGGCAAGCGAAGGTCTTCAAACACTCTGGTTGCATATCTATCGGTCATACCAGACACGTAATCCGCTACTTGAATCTCTGGATGATCAAAGTCATGACACTTGTATTCTGCAGGAACCTCATCTAAATGGTTAACAAAGTAATCAAACAGCTCAATGATAAGGTCATATGCCTTGGGCTCTTCATATTTTGCGTCTCCTGATGCGTACAGATTAGCAAACAGGAATGCTCTCATGGTCATCATGGCGCCCCACATAGAGTCGGTCATTTTAATATCGCCTACGCGAGAGCTCTCAGAGACAATATCGTGAACCATGTTTTCAATGCGCTCAGGTGAGCTATTTCCTAAAACCTCACGAGCTTCAGTTGGGAGATACTCCTCCGAAAGAAGCCCTGCTCGTTTTGCGTCATCAATATCGTGCGTTACATACGCAATGCGGTCCGAAATGGCAACAATTCTTCCTTCTGCTGTTTCTGCGCGTAGATTACCTGAATGGCATCTAATACCATCAATAACCTCATGAGAAAGATTAAGACCTTGTCCGTCTTTCTCCAGATACTCAACAATGCGAGCGCTCTGCTGATTATGGGCAAAAATATACTCATTTCCTGGAGCGTCGGGGTCCATTCCCCTATACAGGCTAATGGCGTGCGAAAGCGCCTTCTCGCCAATATGGCCAAACGGCGTATGACCTAAATCATGTCCAAGTGCAATTGCCTCAGTAAGGTCTTCGTTTAAGCCCAGAGGACGCGCAATTGAGCGCGCAATCTGCGAAACCTCAAGTGTATGAATAAGACGGGTTCTATAGTGGTCCCCTTCTGGGGCGAGAAAAACCTGTGTCTTGTGAGCAAGTCTTCTGAAGCTCTTGCTATGCAAAATACGGTCTCTATCACACTGATAACAGGTACGGTACTGGTCAGGTTCCTCTGCAATCGCACGACCTTTACTTTGATCAGAAAAAGCCGCTTCAGGAGATAAGATTTGATGCTCGCGAGCTTCAAGATCTTCTCGTCTAATGGATAACATAGAACCTCCTTGTACCTGCATCTTTTCCTCATAATAGCAGGATATTACTATCTAGCAAAAGAGGGCGACCGAAGCCGCCCTCTAGAGTTTGTTGCAGTGTGTCTAGAAGAAAACCTACTTAGTAGCAATCTTCTGTGGACCACCGTTAGCCTGAATCTTAGCCTGTGCTGCAGCAAGACGTGCAATTGGTACACGGTATGGTGAGCAGGAGACATAGTCAAGACCAAGGTTGTAGTACATGTGGATGGACTCTGGATCGCCACCAGTCTCACCGCAGACACCAATGGTGAGGTTAGGATTACCCTTACGGCCACCCTCAACGCCCATACGGACAAGCTCTGCGACACCCTTATCAAGGGTTGCGAATGGGTTGGTCTTAACAATCTTGCGCTCAAGATAGAGAGGCATGAATGCAGACTCAACGTCGTCACGAGAGAAGCCAAGGCAAGTCTGGGTGAGGTCGTTAGTACCGAAGGAGAAGAAGTCTGCGTGCTTAGCAATCTCCTCAGACATGATAGCTGCACGTGGAAGCTCGATCATGGTACCAACTGGGATGTTGAGCTCAACACCGTACTCGTCAGCAACCTGCTTGATGGTCTGCTCAACCTCTTCACGGACCTGGATGAGCTCCTCTTCGAAGCCAACCAGAGGAACCATGATCTCTGGACGAGGGTCAAGACCAACGCGCTTAAGCTCTGCAGCTGCGCTTGCGATAGCGCGGACCTGCATAACGTTGAGCTCTGGGTAGACAAGACCAAGGCGGCAGCCACGAAGGCCGAGCATTGGGTTTGCCTCCTGGAAGGCATCAAACTTAGCGAGAAGAGCACGCTTTGCAGCGGTGTCCTTACCCTGCTCCTCATCGCGAGCAATCTCGACAGCAAGCTCACGTGGGGAATCAAGGAACTCATGCAGTGGTGGGTCAAGAAGACGGACAACAACGTCTTTGCCGTCCATTACCTTGAACATACCAAGGAAGTCACCCTTCTGAGCACGACCAAGCTGCTCGATAGCAAGCTGCTTAACGTCTTCAGAGTCTGCAAGAATGAAGTCCTGAATGAGGTGCTTACGCTCACCAAGGAACATGTGCTCAGTACGGTCAAGACCAATTGCCTCTGCACCGTTATCAACGGAAGTCTGAGCATCTGCTGGGTTATCAGCGTTTGCACGTACGCCAATGACGCGACCACGGGACTCGTCAAGGCGGACCTCATCTGCCCATGCAAGGATGGTCTGGAGGTCACCAGAGAGCTCTGGCTGAACAAGCTCAACAGCACCAAGGATGACGTCACCAGTGGTACCGTCGATGGAGATAACATCGCCCTCGTTAACAACAAGGCCGGAATCAGCAACGGTGAAGCGCTTGTTAGCAGCGTCAATGCGAAGTGTATCAACACCGCAGACGCAAGGAGCGCCCATACCACGAGCAATAACAGCTGCGTGGCTTGTCTTGCCGCCGTGGGAAGTTAGGATGCCCTCTGCAGCAACCATGCCGTGAAGGTCATCTGGAGTGGTCTCCCAACGGACAAGAATACAAGGCTTGCCTGCCTCTGCAAAAGCCTCAGCGTCTGCAGAAGAGAAGACTGCAGCACCAACAGCTGCACCAGGAGAAGCGTTAAGACCCTTTGCAATGGTCTCATACTCAGCGTTAGGATCAAACTGTGGGTGCAGAAGCTGATCGAGCTGCTCAGGAGCAACACGAGAAACAGCCTGCTCCTTGGTAATACGACCCTCTTCGTACATCTGAATTGCAACCTTGAGTGCAGAGAGAGCAGTACGCTTACCAACACGAGTCTGAAGCATCCAGAGCTTACCATTCTCAATGGTGAACTCGATGTCCATCATGTCTGCGTAGTGGTCCTCAAGAATCTCGAAGACGTGGAAGAGCTCCTCGCCTGCCTCCTTGAGTGCAGGAACCTTAACAAGGTCTGCAATAGGCTCAGTGTTACGAATACCAGCAACAACGTCCTCGCCCTGAGCGTTAATCAGGAAGTCACCGTAGCGCTCGTTGGTACCGTCTGCAGGGTTACGAGTAAATGCAACACCAGTTGCAGAAGTCTCACCCTTGTTACCAAAGACCATGACCTGAACGTTAACTGCAGTACCAAGCTCATCAGGAATCTTGTTCTGCTTGCGGTAAAGGATTGCGCGGTCGTTCATCCAAGAACCAAAGACTGCCTGCTCAGCAAGGCGGAGCTGGAGGTAAGGATCAGATGGGAAGACAGCGTAGCCGTTCTTGGAGACCTCTGGGTGCTCCTTAACGTCAACGTTTGCAGCAAAGATTCCCTTGAACCAAGTTACAAGGTCACGAAGGTCATTTGCGTCCAGCTCTGTATCAAGCTTAACGCCCTTCTCGGCCTTCTTAGCAGCAATTGCATCCTCAAAGAGCTGTCCAGAGACGCCCATAACAACGCCAGAGAACATCTGAACAAAACGACGGTAAGAGTCCCAAGCAAAGCGCTCGTTACCAGTCTGCTTAATGAGGCCCTGAACGGACTCATCGTTAAGACCAAGGTTAAGAACAGTGTCCATCATGCCAGGCATGGAGAATGGTGCACCAGAACGGACGGAGACAAGCAGTGGATCTTCTGCATCGCCGAGCTTCTTGCCCATGCGCTCCTCAAGGGTAGCCATAGCTGCGTCAATCTCATCAGTGACGCCCTCAGGCCAGACGTTGCCGTTGTTGGAATAAGCAACGCAAGTTTGGCAAGTAATTGAGAATCCTGGAGGTACAGGCAGACCAATCTTAGACATCTCTGCAAGGTTTGCTCCCTTGCCACCAACAATCCACTTTGCCTCTTCTACGGATGCGCCAGCGACCTCAGTAACATCGTTACCGGCGTGGTCCTTTCCGAAGCTGTAAACGTGCTTCTCGGACATAACACTCCAAACTCTCAAACTGTCACACGCAAAGCGTGCACCAACACGATTGAACGTAAAGACATCAAACCAAACACAGTTGGTTCTGTCCTCACATTCATAGTATGTTACCAACCTACGCGATTCATCTGAACAAAATAACGGTGAGCGGTCAATATCGACCGTTCACAGAATTATTTACAAACTTATGGTTGCAAATTGTGAAATTCTCCATAAAGAAAACGAGCACCCAAAATGGATGCTCATTTAACTTTTTGATATTTTGAGGCATCAGCGCTCTCTTAGCGCGTAACTCCCTCAAAGAATGCGCCAATTGCGTGGCTTGGCTCTTCGCCGGTAAGCGTAGAAATAACGTTTACCGCTGGTCCCAGAAGATCGATTGATGGGATGAGGCGCTGATCAAGCTCACGACGAATCTCTCTTCTGAGAGAGCCATCTGCAAAGGTGTGGAAGACTGCACGAGGGCGATTCTCATCTTCATGCTCGTTGAAGTATGCACGAACATCATCAACGCTATGAATGTTTGGAACCCTTACAATCTCTACGGATTCATCACCAAACTGAGCAGCAGCAGCCTTAACTACTGCAGCACCGGTCTCTCCACGAGAGTCTGACAAAACGTAGACGATAGGCAGACCATCACCAAGAGAGTTGTTATCAATATCAAGTGTGCTCATGCTGTAACCCTTTCAGTCAAGTATTCAGAAAGATACAAACATTTATCAATCTAAGCGTACCCTACTTCTTGCGAGAAAGCACACTAATATCGGCGACATTACTAAATACCTGGGCAAACTTGTTCAAAAGACGCAAACGATTTCGGCGAACGGTATCATTTTCATCCATGACAAGTACTTTGTCGAAGAAAATATCAATTGGCTCACGCAGCTGAGACAGCGCAGAAACAGCAGCAGCATAGTCTGCACCAGCAAGAGCAGCAGCCACTTGCTTCTGGCCTTCTTCGCAAGCAGCGAGCAATGACATCTCTGGCTCAGTGAGAAGCTCTATATCAACTTCTACGCCAAGAGAAGCGTCACTGAGGTGAGCTGCACGTGCATAAGCAGTAGCGAGGTCCTCAAAGAGCTCAGGCTCATTCTGGCGAGCCTCATCAAGTGCGCGAGCACGCTGAAGGAACTCATCAGGATTGATAACGTCAATTGCACTGACAGCCTCAATAGCATCTGCAGAGATCTTCTCGTCCTTAGCAATAGATGCAAGGCGGCCAATAAAGTACTGCTCAACCTGAGACTGAACAGACTCGTCAACAGCAAGACCCTGCTGGCGGTAAAGCTCCAGAGAGCTTGCAATAAGCTTCTTGAGGTCAAGGTTGGAGGTAGAACGGACCAGCGCAATGACGCCAATTGCTGCACGACGAACAGCGTAAGGATCGGAAGAGCCGGTTGGTGGCTCGTTGATAGCAAAGATGCCGCAGATGGTATCAAGCTTGTCAGCAATAGCTACAAAGCGACCAATCTGGCCACTTGGGAGCTCGTCGCCAGCAAAGCGAGGACGATAGTGCTCGCGAATTGCTGCAGCTACATCGCTCTTCTCGCCAGCTGCCTCTGCGTAGTAGCCACCCATAACGCCCTGCTGGCTGGTGAACTCGACAACTGCCTGGCTGACAAGGTCTGCCTTAGCAAGGTGAGCGGCGCGAGCAGCAAGCTCTGCCTCTTCCTTGCTAGATGTCTCGTCGAGTGCAATCTCTGCAGCAAGAACCTCCATACGCTGGGTCTTCTGTAGAACCGTACCAAGCTTCTCCTGGAAAACAACAGTCTCAAGGCGCTGAGCAAACTCGTCAAGCGTGTGCTTCAAGTCCTCCTCAAAGAAGAACTTAGCGTCGTCGAGACGAGCACGAACAACACGCTCGTTGCCGTCAATGACGCGCTCTGCACAAGATGGGTCTGCATTAGAAACCACAATAAACTCGCGAGTCAGCTTACCCTCAGCGTCATAGATTGGGAAATAGCGCTGGTTGGAAAGCATGGACTCAGTAATAATCTCTGAAGGAACGTTAAGGAATTCCTCGTCAAAGGTACCCACAAGAACCTGAGGCCACTCAGTTAGGTTAATGACCTCCTCAAAGACCTTCTCTGGCATATCAACGTGAGAGCCCGGACGAGCAACCTCAACCTCTTTAATGCCGGCGAGAATAACGTCTTTTCTCTGCTCCTGAAGCAAAACGCCAGCATCTTTAAGTACCTGCTCATAGTCAGCTGGACTTGCTACCTCATGGTATCCAGGACCAAGAACACGATGGCCCTGGGTGGTGTTTGAGCTAGTTACATCAGCGTACGTAACAGGAACAATCTCTGAACCAAAGAGGACGCACAGCCAACGAACAGGTCGAACGTAGCGCTCATGGAAAGAACCCCAGCGCTGACTACGAGGCCAATCAAGTGCAGAAATCCAAGAAGTTGCCAGCTCAGAGAGAATCTTTGTGGCAGGAACTGAAGGAATATTGAGCTCTGCAAAAACATACTCATGACCGTCAGTGTCTACACGACGAGTCAGCGCATCAGCGCTTACGCCGCACTTACGAGCAAACCCCTCGGCAGCCTTAGTTGGATTACCCTCTGCATCAAAAGCAATCTCTGCCTTAGGACCACGCTTGACCTCTGAAATCTCTTCTGTAGCCTCAGCAACGTCCTTTACATAGGCAGTTAAACGACGAGGTGTCGAGAGAATCTTAACCTCTCCAAATGACAAGCCAGAGTCTTTAAGTCCGGAAACGACAAGCTTATTGAACTGAGCAATAGCTTTCTGCAATGGAGCAGAAGGCATCTCTTCAGAACCAATCTCAAAAAGGAAGTCTCTAACCTCAGCCACTTAAGCCACCTCCTCCTGAGTAGTTGCTGCAGGTGCTTTCTTAGAAGCAACCTCCTCCAAATACGATTCACAGCATGCCTTAGCAACAGTGCGAACACGAAGAATATAGTTAGCTCTCTCAACAGCAGAAAGAGCACCACGAGAGTCAAGTAGGTTGAATGCATGGCTGCACTTCATAACGCAGTCATACGCAGGTAGTGGAAGCTTACGCTCAAGGCAGCTGTGGCACTCTGCCTCATACTCGTCGAACTTCTCGCGCATAAGCTCAATGTTGGCTACCTCAAAGTTATAAGTTGAGAACTCACGCTCGTTCTCCAAAAATACCTGGCCGTACGTCATTGGCGTGCCGTCTGGCAAGTAACTCCATACCAGGTCATAGACGGAATCTACACCCTGAGCGTACATAGCAATACGCTCAAGACCATAGGTAATCTCAACAGGAACTGGGTCTACCTCAATACCGCCTACCTGCTGGAAGTACGTGAACTGAGTGACCTCCATGCCATTGAGCCAGACCTCCCAGCCAAGACCCCAAGCACCAAGCGTTGGGCTCTCCCAGTCGTCCTCAACAAAGCGAACGTCGTGGTCTTTTGGATCAAGGCCAATAGCGGCAAGTGAGCCAAGATAGAGGTCTTGAGAGTCTGCAGGAGATGGCTTAATCAAAACCTGGAACTGATAGTAATGCTGCAAGCGGTTGGGGTTCTCGCCATAGCGTCCATCAGCAGGACGACGGCAAGGCTGAGGATAGCAGGTACGCCAGGCATCGGGGCCAAGTGAGCGCAGGATAGTTGCGGTATGGAAGGTACCGGCACCTACCTCAGAGTCATATGGCTGCATGACCGTACAACCTTTTTCTGCCCAATAGTGTTCAAGGGTCAAAATCATATCTTGAAATGTAAGTGGTGTTGCGCCCATGATGTTCTTTCTCTCAAATGTCCGACGTAAGTACTATAGCCCGCGAGCATGATCAAAGGGCCAGAAAATAAACATTGCCTTAGAAGTCACGGTAGATACCGCAACAGGACCAAAATATCTGGAATCCAGCGAGTTTGTTCTGTTGTCACCCATAACAAAAATATGACCTGCAGGAACAGTATACGGATAATTCTGAATTACGGCACCGTTGCGATCTGCAAGAGAATACGTTGGCTTACCTTCGGTGTAAGGCTCGTCCATAAGCTGGCCGTCAATGTACACTGCACCATCGCGTAAATCAACCGTTTGACCAGCTGTAGCAATAACACGCTTTACCAAAAGTGTGTCAGAGTTTAGAGGACTGGTAAAGGTAATTACATCCCCTGCCTGAGGAGTTCCACCAAAACGATAGGTGAGCTTCTCTCCTACCAAACGGTCCCCCAGCTGAATGGTATTGAGCATGGAGCCCGTTGGAACTTCATAGACTTCAGCGACAAAGGTTCTGATAAAAAATGCCAGTAAAACTGCAACAACAACAATTGCTACGTACTGAAAAAGTTCAACTGCTTTCGAGTGTCCACTACTCATCGTCATCACCAGATTGCTGATCAAGTTCTGCTAAATACGCAATATCATCATCGGTGAGCTGAGCTGTCTCAAGAAGGTCTGGTCGCCAAGCACGTGTACGAGCAAGTGCGGAGCGTCGTCTCCAGACCGAAACAGCACCATGGTCTCCCGATAGAAGCACCGACGGAACTTCTCGCCCCTCAAAATTTGATGGTCGCGTGTACTGAGCATACTCCAAAAGACCGTCATCAGAAAACGATTCATCTTGGGAGCTCATTTCATCGCCGAGCGCACCTGGAAGTAGACGCACAACGGAGTCAATAACGGTAAGTGCAGGAAGCTCTCCACCAGTCAATACGTAATCTCCCATAGAAATTACGTCATCTGCCAGATCATAGACGCGTTCATCCATACCCTCATAGCGGCCACAGACAAATAAAATGCGGTCTTTTTCAGAAAGCTCTTGGGCAATTGCCTGAGAATACTGCCTACCAACTGGTGAGAAAAACACCACATAGGGCTTAGGTTCCGCTTGATCGGAAATTGCACGAACTGCCTCAAAGATGGGAGCAGGCTTCATAAGCATGCCTTGTCCGCCGCCAAAAGGAGCGTCGTCTACCGTACGATGCCTATCATGTGTCCAGTCACGCAAATCATGTGCATAGAACTCAAAAATGTTTGCCTTTTGAGCTCTGCCCATAATAGAAGCATGTAAATAGGGCGAGAAGACCTCAGGAAATACTGAGAGCGTTTCTAGACGCATGCTACTCACCTAACCTAAGAAGACCCTGAGGAATTGAGACGGTAATGGGACCCTCAGCTGGAGCCTCTTTGATAAATTCATCAACAGCAGGCATCATTACCTGGCCAAAAGGTCCCTCAAGTACCCACACATTTTGTGTGGGTCCAATAAGAACCTCTGAAATTTCACCCAGAGAACCATGTTCTATATCAAGTACTTCTCTACCCACAAGCAGAGAAACATTGACCAGACCAAAGTTTTCTGGAAGACAATCTTCTTCTACCAGAAGCGTTTTACCCACAAGCTCTTCAGCGTCTGAGATGGTAGTTACGTCTTCAAAAGTTACAAGACTACCTTCTCTGTCATCTGACTCAACAGAGACAACTGAGAACTGCCTTGGGCCTTTAAGTGCAGGCGGAACAGGAACAACTGTCATGCCTTCAGCTATAAGAGAAGGAAGGCTGTGAACGGGAACCGTCACAACCTCCCCTCTTTTACCATGCGTTTTAACAATTTGAGCAATTGCTCGCCAGTGTTTACGCAAAATTAGCCTACAACCTCGACATCAACAGAGGTGCCAACACGCTGGCCAAGAGCACGAGCCAAAGTACGAATAGCCTTAATGGTTCTACCCTTGCGGCCGATGACACGTCCAGCGTCTTCCTCAGAGCAAGAAACCTCAATCAAGGCTCCATCCTCGCGATCGGTGACGTCGAGTGCAACAGCATCTTCATTATCGACAAGACCACAAACGATGTACTCAACAAGGTCAGCAACCTTGTCAGAAGGCATCTCCTGAATGTCTTGATCGACAGCGTCTACCTCAGTGGGCTCTGTGAATTCAGACACGATTTACTCAGCCTCTGGAGCCTCGGACTCCTCAGCAGCTGCGGCAGCAGCCTCAGCAGCAGCCTCTGCAGCTGCAGCAGCCTTTGCCTGTGCCTTCTTGGAGAGCTTGGTCTTCTTCTCTGCAACTGGAGCACCAGTACGAGCAATCTCAATGAGGTGAGAAACTGCGCTTGTTGGCTGAGCGCCCTTTGCTACCCACTCGTCAACCTTCTCGAGGTTGATATCAATCGTCTTTGGGCTAGTCAGTGGGTTATAACGACCGACTTCTTCAATGTAACGACCATCGCGAGGCATGCGACCATCAGCGACAACTACGCGATAGTACGGACGCTTCTTGGCACCGTGACGGGCCAGACGAATCTTAACTGCCAATGAAAACTCCTCCATACGAGCGGTGCCTCGGATGTTAGATGGGCTGCACCGCAAAGCCACAAATCGGGTTACAAGTGTACAACAACGCGTTAACCTCGAAAAGTATAAATTTGTTCTCTTCAAAAAGTACTCGTAATTTATGTATGAAACACTTGTTCTATTTACGTAAAAAGTATACACTATATCTATGGAGACGTCAAAGAACATATCAGATAAAACCGCACGTAAATCGTGTGATTTTGAATGGCATGGTAAGGCTATTGGCCTTCTTGACTTAGATGCGTTCTTTGCATCTGTAGAACAACTTGATCATCCTGAGTGGCGTGGAAAACCTGTAATTGTAGGAGGTTCTCCTCACAAACGGGGCGTTGTTTCAACCGCATCTTATGAAGCAAGAAAGTATGGCGTTCATTCTGCCATGCCTTCAGCTACTGCAGTAAGGCTTTGTCCTCATGCAATTTGGACTTCAGGACGTTATGACAGATACTCAGAAATGAGTGCTCTTGTTATGGGTTTTCTCAAAGATGAGACTCCCCTTGTTGAACAAGTTTCTATTGATGAGGCATTTTTTGACATTACTCCTGGAAGATTTTCTAAAGAAAATCCTTTAGAAATTTGTAAGCGCATACAAAAGAAAGTTGCAGCACTAGGTATTACCTGCTCCATTGGACTAGGAACAAATAAAACAATTGCCAAGATTGCTTCTGAACAAGAAAAGCCTCGAGGTCTTACTGCGGTCTTTCCTGGTACAGAGGGCCGCTTTCTAGCACCACTGCCCATTGAGGCAATGAGCGGCATTGGTCCTGCTATGGCAAAAACTCTTCATCAGCAAGGAATCAAAACGCTTGGAGAACTCTCAAGAGCAGATGCAACATACCTCACTTCCCTTGTTGGCAATACAGCTTCAAAGATGATTTTGCGCGCGCAAGGAAAAGAGATCTCTGAAGTTCATGAAGCTGCCCAGCCTCGTGACATTAAGTCTGTTTCTAACGAGAGAACCTTTGAAACAGATTTGTTTGATAAACAAGAAATAGAAGAAGCTATTAGGCACATTGCTGGAGTTGTAGGAAGACGTCTTCGCCGCAAACAGTTACAAGGTTATACCGTAACGCTTAAGGTAAAAGCCTCTGCAACAGAGTCTCATACCGCTCAAAAAAGAATGTCTACTCCAACTGACGATGAGCACCTCTTTGCAGAGATTGCCGTTGGTCTTCTTTCATCCATTTGGAAAGAAGGTCAGCCAGTAAGACTGCTTGGCGTTGGCATTAGCTCATTTTCAGATGAGGAGCATGCCAAACCAGTGCAAACGTCTCTTTTTGATCAATTTAATGACACGTTTGACGCCGCAGCCCCTGGGCCTACAACAAAAAAGAAACCTCGGAGTGACTTACGTCATCTCTCCGAGGTAACCGATAAACTCAAAGATAAATTTGGTGCAGATGCTGTGCAATACGGTAGAGACCTACGCTTTGAGCATCGCGTCTCAGACACTATGCCTACAGGCAAAAACGAACAAATCTAGTACACCAGCACTACTCAGTAGGATCAGCAGATTCTGGAAGATTGTCTACCAGATCATCCTCGGAAAGCTCAAAGGCTGGAGCCAAAGCATCCTCTGGAAGATCGGCATAAGGAATATCAGAAGTCATAGCGCCCTCAATATCCAGCTCTACACGAGGAGCATCCGCCCAAAGTCGCTCAAGACGATAGTAGGACCTTACCTCAGGCTGGAATACGTGAACAACAACTGAGCCGTAGTCAATCAGAATCCAATTGAGACCGTCGCGACCCTCAGTAGAAATTGGACGAACGCCGCAATTTGCCGTGACCTTCTCGCGAACTTCATCAACAATAGCGTCAGCTAAACGAGCATTTCCACCAGTGCAGATAACAAAGTAATCGCAAACGTCACTGAGACCAGTGAGGTCAAGCACAAGAATATCTTCAGCTTTCTTCTGATCTGCAGCAATTGCAGCAGTCTTTGCAAGCTCAAGTGAAGTTACAGCCATGAATTTCTCCGTTTTCTCATGTAGCCAAGCTACTTAGATGTCTTCTCAATCATCTCATTGTATAGGGCAATTGAGTTTGGATACAAATAACTCCTTGATGAAATCACATACATCATAACGCTACAAAACGCCGTCTCATAAAGCTCATCGAGAGAACCGCCACGTAAATATACGTTTCTTGCTTCTTCGACCGATGTAAAGTTTGGACGCAGAGGCTCAATAAGATCAGCTACGTACAAGATTTTGTCTAGCTTGCTCATCTGACGGTCGCCCGCAGTGTGCTTCTGAATGGCGCTGAGAATCTGCTCAGAAAGCCAAGGATAGATGGCTGGTAGCGTTTTTGCGGCGAGAGGACCGTGTAAGAGTCCAACAATTTTCTGATAAGGAGCTTCCGTCTGGATACGAAAGCGCTCTGCCAGTTCAATGGTTTCTGCATCAGGAAGAAGTTTCTCCCAATCATGCAAAATACCTGCAACACGAGCGCTCAACATATCTGCACCATAAGCCTGCGCAAGCGTTTCTGCACAATGTCCCACAGAGATAGAATGCGCAAAACGCTTAGGGTTCTTGTGATACATATGACTCTTCAAATCAGACTCAAGCTGATCAATAAGCGCCTGTTGTTCTGCGGAGTAGACAATATCTTTTGCTATAAGTGTTCTTTCCATTATGTCCTACAAAATATTGAGTCAAGCCTAATCTCTACCTGTTTGACACTACCTTGTTACTGGCGTATGTCAATCTGAGCAGCGGGTCGCTTTGGCTTGACCACTTAATTGAGTGGCGTTGTGTCGGCGCCATAAAGCCCATGCTTGTGAATGTAACCTGTTACAGAATCGGGAGTTAGGTATCTGAGGCTCTGACCATTTTGAACTCTACTACGCAGATAGCTTGATGAGATTGCTAGTGCGGGAACCTCAAGATAGGTTACCTTGAAGTCATAAGGTGAGTCTGCAATAACCTTTTGAGCACGACTCAGCTCATAACCAGGACGCGTTGCAGCAACAAAGTGAGCAAGCTCTGCTACGGTCTGTGCATCTTTCCAGGCGACAATATCAGCAATTGCATCTGCACCAGTAATAAAGAAAAATTCAACGTTAGAGGGATATACCTTACGCAATCTTCTGAGCGTATCAGCGGTGTAGGTGATGCCCTCATAATCCACCTCAAAACGAGAAGCAACAAAATGAGGATTATCTGAGGTTGCCAGAAGCGTCATTGAGTAACGGTCTTCTCCCCTGGTAACTCCCTTATTTTGTTTGAACGCGGGGCGACCAGCAGGCATAAAGACAACCACATCAAGATCAAGGTCATCATATGCCTGCTCAGCGGCTACCAAGTGACCGTTATGAATGGGGTCAAAGGTTCCACCCATGATTCCCAGACGATAGGTGCGGTTTTTATCCTGTCCCAAACGAGGCAGGCCAGGGTGCATGTTATTTAAGACGTCGGCTGCCATACTCTACTCAGTTTCTGAAGAAGCCTCAGCTACATGAGACGGATCAGATGAAGCCTCTTCAAACTCAACATCTTCAAATTGCTGATCTGAAGCGTCCTCGTCAGGAATCTCTATGCCATCTGTATTTGGTTTATTTGGATCCTCATAGGTAAAGGTAAGCTCAAGAATGCGAATCTCATCGCCGTCAACTGCACCAGCCTTTGCCAGCTGTACTTCAAGCCCCATACGATCAAGACGACGCTGTAGATATGCCACAGCCTCATCATTGTCCCAATCGGTCTGAATAACCATACGCTCAATCTGACCACCAGAGACACGCCACGCATGACGCTCTTCTCGCTCAATACGAAGTTTGTTGTCACGACGAAGTCGCTGATGCTCCCAAGCCTCACTGCGGTCAACCGTTGGCGTAGTAATGGCAATTTCTTTGCGGAGCTCTGCCACTTCTGCAGCACAGGTAGTAACAAAATCATCAAGATTTAAACCTGTTACGGTAGAGATGGCAAAGAAAGTCCTACCATCAGCTTCTGCAGCCTTTCTGAGAGCCTCAATAGCATCTTCTGTACCAGGCATATCGCATTTATTTGCTACTACAATCTGAGGGCGGTCAGCCAGCTTTGAAGCGTACGCTTTAAGCTCCTCGTTAATAGCGTGGTAGTCCTCTACAGGATCTCTACCTTCATAGCCACCGGTAACATCGACCATATGGACAATAAGCGCTGTGCGCTCAATATGGCGAAGGAACTGATGACCAAGACCCTTACCCTCAGAGGCACCCTCGATAAGACCAGGGACGTCCGCGCAGACAAACGACTGACCGTTCTGTGCACGAACAACGCCCAAGTTTGGAACAAGGGTGGTAAAAGGATAGTCAGCAATCTTTGGACGAGCTGCACTGATACGTGCAATAAGAGAGCTCTTACCAACAGAAGGCATGCCCACCAAGGCCACATCTGCCATAAGCTTCATCTCTAGCTCAATCCAATGCTCTTGGGCTGGCTCGCCCTTCTCGGCAAATGCCGGTGCACGCCTCACTGAGGTGACAAAGTGAATGTTACCGCGGCCACCATTGCCACCAGGAGCAACAACTACCTGCTCACCGGGAGAAGTAAGATCGGCAATCTCGTAGAGTGGCTCTTGTGTAACTGGATCAAGCTCGCGCACAACGGTTCCCAGAGGTACCTTGAGCAGCAAATCTTGTCCGTCAGAACCATGGCGGCGAGCTCCCTTACCATGGGTGCCGCGCTCTGCTTTAAAGTGATGTTTGTAGCGGTAATCAATCAGGGACGAAAGCTGCGCGTCTGCAACAATGACAACATTGCCGCCGTGACCGCCATCGCCACCGTCAGGACCGCCTTTTGGAACATATGCTTCTCGGCGGAAAGACATGCAGCCTGCACCGCCGTCTCCACCTTTAACGTTGATATGACAAAGATCAGTGAAAGTTTCCACGTGTCCTCCTTCTAATACCTTAATGTTACGGCATTTACCAGCGAAGCACAGTGAAAACGCGAGAAGTTCTTATGAGAACACGAGGATAACAACAATTACTGCAACACCAAGAATCATCAAAGCAAAGTCTGATGGAGCCAAAGGATAGCGTTTAAATGCAGATGAAGCGTTCCTTAAATAGAAACCTCGTTGCTCAGCTGCAAGTGCCGAAGCATCAGCTTTTTTAACGGAACTTACCAACAAAGGAACAATCAAAGGCATGGTGAGCTGGAGCTTCTTAATTGGATTTTTGGTATCAAACTCAACGCCGCGAGCCATCTGAGCCTCCATAATATGGTTCATCTCGGAAGCAAAGACAGGCACAAAACGCAAAACCGTTGCAATGGTAAACGCATAAGGATAAGGAACATGCGCAACTTCTACCAGCGCATTCATGAGGTCTTCTACGCGCATAAGCGAGAGCATAGAAAGCAGCGGCAGTGCCAGCGCAATTGTTTTTAGGGCAACGTTAAAGCCGCGCTCCAAACCACCTACCGTGATGAATAAAAAGAGCGTTTGACCTGCAGGGGCAACAAGCGTCTGTACAACGCACAAGATAAGACCTAAGACAGCAAAGCCAAATACCAGCTTAAAAGTCTTCTGAGCATTCTGTGAGACAACTCCCACACAAATAGTGAGCGCGAGTACCGCAAGCACCTCAATCGTTCCTTGAGCGGCAAAGGCGGCCACAAAGAGCTCAAGCGCAAATACAAGCTTGGCCACGGGATTTGCCTTGTGAAGGAAGCTTGTTCCTTCGGTGTAATCAATAACACTACCCACGAGGAGCCTCCTTACCATTCAGCGTTGCCGCAATACGAGCAATCTCAAACTGATGCTGCAATGCCTCAAGCACCTCGGAAGCGCTGTTAAGTCCTGCAAAGGAAGGATCCACATGCTCCCCTACAAGCTTTGACAGCTGAATCATCTGAGGAGCCTCAACATACGCTTCTTTCAAAACCTCATCTGTCGAGAAGATCTGTGTAACTTCCCCATCATCTAACACGCTGCCATGCGCCATAACGACAATTCTTGTGGCAAAGTCCAGCACAACCTCCATGTCATGACAGACCATAAGAACTGCACAGCCCTTCTCGCACAGTGATTTGACCATATTCATGACCTGCATACACTCTTTGTAATCCAGACCCGAAGTTGGCTCATCAAGCACAAGAATATCTGGCTCGCAGGCAACCACAGATGCAAGCGCAACCATCTGACGCTGTCCGCGAGAAAGCATAAACGGAGACGCATCTGCATCAAGCCCCATGCGATCAATTACTTCAAGCGCTTTCTTGCGAGCATCTTCTGCAGACACAGCCTTGAGCTCAAGACCAAACGCAATCTCCTCAAGAACGCTCTCTTTACAGATCTGATAATCGGGATTTTGGAACAGCGTAGAGACGTGCTGAGCAATCTGCGACGTCTTCCAATCCTTGCATGAAGAACCCTTAATATGAATGTCTCCCGATCGAGGACGCAACAGGCCATTTACCAGCTTAGTTAAAGTTGTTTTACCTGCGCCATTTTGACCGACAAGTGCCACAAGCTCACCAGGATGCAAACTGAGGGAGACGCGCTCAACACCATCAGTACTCCCCTGATATTTAAAAGTGGCGTCGATAACGTCAAGAACAGATTGAACGCTTGGCTGGTCAGCGTCTTGAAGAACACCAATTCTGTCAAATGGCCCGCTCGATTCAGCAACCACAGGACCATCTATTTTTGGAAGATATGTCTCCCCTGCTAACTCGACGTCATTAGTAGCTACTGGTTCAGAGTCCTCTGTAAGGGAAATACTGCGATGCTGGAGAGCGCCTACACAGCACGCAAGCTGCTTGGCGGCTGACTGAACTGACAACGCAGTTTCATCGCAGGCAGCTCTGTCCGCCTCAGATAACAAGTGAGCATACTCAGACTGATGAGAGAGCTCATAGACGCCTTTTGAGACGCGCACGCAACGAGGAACATCAACGCCAACCTCTTGCAGTAAATCTACCTGAGAGAACACTTCCTCACCGTTACCGTATGCACAAATGGAGCCCTTATCCATAACGGCAATCTTTGAGCAATACTTAGCGAGAAGACCCACTTTTTGCTCAATTACCACAACCGTAATGCCTTTGGTTTTGTTGAGCTCTGAAAGGGTCTGGAAGATTAACTCGGACGACGTTGGATCTAAGGCCGCTGTTGGCTCATCAAGCACCATAACCTGTGGCTGAAGCGCCAAAAGTGCCGCTATAGCAACCTTTTGCTTCTGTCCACCAGAAAGAGAAGCAATCTCTCTAAAGCGGAGGTTGGCAATACCAACTGTCTCTAGAGCATAGGTAATGCGCTCTGGAATCTCTGCATGAGGAACCGCAAAGTTCTCAAGGCCAAAGAGAAGCTCATCCTCAACAATTGAAGCAACCATCTGCGCGTTGATATCCTGGGTTACAGAACCCACAATTTTAGAGATATCAGTCAGCGCAACTGTGCAGGTGTCCATTCCAGCGACAAGAATCTTTCCAAAGAAACTTCCTCTAAAGTGATGAGGAATAGCGCCAGAAAGCGCAAGAGCAAGCGTGGACTTGCCTGCGCCAGAAGGACCAACAATACCTACAAAGTCACCCTCCTGAACGCTCAGTGACAGCTCATTCAGAGCATGCGCTGAGCTATCAGGATAGCTATATGACACAGATTGAACTTCAATAATAGACACAGTGTTCTCCAGGAAATAAGTGCGTATCTAAGAACTTATCGACCCAAAACCTTCTTAAGAGGAGCCGCAAGAACCTGAACAACAATAGCATTAAAAAATGCGGTTCCCACGATGACAGGAAGCATTACGTAGAAAAGCTCAATAGTTGCACCCTTTGCTGGAATAGCAATGGCAGCAAAGATCAAGCCAGAAATAAGAGTGGTTACAAAAGAACCAATTGCAGGCATTACTGGCTTATCTGCAAGAGCAGACCTTGTGAAAGCAAACATAACAAGTGAAGCTGCGCCCTCTGCAACAAAATCAGCACCAGGAACAGAGGTGGTCAGCTGAATAACGGTAGCTGCGATAAGACCAATAACCAGGCTCTGAACAGCGTTTGGCTTAAGCAAAAGAATAGCCAGGCAGAACGAAGAAATAATGAACTCTGGACCAATTCCAATAGCACTAATTGCCTTGCCAACGGTTAGGTTAAGAATAAAACCTGCGGCAATAAGAACGGCAACAAGAACTAG
This sequence comes from Lancefieldella parvula DNF00906, assembly GCF_000758945.1. Classification (GTDB taxonomy): domain Bacteria; phylum Actinomycetota; class Coriobacteriia; order Coriobacteriales; family Atopobiaceae; genus Lancefieldella; species Lancefieldella parvula_C. The sequence continues at coordinate 38,995 of NZ_JRND01000004.1, forward strand.
AGAAGTAACGTCCAATACACCTGCATTTTTTGAAACAGCAACAACACGTGGTGCCTGCTCTGCAGATCCTGTCTCTGTACTTGCGGCGTTGACCTCATTGAAATTTTCTGTAGACATACAAACTCCTTTAACGCAAAACCAAAACGTACAAATAAAACTTTTAACAACACGGGTTTCTCGCCATCCGGATTGAGCAAGAAACGTACGCACAAAAAAAGCTCTCGGTCACCCGAGAGCCTCTAAATGCGTATGCAGAAGCAACTCATCGCTGACCGGAGAAAGACAAGTTGTTCCACCACCACTGCTGAGTGCATGTAGCGCGCATGATATGTCCTCCTCCCAAGAGCGTAAATTGCAATGTAAGAAGAATACCATTACTTTGCCCGGTTGTGTCAAGAAATACATTAAGAAACAAATTAGAAACTGTGAACGGTACGCGTAAGATACTGCGAGAAACAAAAAGGGGTCCCGAAGGACCCCTTGAATGAACTGCGAATGTTCAAGAAAACTTATGCCTCAGCAGCAACGACGTTAACGACGTGCTTAGCACCCTTCTTGAACTCAACAACGCCATCGCAAAGTGCAAAGAGAGTGTCATCCTTGCCGCGACCAACGTTTACGCCAGGAGTGATGTGAGTACCACGCTGACGGATGATAATCTGGCCAGCCTTGATTGCCTGACCACCGTAAATCTTAACGCCAAGGCGCTGTGCTTGTGAGTCGCGACCATTGCGGGAAGAGCCGAGACCTTTCTTGTGTGCCATAAATGCTACCTGCCTATCTCAATATCAGAAGTGACCAATTACTCTGCAGACTCGTCGGATGCCTTAGCAGCAGCCTTACGAGCGGTAGGAAGCGCGGTAACCTTCAGCTTAGTAAGGTTCTGACGGTGACCATTGGCGCGGTGATAGCGCTTACGCTTGTGGAACTTGAAGACGAGGACCTTCTTGTCCTTGTACTGCTCAAGAACCTCACAGGTAACCTTCTTAGAGGAAAGAGTGGCAGCGTCAGCAACAACCTTCTTGCCGTCGTTAAGCATAAGAACATCAAGCTTTACCTTATCGCCAGGCTGCGCATCAAGCTTCTCGACGCTGATTACGTCGCCCTTGGCAACCTTATACTGCTTGCCACCAGTTGCTACGATTGCGTACATGTGTGTAACCCTTCATTGCTGATTCTTGCAACGATTAATACTATCTTTGTATTTCTGAAGATCCGAGCAAAGATCTTCGCCGCCGTGACCTGTGACATCCGCGGGAAACTGTCGGTGTCCCATGTCCCTCGGCGAGAAACACAACTCGAAATAGTCTACTGCATATTTCAGAAAATTCCAAGACAAAACTACATGTTATAGAGGCTTCACAAGGAGTCCATTTTCTGAAACGTGTGCCTGTGAAACGCGGCACACCTTCAACGAATCGATACCTTGAAGACCATCCACGCCTGCCTCAGCAGCAACTCTTTGCGCCTCATAAATCAAAACTGCAGGTCTAAGCGCTGCTCTTGGATCTTGGAGTGTATCAAGCTCAAATGAAATGCACGTTTCAGATGAGCTCTCAGAAATCTTATAGCCCGCAAACGTTGTCTCTAAATTGACCACTTTTTGCTTATCTCCGCGCTTGTATGTCAGCTCTTTTTTGGCGAGAAGATCCTCAAACCCCCAACGCAGCGCGTCTGACCTAAGACCTTCTCCCAAAATGTCACATCTCCAATGAGCGGCATTCAACCATGCTTCAAGCGCTGGCAGCGACCGATCAACGTAGCTGGCAGCAAACGGAGCAAGCGCGGGAGGCGTAGCCGACAACAACCTCTCTAACGCTTCATCCGGGTCCACGTATTCTGTGAGCTTCAAGTCAAAGTACTCCGCCTCAGACGAAGCGCCAACGGGAAGCGCCTGAGAGAACTGCACGCCCATGCGTTTTGCAAAGCCGTTACCTACCCTAAATGGCAGCTGAGCTCGGCGAACACAGCGCTCAATGGTACCAATAAGCTCAAGGTGTCCTAAAAACGCAAGGCGGTCATCTTTCTTGTAAGCCACGCGAAGCCTAAAAATCTCTGCTCCACGCTCCGTCATAATCTCTGGCTGAATCTGCGGCCTACCAGCGCGCCAGTCTTTCTTCGCCGGCTCAGCCGCCTCAGGAGCTACGCTCTCTACCTGCATATCCATCATGAGCGCACCCCCATCAACACGTTGTCGACCTTCAAGGTCTGGCATACCGCACATCCCGTACAAGAGCTAAACGTGCAATCGGGTGTGGTAACTTCATCCAGTGCTCGACGATATTCTCGCTGTAGATAACCCTTGGAGACGCCAGGAGACGTGTGATCCCAAGGGAGTTTTGCCTGGATATCAAAGGTCTCTGTTGCAATCTCAGAGAGCGAGAAACCCAGACTTTCTGCAGCTGCATTCCACGCATCAAGGTTAAACTCACTGGTCCACGCATCAAACTTGCAACCATTTTTCCACGCCTGGTAAATCAGATCAAAGCCGTCGCGACCCATCTTTGAGAGCGCACCTTCTACCAGCGAAGTGCCGGAGTCATGATAGGCAATCTTGAGTCCCCTATCGTGGTTAGAAGACAGCAACAGCTGCTGCCTACGCTGGGCTTCCTCACGAGAAATCTGACCAACCCACTGGAATGGCGTGTAGGACTTGGGTACAAACACGGCAACAGAGGCAGAAACCGTAACGCCCTTGCCGCCAATTTCTCGACCGATATCTAAAATGCGCTTTGCAACTGCAGGAATGGCTTGAATGTCTTCATCGGTTTCTGTTGGAAGGCCCATCATAAAGTAGAGCTTCATGCGGCGCCAGCCGTTTTCAAACGCATTTCTAGCTGCGGACTCAAGATCATCCTCGGTAACATTCTTGTTGATGACGTCACGCATGCGCTGAGAGCCTGCTTCTGGAGCAAACGTCAGTCCGCCGCGCCTTGAGGTAGAAACGGCGTCTGCCATCTCCGCACCAAACGCGTCCATACGCTGGGAAGGAATGGAGATTCGCACGCCGCGTTTACGCAAATCAGAGTTCATACGGCGCAGAATATAGCCGCACTGAGAGTGATCCGTTGTAGAGAGCGACGTGAGCGAAACTTCATCGTAGCCGCTCTTCAAAAGGCCTTCCTCGCCTGCTTTCACAATCTGCTGAGCTGGACGCTCGCGAACAGGACGATACGTCATTCCGGCCTGACAGAACCTACAGCCGCGAGCACAGCCGCGCTGAATCTCTAGAGCCAGCCTGTCCTGAACAATTTCGGTATACGGAACAATGCGCTGCGCAACAGGGTCTGTTACTGAAAGATCTGGTAGGCAACGTTTATAGACCACGCTTGGTGCACTACTTCCCTCTTTAGGGACCGCATAACCCCAGCGTGTTGCGGTATTGTCGTGCACAATCTGATAAAGCGACGGCACGTAGACACCTTGAATCTCAGACAACCTCTGCAAAATCTCTTGGCGAGAAACTCCGTCAAGCTTGGAAGTTCTCACGCACTCGCACATCTCTACCAGCGCTTCTTCGCCATCACCTAAAAGAATTGCATCAAAGAGCGGGGCCACTGGCTCTGAGTTCCAAACAGAAGGACCGCCACCAAAAATTAGTGGGTCCTCTTCATCACGTTCTTCAGCGAGCAATGGAATGCCTGCTAAATCAAGCGTTTCTATAATGTTGGTAGCAATCATTTCATGTGCAAGCGTAAAACCAACCACATCAAAAGAAGCCAGAGGTGCAGCACCTTCCAAAGAAAGCAAAGGAACATTACGTTTGCGCATCAAAGCTGCCATATCAACCCAAGGCAGATAGGCGCGCTCACAAGAAATATGAGGTGCCTTATTCAAAGCGTTATAGAGAATGGCAATGCCCAAATTAGGCTGACCCACCTCGTACACGTCGGCGTAGACCATACAAACGTGAAAAGGGCCCTCTTGCTCCTCTACTGCTCCCCACTCGTGATTTAAGTATCTTGAGGGTTTCTCGACATGCGGAAGCATGGGCTCAATGAGATGGAAGAGATTTTCTCGTTTAACACGCACGATAGTCTACTTTCTATCTTTTGGCGAGGGACTGTGTGGTTGCTATCTCTACGGTATTTGATTGTGAATTTGTATCTGCTGTTGCGCTTGCGCCTGTAGAAGCACTCGAAGCGCCGGTTTTGGTAGAAGAATCAGCTGCTACCTCGTCGCGTTTCTCGGCAATTTTGCGAGCGTACGCGTGAATGACGCGAGCAGTAGTGTGAGTACCTGCGTACCCCATGCCAGCCTTAAGCGCCCAGCCAAACCCTGGAACTGCGCCTGCGACCGTGCGTGCAACCGTACGGTATCCAAAGCCCGCGCCCACAACGCCGAGAAGTTCGGCGATGGTTTCAACATTCATATTGATGTTATAGGCGGCGGTAATATCAAGCGCCAGTCTGATCTGGCGCGCTGTCATCAGCGGCATATCAGAGCCAGGAACCAATGCTACAGCTCCAATAGCTGCATTTTCTTTAGCGCAAGCAGCGGTTATCTGTTTGACCACTTGAGTTCTACAAAGAGGATACGCTGCCGCAAAAGAGACTGATTTTTCTGTTGCAGTTGCAATCCATGAAGAGAGTCGATCAAAGAGCACTTCTTCAGTGGTGCCCGCAACAATGCTAATAAGCCCCGTGTTGTAGAGCGTATCAGCAATTTGTTGCGCTTCAACTGCAGACTCTACAACCACCGCACAAGGAATTGAATGACTTACCAACATGGTAAGGGCGTCCTCGTACTGTGATGTTGGCGTAGGAATAATCACCGCAATATCAGGAATAGCAGCATTCTTTCCCGTGCGACCAATGCCTCCAGAAACAAACGAAACACCGTCGGCAAGTTTAGAGACACGCACCGTTGCATCTGTTCTCTCTGGCATAAAATACGAATGTACAGCCAGGATTACCTCTTCAGAAGCAAGGGAATCAACGTAGATATGCGTATAAGTTGGCTCTAGAGATGAAAGCGACCCGCGGAATTCTTGTAATACAGAGGTAGCAAGTTTGCCCAAGCTGTTTCTTTTTGCCATGGCTTATGCCGCCTTTGTTTTATGTCTGTAAACAGACTGGACGATTCCTACAGAAACGAGCTGAGCAATCATCGATGTTGATCCAAAGCTGATAAAAGGCAATGGAATACCAGTAATAGGCATGATACCAATACACATGCCAACATTCTGCAAAACCTGGAACGACCACATGGCCGCACAACCAACAAGTACCAGTTTAGAGAAGGTATTCTCGGTCTTCATGGCAAACAGAATGGTTGCAAAAATCATCCATGCAAAAAGTGAAAGCATAACGAATGCACCAAGGAAGCCAAACTCTTCCGAGAAGAGTGCAAAAACAAAGTCTGTGTGTGCCTCTGGTAAGAATCGTCCACTTGCCTGCGTAGCGTTACCTGGTCCTTTTCCAATAAAGCCACCAGAACCTACGGCAATCTTTGCCTGTTGCAGGTTATAGCCGTCTCCCGACGGATCAACAGAAGGATCCAAGAAGACGGTAAGACGCTTCATCTGGTACTCCTTAAGAATGTGAGGAATACCAGGAATCATAGAAGTCACAACAACAAGAGCAACAACAGCAATGAGCAAAAGAACGGTCACAAGAATCCAAGAACGTTTTGCACCAGAGCAAATGATGATGGTGGCTCCGATAACCAAAATAATCAGGCCAGTTCCCAGGTCAGGCAAAAGCATAATGGAGCCGAATGGAACCATCAATGTTCCACAAAGCTTTACATAGTCTCTAAGCGTTTCTACCTTACCGTTATACTGAGCACTCACCGAAGCCATAAGGAAGATTGTGACAATCTTTCCCAGCTCAGACGGCTGAAATCTAAATCCTACAAGTGGGATATTAACCCAACCAGTCATACCCTTAACCGAAACGCCAAAGCCGGGAATCTTAGGCAAAATCATCAATACAACTACGCCAACAATCAGCACATTTGTCATATTTGCAAGTGCTCTGTAGTCATAGCGCCACATAAGCGTGGCAAAAACAAGGCCCAAACCAATACCCAGAAGGTGCCTAGGAAAACTAGCTTCGGCAATGTTCATCGATGCGGTCCAGATAACCACAATGCCGATGAGGACGAGAAGTGCCGCGGGAACAAGCTGTGCTAGATAAAGATTACTCAAGATATTCTTACCAGTAAGCTTCTCTTTCTTGGCAAGGCCGCCTGAAGGAATACCTCCACGCCTCCTAAAAGGTGAGTTCATTCTTTGTTTTGTAACTGCAGATGAATCAAGTGCCATGGGTTTCTCGCCTCCTTACCTACCAACGTTGTCTGGCTGATTATAAATTGCACCAAAAACGTCTCGAACAATATACATACCAGAACCTGCGCCAGAAGGTGCGCAATCTAGATTTGCAGCAACAACATACTGAGGCTTGTCAGCAGGTGCATAGCCAACAAACCAACCAACGGGCTCACCAATAGACTGCTGCTCAGCAGTACCCGTCTTGCCATTAACCGTGACATCAAGATTGGTCCAGTGGATAGTCTGAGAAGCAGATTCCTCATAGACAACGCCATAAAGACCACGAGCAACAATGTCTCGGTGCTCATCTTTTTCTTCTGGGCTCAGAATGACCTCGTTTTTATACTCAATAACAGAGCCATTTCCGTTTCTGGCATTAATACTCTTCAAAACATGTGGTTTGTAAATTGGACCTCGGTTTGCAATACCACAATACGCATTTGCCATCTGAAGGCAGGTTACCAAAAGATCGCCCTGTCCAATTGCAAGGTTACAGTTGTCGCCACCCTGCCACTTACGAGCATCATCAGGCGAGCTGGTAAAGTAATTCCACTTCCACTCTGCATCAGGAACGCGGCCAGATGCCTCTTCTGGAAGGTCAATACCAGAAAGCGCACCAAGTCCAAAGGCGCGGAATGTCTCTTGCATGCCCTCTGGATGATCGTTGTTATAGAAGAAGCCCTTACCAATCTCATAAAAAACAATATCGCAAGAGTTGGTAATACCGGTAATCAGATTAACGGTGCCGTGACCAGAAAGAAGCCAACAGTGCATGCCGTACTGCTCGCCAAAACCAGTCCAGAAACCCGTACAATACCAGCTTGAATTTCCGTCACAAATGCCATATTTGAGTCCAGCAAAGGTAGTAAGTGCTTTGATGGTAGATCCAGATGGATACTGTCCAGCAATTGCGCGATTCATCAGCGGATAGTTTGCCTCTTCAGAAGAAAGCGTATCCCAGTCAGAACTGGAAATACCTCCAACAAACATTGAAGGTGAATACGTTGGATAGCTTGCCATAGCAATAACTTCACCGTTAGTACAATCAAGTGCCACCACACTTGCACTGCGACCTTGGAAGTCTTGTGATCTAACTGTGTTGATAACACTGACAAGGGATGCTTCTGCTGCTTTTTGAATGTTTGCATCAATGGTCAAAACAACATCTGAGCCGCTCTGAGGAGCAATAGACGTTGAGTGAGATAAAACATTACCAGCAGCGTCAACATACACCGTTTGCTCACCACGAACACCCTGAAGAGCGGACTCGTACTGATACTCAACACCCGTTTGTCCCACGATATCACCGTGGGCATACACAAAGCCGCCATCCGCAGTTTTACTGCTTTCAAGCTGCTCTTGTGTAACGGTTCCGGTGTAGCCAACAACATGAGCTGCAAGAGAACCGTTTGGATAGGCGCGCTGGGTACGCTCCTCAATTGAAACGCCATCAAGCAAAGCACCATGAGCGTAAATGTAGGCAACTACGCGCCTAGAAACATCTACAGAAACCGTGCGAAGCGCTTGGGCACCATCAGAGGTATCCATGATTTTTCTGCGCACCGCCAACATAGGCATGCCCAGAAGGTTAGCAAGAATCTGCAGCTTAATGTAGTCTTCTGCAACGTCTGCTCGAGCTACTACCGTTGGACTTGGCCTGTTAGTAACAATCTCCACGCCATTTCTGTCCAGAATGCGACCACGAGGAGCTGCGGTAGTAACTGTTCGCGTACGGTTGCGCTCTGCTTGCTCAGTATAGTCAGCTGACGATAAGAGCTGCATGGTCCAAAGACGACCAATAAGCACGGCAAACATACCGCCAACAGCAATTGCAAATCCGATAAGTCTGGACGAGAGGGTCTTCTCGGCAGAGCCGTCAGAACCACCGGACGCCTTGGGAGCGCCGCCACCAATATCAAAGGTAAACGGCGAGTCTTTTCTACCAAAGGTGAGGTAAACAATGATCAAACCAATTGCTGCAACAGCGCAACAAGCAAGGATAACAAGGGTGAAATTCATACTAACCCCTTATTTGAGGCGCTGTGGAGCTCGGTGAGATCCGCGGTAGAGCGAAGTTCCACCCAAAGATGAATGAGACCTTTGGGAATGAGAAAGTACATAGAAAACAGGCAGAGCAGCCAAAATGGTGAACAACATGGTGGGGAAAGACTTAAACAGCAGCCCCTCAAAGAAGTTGCCACCAGAGCCAATCAAAGAATTAATGAGCTGATACATAAAGGTGACACCAAAAGTTTGAAGGGCAACAAAGCCCATAGAGGTACCAAAATTGCCAGAGATTCTGTCTCTTACCTCTTGGCCCATGAAATAAGAACTGACCACAAGCAAGAGTGCCATGAGACCAATGGGGTTGGCAGAAGTCAGATCATAGATTAGACCTGCAATAAAGCCGCTTATTACGCCAGTTTTGCCACCATATCTCAGGGCAATAGCTGCCGAGAAAATCAATGCAAAATTGATGACTCCCCCACCAAAAGAAACCTGTGGTGTAAGCATAATCTGCAAAATGAAGCAAACAACAGCAAGAACGGTGATGCTGCGTGTGTTTTTATTTCTATCAGAAACCTGCATACATCCCCCTTAATCTGTTCTTCCGCTGTTATGTTGTGTATTACCCGTTGGAGCAGCAACCGTTGCATTCTGCTGGGAATTTGTTGTGTTGTTTGCAGAGCCGCTGCCAGAAGAGTTGCTTGATGAAGAACCCGAAGATCCGTCTTTGGAGTCTTTATCCTTACTGTCAGAATTAGTTGCTGTTGGAGTGTTTTGCTTATCTGCCTCTGCAATATCATCTGCGGTAGCTTTTTGCTCCTCAGAAAGAGACGTGATAACCATTACCTCTTCGTTAGTACTGACATTTCCAAAAGGCTCAATAACAATGGTGTAATAAAGCGATCCTGGCGCTGCTTCAACGCTGGTAACTTTACCCAGAGGAAGACCCTTTGGGAACACGCCACCAAGTCCACTGGTAACTACTGTATCGCCTACAGCAACCTTCTGGTTGGTGTTGATCAGGTTAAGAGTAATCTGCCTTGAAGCGGAACCCATAAGCATACCCTGAGCTCGGCTGCTTTGAACCATAGCAGCCACACCGCTCTTCTCGTCAGTAATAAGACGAACGGTAGAAGTTGTAGGACCGCACTCAATGATCTGACCAATAACGCCGCCGCTATCAACAACAGGCATGCCAACAGCCAGTCCGGATGAAGTTCCCTTGTCAATCACAATGGTGTTATTGAACGAGTCAGTAGAACCAGAGATGACACGAGCACCCGTAGACTGCAGGTTATAGGTATTTTTAAGGTCGAGAAGACCCTGCAGACGCTGCGTAGACTGATTTGTCTCTTCGAGCTCTGCGTTTCTTGAACGCAGTTGCTCGTTTTCTGCCTTAAGATCAGAAAGCGTTTGCTGGTCTGCTGTTAAGTTACTAAAAATGTTACCAATGCCCTGGAAAGGCATAGCGATAGCAGAACCTGCCATTCTAAAAGGCATGGTAATAGTAGAGAAGCCGCCTCGAACCATCTCGAGCGGTCCCCCTGCACCCATACGAGCGCTAACCGTCAATAACACAATTGAAAGCAGCGAAAGAATAATAAAACTACGGCCGCCCGTATGCTTATTATTGTTAGATCCAAGGCCTGATGAAGCACCCTGGATCTGATTAGACAATGGCATATTTATTGGCCTGCACTCTGAACAAATCCACCGGACAATGCGTTAGCCTCAAGAACCTTTGCACAACCGGTAACAACATTTTCTAGAGCGGTTGGGCTTACGTTAACAGGCACGCCAGTCTCTTCACGAAGTCTCTGGTCAAGACCGCGAAGCATTCCGCCACCACCGGTAAGCAAAATACCGTAGTACATAAGATCAGATGCAAGATCTGGTGGAGTCACATCAAGCGCATCTTTGACAGCCTTGGTGACCTCGTCAAGAGGACGATCAAGAGCACGACGAATCTCTTCTGACTCAATACGAACTGTCTTTGGAAGACCACTCATGACGTCACGACCGTTTACCTCAACGTCAAGCTCTTCTGCAAGAGGAGCTGCTGAGCCAACCTTAATCTTGATGTCTTCTGCGGTACGCTCACCAATAGAGAGGTTATACGCATCACGAACATGTTCAAGAATAGTTTGATCAAACTCGTCACCTGCAGTTCTAATGGACTGCGAGACAACAATACCACCCATGGAGATAACAGCAACCTCGGTAGTACCGCCACCAATGTCTACAACCATAGAACCGGTTGGATCCTCAATTGGAAGGTCTGCGCCAATAGCTGCAGCCATAGGCTCTTCAATCAAGAATGCCTGGCGAGCGCCTGCCTGAATAGTTGCTTCAAAAACAGCGCGTTTCTCGACAGATGTAACGCCAGAAGGAACGCAAACAACTACGCGTGGACGTGGTGACCAAGGATATTTGCGCTCACGGGCCTTCTCGATGAAGTAACGAAGCATAACCTCAGTAACGTCAAAGTCTGCAATGACGCCGTCTTTAAGAGGGCGCTCTGCAATGATGGAGCCAGGAGTACGACCAATCATGCGCTTTGCGTCAGCGCCAACAGCCAAAACGCGGCTCTCGCTTTTATCGATTGCAACAACCGATGGCTCATTGATGACAATACCCTGACCACGAACTGCAACAAGGGTGTTTGCAGTTCCCAAATCGATGGCTAGGTCTCCGCCATATTCTCCGAAGAGCGAATCGAAGATAGACATGATATCCAATCAAACGTGCTACGCGTGTGCGTAATAATCCTGCAGAAAGAACGGTTAAAACAGTTTAGTACTAGTTACCAGACTTTGAAGAGCTGGAGGAACTATTGGAGGAATTTGAGGAGTTAGATCCATTAGTTCCAGAGGTAGTTCCCGAGTTAGAACCGTTGGTACCAGAAGTTGTACCGGAGTTCTGATTGTTCTGGCTGACATACGAAGTGGTAACGCTTGCCACCTTCCAGCCAATACCATCACGAACAAGCTCAATGGTGTAGTCAACGTTTCCGCCGTTAGAAAGGCTGACAGAAGCGTTTACTGTTGAGTGAGTCATGCTCTGGTCAACACCGTTGATGGTGACAGCAGAGCTTGATGGCAGGCTGTTAGAAATCTGCTGAAGCGTGGTGCTAGAAACAGAACTAGAGACATAGCGACCAATATCAGTGCCCTGTGCTTTAGCGTTGAAAATATCCTGAACAACAGACTGCTGGGTTGGCCATCCATAGCCACGATAGTAAGCATAACCAGCGCCACCAACAGCTAAGATAAGCAAAATAAGAATAGTGATAAAGACCTTAAGGCCGGTATGGCGATGCTTACGCCTAATCTTCTTGTCCTTCTTATCCTGCTCAATAATCTCCTGCTCAGTAATCTGGAAGAAGCCAGTATCTTCTGCAGAAGGAATGAGCTCGCCGGACATACCTGTAGGATCCAGTGGATCATAGGCACCATAGCCAGCTGCCTGAAGGAAGGCATCAGTCTCAGATGGCTTGCCAGAAGTCATTGCAGTAATAGCCCTGCGAGCTGCATCAAAGGCAGACTGCTGCTGATTAGACAGAGCAAAGCTGCCGTCTGCAGTAGCGTGAGTGAAAGCATCAACTGCCTCAGACATGCGATTTGCTGCAACGTATGCAAGACCAAGATCTGCATAAATCTTATTGGAATTATCCAGAGGATTAGCAAAATCAAGAGCGGTACGATATGCCTCAACAGCATCAACAGGCCTGTTCAGACCCATGAAGCATGCGCCTAGGCTGCAAAGCGCTGATGAAGGATTAGGGTTCTTCTCGTCAACTGCAGCGTTTCTGTAAGCAATACCGGCGTTGCGAATATCACCAATCTTCTCGTATGCAGAACCAAGAGCAAGCTGTGCCTTATAAGGAGTTGCATAAGAGGCGTCCTGGACAGCGTTAGTAAGGGCAGCAATAGCCTCCTGTACCCTACCAGCAGCCAGAAGTGCGCGACCCTGATTAGTAGAGAGAGCGCCAACCTTGCCGTAGGAAGCGTCAGCAAGAGCGGACTTGTAAGCAGAAGCTGCGGAATCAAACTGTCCAAGCTTCATATAAGCGTTTCCAAGAAGGTGGTCAATCTGACCGTTTACCTCGCCTGGCTCTTTAGCCACATCAAACTGACTGATAGCTACAAACCAGTCGCCCTGATCATATGCAGATTTACCTAACTCAAATGCCTGTTGATTCACAATATCCTCCAAGAGTCTGTGCGACTTGGCTTTAAGCGTTTTCAATTCTAATGGAATTGACGACATCGCCAACCTTTAACTGGGAAATGACATCCATTCCCTCGATAGTTGTGCCAAATACGGTGTACCCAGAATCCAAGCCATGCTGTGGACCAAGACAGAAATAGAACTGAGAACCTGCGGAGTTTGGATCTTGAGAACGAGCCATAGCAAGAGCACCGTCAACGTGGGAGTTGTTAGGATTTGTGGTGAACTCCTCTTTGATGCGATAACCAGGACCACCGGTACCAGGAATTCCGTCAGGACCAGGGTTACCAAAAATAACGTCCTCAACACTCATCTCGCGAGTGTTTGGGTCTCCGCCCTGAAGAACAAAGCCAGGGACAAGACGGTGGAACTTGGTATCGTCATAGAAGCCAGACTCTGCAAGCTCGCAGAAGTTTGCCACATGAATAGGTGCGCCCTTACCGTCAAGCTGAACCTTAATGATTCCCTTGTTGGTATCAAAGACGGCGACCTCAGTACCAGTAACCTGGCGCACTGGTGTATACAATGGATCAAGTCCAAACATAATTCCTCCAAGCTTCTTTACATCTAAGAGAAGAAAAAACGCGAGAAACCCTTAGTAATAAAGAACTTCTTTTCTAACCTAATTATTTTACCAGTATGATGAGATTTTTGAAATTAAAGCAGCTGAACGGTAGAGATTTACTGCTTTTGTGGCTTCCAATTCACGTAATTTTCATCAAAAAGTTTCTGGTATGAGCTGGAGCCACTGGAGTCTCTGATGTTATCAACTGGCGCCAAGATGTTGTCTTTGTCCTGAGAAGGATTGTTAGAAGCAACTGAGCGCTTCCATCCATCACTTAAAGCGTCAGAACGATTACGAAGCCAGTTGCCAAGCTTAGTAAGATTTTCAATGGTCTGACGATAGTTTCCATTGGAGTCATCAAGGCTTGAAAGGTCAGAGATAACATTACTGATATCCAGCGATATCTGCTCTGCTTCCTGCTGGGCATCAGCGCGCTCTTGATCAGAGCCAGTAATAGCAAGCTGATCAAAGGTTTTCTCGTTATCATCAAGGCGCTTTGAGAGATCTCCCAGCTTCTGATAATCGCTATCAAGTGCATCAAAAACAGCATCTGAACTTGTGTTTTGCTGAGTTGCACTAGTGTCTTGTCCCGTTAGATGCGTAACGGGAGTGGTAGTAGGAGTAGATGAGACTGGAGCCTCAACCTTTGCGCGATTATCGGTTGCCTGAGGGTCCCACGGGTGCGTAATGATAAAGATTGCAGCTACTACCAGCGTTGTGACAAGAAGTGCTGAGAGCAGAATAACGCGTGTGCGAGGGATTCCTTCTGCCTCAGGAAGGTTCTCTTTTGAAGGCTCGGAAGGAATTGCAGACTCAAAACGAGGAGCTGGTCTACGACTTACTGAGGCAAACGCGCTGGTAGCATCTGGGTCAGCGTTGTCGGCTGGCATTTGCTGCAAAACAGTGGGATCTGCTGCAGCAGAAGATGATGCATGAGGGTCTGCATCTGCGAGTGGATCGTGTTTCTCGCCAGGTGCTGGAGCGGCATCAATCTCTGGGAGCGAGATGTTGCGCGTAGGCCTGATGGCTCGCGCGGGACGAGCAGCAGGCGCTGCCTGTGGCAGAGGAAGGCCACACTTGGGGCAGCTTTCTGCAGCAGCACCAACTAAGGCGCCACAATGAGGGCACCACTCAGCTTGAGTAACAGGAATCCTTTGAGTCAAACTTAGATCAATCTGACAATGAGGGCAGGTTAAAGCCCCTTCATCGACCTCAGATCCACAGTTTGGACAACGCATACACCCTCCACAACTCTTTGCTTGTGCTTCAGTTTAATCGTTTATATCAGCAGAAGAGCTATAAGTTGACTTTCCTCCCATTAATCTCACAACCAGGTCAAAGAATCGATCTTTTGCATAGTTGTGAATGTAACGTTCGGAAATTCTGTTGAAGATAATAACGGAAATCACCAAACAAATTGCCAAGTACGGCAAGATGCGTGGGGTGAGAGGTGCAATACGGAAGAAGTCCTGCGCTACCGTGCATCCGCCAACCACAATGGCAATGCATACAACAAGAAGTGCAACGCGGAGCTTGGTGAGAGGCAAAGAAATTCTTCTGAGCAGCGCAAAACCAACTGTTGCGGTGGTGATAAGCGCCATCGTAGACACCTGAGACAGGTTCAACTTAAACAGATGACCTGCAGTCATAAGAAGCGCGAGCGTGATAGTTACCGCAATAGAAGCAGGTAGTGACTTACGCAAAATGTTGACCAGGAAGTTGCCCTTTACGCGATCGTGATTTGGCTCAAGCGCCAACACAAACGATGGCAGGCCAACGGTTGCAAATGAAAGCAGCGACATCTGAACAGGAATAAAGGGGTATGGTGGCGCAATAATGCAATAGAGCGCTAAAGCCGCAGTATAAACCGTCTTTACAAGAATGAGCGCAGCAGATCGCTGAAGATTGTTAATAGAACGCCTACCTTCGGCAACAACTTCTGGCATATGGGCAAAGTCGTTATCTGCCAGAACAATCTCTGCAACGTTTCTAGCTGCAGCAGAACCAGAAGCAACAGAAATAGAACAGTCCGACTGCCTCAGCGCCAAGATATCATTGACGCCGTCGCCGGTCATGGCAACGGTGTGACCATGATTCTGGAGTGCAATTACAAGCTCACGCTTCTGTTCTGGCGTAACGCGACCAAATACGTGGTACTTCTCGACAGCTGCAGCAATATCTGCCTCTGTGTGTAGTGTGGTTGCATCTACCCAGCCGTCGGCATAAGGGACTCCCGCTCGCTCAGCAATAGCGGAGACAGTACGAGGGTCATCGCCCGAAATAACGCGCAGGTCAACACCTTGTTCAAGAAAGTATGCAATGGTTTGTGGGGCGGTCTCTCTAATCTGATCCCTAAGCACTACGTAACCTAGGAGCTGAGGAGTTCCCTCGAAGTTATCATTCTGGTCAAATCCATCAACGGTACAGGCAACCAGCACGCGTTCAATGGACGCAAATGCATCGGACGATGCGATAACGTCCGCTGCCTCGGGACCAAGCACAAACTGAGCAGCACCGATAACAAATGCCTGTCCGTCCTCAGTGACGCAGCCAGAGTACTTTCTCTTGGAAGAAAACGCCACAACGCGAGAAGGACGTTTGCTTTGAATCCCCTGCTTGGACGCGTACGCAAGGATTGCCGTAGCCGTATCGTTAGCGTCATCTTTGTTTGCGCCGACAACGTTTACAGCCGCTTGCAGAGCACCCGCAGCCTCAGTAATTGGCGTAAACGAAGCATCCAAAACACGAGCAACTTCCATGTTTCCCGTGGTGATAGTGCCCGTCTTGTCCAAACAAAGGGTATCTACGCGTGCCAGCGTTTCAATGCAGTATTGCTGCTGAACCAAAACATTTTTCTGGCCAAGCCTAATGGTTGCAATAGCAAGAACCGAGCTGGTGAGAAGAACGAGTCCTTGAGGAATCATGCCAATAACGGCAGCAATCATCGAAAGAAGCGCTTCATTTAAATCGGCGTTATCAATGAAATAGGTACGAACAAAAAGACCAATACCCAGCGGAATCAATGCAATGGAGCCTGCGCGAATAATCGACTTAATGGTGGTAAGAATCTCTGAGTTGATCTCTTTTACAAACTTAGCTTCTGCGTTAATACGCGCAGCATAGCCTTCCTGACCTACACGGCATACCCTACCAACAAGACCGCCCCTCTCGACAAAACTACCAGAGAGAAGCTCGTCTCCCGTGGTCTTTTGTACGGGCTCTGCCTCACCAGTTAGAAGGCTTTCATCAACGCTTACGTGCTCTGATACAAGAATACTGTCAGCAGGAATTTGATCGCCCGTCTTCAAGCGCACAAGATCGTCAATGACAAGCTGGTCAGGTTTGATGAAGGTATCTTTGCCATCACGGATGACACAAACACTCTGAGCCGTCATAAGAGATAGTCGGTCAATCATGCGTTTTGCACGAATCTCTTGCACAATGCCAATGACCAGGTTTGCAAGAACTACGCTCATGAAAAGCGCATTTCTGTACTGTCCCGTTACAACAACAAGGAGCGCCATCAAAACATTAACTATGTTAAAGAGCGTAAGGCTGTGCTCTGCAATGATCTGAGCAATAGATTTAGTTTTGACGTCTGTATTAGTATTAACTTTACCTGCAGAAACTCTTTCTGCAACTTCTTTTGATGTCAGACCTTCATACGTTTCTTCTAAACGTACACTCTTCTTACCTTCAGTACCCTGCAATGACATATAAACAATCTCCAGTCAGTGATGGCCGGTTTTTTGCACGTGGTGACCCCGGTGGGTTTCGAACCCACGACCTTTTGCTCCGGAGGCAAACGCTCTAATCCACTGAGCTACGGAGTCATGGTGCATAAGTATACCCCAGCCTACTTACTGCCTTTTGTAACGGTTTGCGTAATTTTCTTCTGGTATTTTCCCATGCTAAAATGAATTCAACCAGCAAATGAGGAGCTCATGAATACTATTTCCGTTGACCTAACATCCGACTCATATCAAATTCATGTAGGGCATCACCTGCTTACGCAGGCTGGTAAGCTCATTCGTTCCTGCACCTCAGGGTCAAAGATTCTTGTGGTCACTCATCCAGATTTGAACAAGCTCTTTGGCTCTGAGCTTCTTACCTCGTTGGAGTCAGCTGGCTACTCCGTTACAACCGCCACAGTGTCCACAGGTGAGCACGCAAAATCATTTGAGTCGTATCAAAAGCTGGTAAGCGTCCTTGCAGAAAACCGTTTTACGCGAGAAGACATTGTTGTGGCATTTGGCGGAGGTGTTATTGGTGATCTTGCGGGATTTGTTGCAGCAACCTACATGCGAGGTTGTGCGCTCGTACACATCCCCACCTCTCTTTTAGCGATGATTGACTCCTCAATTGGTGGAAAAACTGCTATTGACCTACCGTTTGGGAAAAATCTGGTTGGAGCCTTCTATAATCCCAAGGCCGTTATTGTTGACCTTGAACTGCTGAACTCTATTCCGACTCCCCTCTTACAAGATAGCTGCGGAGAGCTTATTAAATATGGCGTTCTTTCTGGACATGAGCTCTTCAATAAAATCTCTTTGGCGAGAAACCCTGTGCAGGTCATCGACGTGACGCATAGACAAGAGCTCATTCAAGAGTGCATTGAAATAAAGAAGACAATCGTTGAAGCAGACTTCAAAGAAGCAGGGTCTAGAAAATTGCTCAATCTGGGCCATACACTTGGCCATGCTATTGAGACGCTCAGCAACTTTGAACTTGGACACGGCTCCTGTGTGGCTGCTGGAACTTCCCTGTTGGCAAAAGCCTGTTCCAAGCTTGGTCTTTGTTCTGTTGAAGACGCAGAGAACATCGCCGCGCTCACTCAAGCTTATAACCTTCCTACCAGCACTTCATTTACTGTGGAAGAACTTTACAGCGCAGCACTTCATGACAAGAAAAGCCACGCAAATTCAATTGATATGGCGCTTATCTATGGCATTGGTGATGTGCGTATTGAGCGCAAATCATTTGCAGAACTTAAACAGCTGATTGAGCTAGCAAAAGAAGACTAACGTCCTAGACGCTCCAGCTCTTCTGCAAGCTTACGTACTGACTGTTTTAAGGCAGTCTTGTCTTCAGCTAGGATATCGTTTTTGTTGAAGATGCCGTTAGCAGTTCCTACATAGGCATAACCGCCAGCAAATACTTCAGCAAGATTATCTGTTGTAACGCCACCAACCGCCATAAGAGGCAAGTTTCCTAAAGGCTCACACACCTTTTTGGCGTATCCATAACTAACCTCATTTGCGGGGAATACTTTGACAATATCTGCACCAAGAGCAAATGCATGAGCAATCTCTGTTGGCGTAAACGCTCCCGGAACACTCAAAATCTCATGCTCTTTGCAGTAGTCAAACATCTCTTCAGAGAACAGTGTTGGTGCTAAAACAAACGTGGCGCCAGCTTTATGAGCCGTCTGAAGATCTTCAAGAGTAAGCACGGTACCAGCACCAATATTGATATCAGAACTATATTCACTGGACAGCTTCTGAATTAACGAAGCAGCTTCTGGAGTGTTCATGGTTACTTCAACGTTATGTACAGGAGAATCAACAAGAACCTCAACGACAGCTTTAACCTGATTGTACGTATAACCACGTAAAACCTGAGTTACGGCACTAAAAGGCTTATTCACTTGCTTCCTCCTTTAATCTTCAAATAATTTTAACCATATCCTTCTCTGACACTCAACTGCGGTATTCTTACATCAAGCAATTAGTTACGGAGCGGGTGAAAAATGGATGTTTCAATAACTCCTCATGATTTGTTTGGAACGGTAGAAGCCATCCCGTCAAAATCATGCGCTCATCGCGCGCTCATCTGTGCTTCATTTGCAAACGGCACTACTAACATTACCTGTCCTTACATCTCAGAGGACATTCAAGTAACTGTTGATTGTCTTAAAGCTTTAGGCACCACTATCGCTAGAACTAAACAGGGATTTAGAGTTGTTCCTGCAAAAGAGCAAAATCGCCCTCAAAACGTGCAAATTAACTGCAAAGAATCTGGCACCACGCTCAGGTTTTTACTCCCCCTTCTGGGCGCGCTAAACGTAACCGCCACAATTTCTGCAGAAGGAAGACTCTTTTCTCGACCCCTAGAGCCGCTTATCTCAGAACTCTCTGCCCATGGTATGTCTTTTAGCTGGCAAGACGAGAAGACCTTTGAGGTTTCGGGTCAGCTTACTAATGGTTTATTTGAGCTACCAGGAGATATTTCTTCTCAATTTATTTCTGGACTTTTGCTGTCATTGCCTTTGTTAAACGAATCTTCAACACTACAGATTACAGGGTCCATCCAGTCAAAAGACTATCTGGCTATCACAGAGCACGTATTGAAAGACTTTGGTGTTACTACTGTATTTGATGTAAAGAATGCCACCTATGCCATTGAACCTCAACACTACGTTTGTCCAGGCGTTTATTCAATCGAAGGAGATTGGTCAAACGCTGCACCATGGCTTGCTGCAGGTGCAATTGGGCAAGGCGTAGAGGTCACAGGGCTCTCCATGCAAAGTGTCCAGGGAGATAGAGCTATCTTGGCCGCGTTATCGCTTGTGGGCGCACGTGTTTCTCGCCAGCAAAAAGGTGCAGCTTGTATGATAGATCACCTGCGACCGTTTACCATTTCTGTCTCCGAGGTGTGCGATCTTGCTCCGGTACTTGCTGCATTAGCTGCGTTTATCCCTGGAACAAGTAGGCTTACCAATATTCAGCGCCTTCATCTTAAAGAGTCCGACCGCGTTCAAAGTATCTGCAGCGTACTTAGGGCATTTGGTGTAACCGTTGAGCTCTCTGACGATCAAACGGAGCTTATTATCACGGGAGGAAAACAGCCCGTCAGCTGCATTGTGGACTCGTGCAATGATCATCGCATGGTGATGATGGCAACTATTTTAGCTTCGTATGCAACGGGTCCTGTCATAATCACCCATGCCGAAGCAATCAATAAGTCGTATCCGTTCTTCTTTGAGCACTTCAAGCAGCTTGGTGGCGTCTGTCACAGTATGGAGTCATAAATGATGACCTCAACTTTTGGGACAACAGTAAAAGTATCTATTTTTGGCGAGTCTCATGCTCCAAAAATCGGCTGCACCATTGAAGGTTTACCTGCTGGTTTTAGCATTGACTTAGCAGCTCTCAAGACATTCCTTCAAAGAAGATCTCCATCGCATCCGTGGGATACTCCGCGTAAAGAGACTGATGATCCACTGTTTGTCTCAGGAATTTCAGCAGAAGGCATTCTAGATGGCTCCCCGCTCACGGCGGAGCTACCTAACACAAACGTTCGTCCACAAGATTACGCAGCTACAAAGCTTGTCCCACGACCAGGACATGCCGATTTTGCTGCCTGGGCAAAATGGGGAGACTCGTACAAGCAAACGGGTGGAGGACATTTTTCCGCCCGCCTAACCGCCCCTCTCTGCATTGCAGGAGGCATAGCGCTCCAGATTTTGCAAGCTCAAGGCATTACCCTTGCAGCTCACGTACTCAAAATAAAGAACATCAACGACACTCCTCTTGAGCTCGTAGACAACTCACTTGAGGCCAACAAGCTACTTGCTTACCAAATGAATCAGCTACTTCAGGCTAACCCTCAAGAGCTTCCCTTCCTTGATGCTCAAGCTGGCGAGAAAACCCGCGCACTCCTTATGCAGCTGCGCTCAGAGAAAAATACTGTTGGCGGCATCATAGAATGTGCTGCAACGGGTGTTCCTGCAGGTATTGGGTGCCCTCATTTTCATGGGCTTGAAAATACCATCTCTGCTGCAGTCTTTGGTATTCCTGCTGTTAAAGCCATAGAATTTGGTAGCGGCATGGAAGTTGCCAATCTCCTTGGCTCTGAGAATAACGATGCATACGAAGTGCGTAACGGCACTGTTGTACCAACCACCAATCACGCCGGAGGCATCCTTGGTGGAATCTCAACGGGTGCTCCCATCTGGTTTAGATGTGCGTTAAAACCTATCTCGAGTATTGGCCTACCACAGAACTCAGTAAACCTTCAGACTATGAACCCAGAGCAGCTTGTTGTTCAGGGCAGACATGATGTAACTGCAGTTTTACGCGCTGTGCCCTGCGTTGAAAGCGCTTTTGCACTAGCTCTTCTCGACACCTTGTATTCCTGGCCCTCTGAGCAGAACGGATATCACAATGACTAGTCAGCTAGAAACGCTTCGCCAGGAAATCGATTCAATTGATGCGCAAATCTTTGACCTCTTTGAGCAAAGGATTGCGGTTGCCAAACAAATTGGCGCTTACAAAAAGGAGCAGGACCTCACTGTTCTTGATTCCTCAAGAGAAAATGCCAAAAGAGACCAGGTTAAAGCCACTGTTTCTAATGAACTTGAACCTTATGCTTTAGAGTTACTTGAGGTATTGATGAACGCCGCAAAGGCAGTTCAGGAGACAGACCATGAGCTCTAATTCTGAGCAGCAAGCCTCAAGTAACCCTACAGCTCCTCTTGCTCCTTACGGCCTTATTGGCGAGAAACTCTCTCATAGTTGGTCGGCAGAAATTCATGAAAAGTTGGGGTCATTTCCCTACCAGCTTCATGAGCTTTCTGCTTCTGAGCTGAAGGGTTTTCTCAAAGACCAACCTTGGCGGGGCTTGAACGTTACTATCCCCTACAAAAAGGATGCCTGTGCTCTTGCAGACGCTACTTCTAAGGATGCACAAGCTATAGGAGCGGCAAATACCCTGGTAAAAGATGCTAATGGTTTTATAGCCGCAGACAACACCGATGTGTATGGCTTTGAGTATCTGGTAAAAAGCCTCAAGGTCAACTTGAGCCATAAAAAGGCAATTGTTTTAGGAGCCTTTGGTGGCGCTGGTCAGGCAATTTGCTATGCGCTCAAACAAGACGGTGCATATGTTGTGGGAGTCTCCAGGAACCCTCACGTAAGCTCTTCATATGTAGACTGCGCAATTACCTATGACCAGATTAAATCTCACTATGACACTGATCTTCTTGTCAATGCAACGCCAGTAGGAATGTTCCCACATGCTGATGTTTCTCCTCTTTCAAAAGAGGAACTTTCTGCTTTTACTTCTCTACAATGCGTGATTGATCTTATCTATAATCCGCTGCGCTCTCAGCTTCTTTTAGACGCAGAAAGTCTTGGAATACTCAATGCAAATGGTTTAAAAATGCTGGTAGCTCAAGCAGCTAGAGCAAGCTCACTCTTTTTGGGTCAAGAAGTATCAGACGCTCAGATAGAAAACATCTCGCGTGAGCTCCATGCTTCAAAAGAAAACATCGTGCTTATTGGTATGCCGGGAGTTGGAAAAACCTCTACGGGAGAAGCTCTAGCAAAGCTCTTGAATCGTCCCTGGATAGACACTGATTTTCTCATCAAGCAGAAAGCTCACTGCGAAGCGGCAACCTACCTACAAATACACGGTGAAGCAGCATTTAGACATCTAGAACATGAAATAATTCAAGAGATTTCCAGCATGAGTGGTGTGGTGATCTCTTGCGGAGGTGGCGTAGTTGTTACGCCTTCAAACTACCAAGCGCTCCGTCAAAACGGCAAGCTTGTCTACCTTACGCGCCCGCTTGAAGAACTGGCTCTTACAGGAAGACCACTCTCACAAAGTGTTGGCATACAAGAACTTGCTGCAGTACGTATTCCGCTCTACAAAGCATGGGCTGACTTGACCTTTTCTTGTCTCGGTAATCCAGACGCAGATGCCAAGGGTCTTCTCGACACGCTTTAAGCATAACAGTAAGCGTTCGCAGTTATTTTTTAACCGTTCACCGGATGGTTTGCAGATTTTGAATTTTGGCACGTTAAAGCCCCTATACTTATGCCTCGTAGGTGTGTATTCATAAGACTACAAGGATGCTAGACCAAGTCAAACGGTTAAGTGTTTGATATGTGGTCATACTTGGGGAGATATCCAATGGACAGCAATGCTATTGCTCACGAGATCCTAAATGCAATAGGCGGCTCAAAAAACTTAACTCACAACGAAGTGTGTATGACGCGACTTCGCCTTTCCATCAATGATATGACGCTTATAGACCATGAACAGCTGGCCACAGCCACTGGTGTTCTTGGTATTGTAGGAAAAGGTGCCAACGGACTTGAGGTAGTCTTTGGCCCCAATCTTGTGCGTCAAGTAAATGATGCCCTTAATCACATTTTGGGTGAGCCAGAAAAGACTTTTTGTTCGTTAGATGAGAAGCGAGCAGATCTTCCCACTCAGCACAACGAAGAGGTGGATGAGCTAATCTCTTTGCTTACTCAAAAAACTACCCTTGATCAAGACGAAGAAGACTTTGACAGCCTTGCCTCTGACTTAGACGCAGACGACTTTGAAGACAACTATGAGGATGACCTCGACGCTCCTCGCCTACTCATAATCAACGGCCCAAATATCAACATGCTGGGCATTCGTGAGCCAGAGATTTATGGAAAAGCTGACTACAGAACCCTTATAGAGACTTGTAAGGAAGAAGCCCTCTCTCAAGGTTTCTCTGATTGTGTGTGTTATCAATCAAACCATGAGGGTGATCTAGTTGATGCAATCCAGGACGCACTGGGCAGCTATGACGGTATTATTATCAATCCTGCCGCCTATACGCACACCTCAGTTGCTCTGCTCGACGCAGCGCTAGCGGTGCAAATTCCCATGATTGAGGTACATCTTACTGACATCTCTACCAGAGAAGACTTTAGGCACATTTCTTATATAAAAGATGCATGCTTTGCTACAGTTGCTGGTAAAGGAATTGACAGCTACAGAGAAGCAATCCAACTGATGGCGACTCATCTCAAAGATGAAGCATAACCAGTTGCTTATAGCCATTTGGCGAGAAACACAAACCTGCTGTAATGCTAAATTGCAGCAGGTTTTTTATGCACACGTAAGTACCTCTGACTCGGTTATAACCACATCTACGGCAACATCAAATGCTGTATGAGGAAGTGTTGTCCGGCTCAAATTTTGCTGGTAAGCAAGACAAATTTTCTTACCAGGGTACGTAGACAAGAACCGGTCATAAAAACCAGCACCATAACCCAATCGATACCCCTTTGTATCAATAAGAAGCGCTGGAACAATGCAGATTGAAGCGTCCATCTGCTCTTCTGTTAAAGCCGGTAATTCTTTTGGCGGTTCAAGTAGACCAAAAGGAGCAGCAATAAGTTGATCTAAAGAAGTAATAGCTACGAACTCTAAACAATGTCCAGGTAGACAACGAGGTACCGCCACCGTTTTCCCATCGCGTAGAGCGCTCTCAATAAACATCCTGGTAGAAACTTCAGATGAAACAGAAACATACGTTAAAACAGTAGTTGCTTCTACATATTCAGAGGTTGCAAGAAGTTTCTGAGTAATGCGATCATCAAGCACGGACCTCTCTTGCTCAGAAAGAGCTTCTCTTGCTGCTAGACGTTCTTCTCGCAAACGTTGTTTTTCTAATGCCGCAGTATCCATAAAGCCTCCCCTCTAGCTAAGAATAACAACATTTTTGTGGACATTTGGAGAAGAAACAGACACCTGTCGCAATAAATGTGACTAATTCTCAACAATTTTTATATAGCTTTCTTTTTAGCAAATTCCTGACCTGCGCAAATGTAAACCGATTCTAACTTGTCAAAATATTGCGTATTTGTCACTTGTCTAGCACTACATATTGAGTAAAGTTAGAGGTCGCAACTAATATTTGACGTCATTTGTCCAAAGACATACCTGCTG
Organism: Lancefieldella parvula DNF00906; assembly: GCF_000758945.1. Taxonomy (GTDB): domain Bacteria; phylum Actinomycetota; class Coriobacteriia; order Coriobacteriales; family Atopobiaceae; genus Lancefieldella; species Lancefieldella parvula_C. The sequence goes on from NZ_JRND01000004.1 coordinate 63,789, forward strand.
TCAAAATTAGTCTCAAGATTGCTATTTGTAAACTGCTGAGCGGCCATGCTCCACTCAACACGCTCAGCATGAACGCGGATATATACATTGTCCGTGTAAAAAGGAGTGTGTTATGCAGGAAACACCAGCACAGGAGGCTTGGGACGGCTTTGTCGGTGGCAACTGGCAAAGAGCTGTTGATGTCCGAGACTTCATTCAGAAGAATTACACCCCTTATGACGGTGATGATTCCTTCCTCGCTGGTCCAACTGAGGCTACTACAAAGCTTTGGGCGGATGTTATGGATCTCTTTGCACAAGAGACCGCAAACGGTGGTGTACTTGATATGGATACCAAGCAGGTTTCCACTATCACCTCCCACGAGGCTGGCTACATTGACAAACCACTTGAGCAGATTGTTGGTCTCCAGACTGACAAGCCCCTCAAGCGCGCTCTGATGGTAGACGGCGGCGTTCGTATGGCAATGGCTGCATGCAAGGCCTACGGTTATGAAGTTGACCCAGAGATTGTTGACTTCTACACCTATCGTCGCAAGACTCACAACGCTGGTGTTTTTGATGTCTACACCGAGGACATGCGCAAATGCCGTCACTCCCATATCATTACCGGTCTGCCTGACGCATATGGCCGTGGCCGCATCATCGGCGATTATCGTCGTGTTGCTCTCTATGGTGTTGACGCTCTTATCACTGATAAGACTAATCAGAAAAACGGTACCAGCTCCATCATGGACGAGAAGACCATTCGTCATCGCGAGGAGCTCTCCGAGCAGATTCGTGCTCTCAAGGAGCTTAAGCAGCTTGGCGAGATTTATGGCTTTGATTTGAGCCGTCCTGCAGAGAACTTCAAAGAGGCTGTTCAGTGGCTCTACCTGGGCTACCTTGCTGCTGTAAAAGAGCAGAATGGCGCTGCAATGTCCATTGGTCGTAACACCACCTTCCTGGACATCTATGCAGAGCGCGATCTTGCTCGTGGTACCTTCACTGAGTCAGAGATTCAGGAGATTGTTGACCACCTGGTTATGAAGCTTCGTATGGTCAAGTTTGCTCGTACTCCTGAGTACAACGAGCTCTTCTCCGGAGACCCTCAGTGGGTCACTGAGTCCATTGGTGGTATTGGCGTTGATGGCCGCTCTATGGTTACCAAGTCCTGCTTCCGCTGGCTCCACACCCTTGAGAATATGGGTACCAGCCCAGAGCCTAACCTGACTGTTCTGTGGTCTACCAAGCTTCCAGTAGGCTTCAAGCGCTACTGCGCAAAGATTTCTATTACCACCAGCTCTATCCAGTACGAGAACGACGATCTTATGCGCGTCTATCATGGCGATGACTACGCAATTGCTTGCTGCGTCAGCTCCATGCGCGTTGGTAAAGAGATGCAGTTCTTTGGCGCTCGTGCCAACCTTGCTAAATGCCTGCTTTACGCAATCAATGGCGGCCGTGACGAGAAGACCGGTGAGCAGATTGGTCCTAAGTACCGTGCCGTTGAAGGCGAATACCTTGATTACGACGATGTCTTCTCCAAGTACTTGGATATGATGCGCTGGCTTGCAGGCGTTTATGTCAACGCTCTTAATGCAATCCACTACATGCACGATAAGTACAGCTACGAGCGCATCCAGATGGCTCTGCACGATGAGCATGTTCACCGTTGGTTTGCAACAGGCATCGCAGGCCTTTCTGTTGTTGCCGACTCCCTCTCTGCAATCAAGTATGCAAAGGTAAGGGTTGTCCGCGATGAGACCGGCCTTGTTACCGACTACGTTACTGAGGGTGACTTCCCTAAGTACGGTAATGATGATGACCGCGTTGACACCATTGCTCATGACATCGTTGAGATTTTCATGAACATGATTCGCCAGAACCACACCTACCGTGATTCTGTCCCAACCACTTCTATCCTGACCATTACCTCAAACGTTGTATATGGTAAGGCTACCGGCAACACCCCTGACGGCCGCCGCGCGGGCGTTCCTTTTGCTCCTGGCGCTAACCCAATGCACCACCGCGATACTCACGGTGCTGTTGCTTCCCTGGCCTCCGTTGCTAAGCTTCCATTTAACGACGCACAGGACGGTATTTCCAATACCTTCTCAATCATTCCTAACGCTCTTGGTAAGGGCTCTGACGTCTACTTCCACGGTAGTGAGCTTGACCTTGAGCACATCGACTTCTCTGATATGAATCTTGATATTCAGATTGAGAACAAAATTGATTGCGCCTGTGAGGCAGACCCATCCGCAGCTGAAGGTGCTGAGGATCGTAAATAACAAGCCCTGGCGAGAAGATCTATCTACACGTTTCTTCTCGCCAACAAACTCGTAAGGAGAAACACATGCAGTCCAACGAAGTAGCTTCCGAGCAGATTGACAACCTGGTAAACATGATTGATGGCTATGCCGAGAAGGGCGGTCATCACCTCAACGTTAACGTATTTACTAAGGACACTCTTCTTGATGCTCAGGCACACCCAGAGAAGTATCCTCAGCTGACCATTCGCGTTTCTGGTTACGCTGTTAAGTTCAATTCCCTTACCAAAGAGCAGCAGGACGACGTTATTTCTCGTACCTTCCACGACGCTCTCTAAGGATTTCTTGTCCATGTCTTGTTCTGATACTCACATGGATCTCAATGACCCGCTCACAGTTTGTGGGCGGGTCCACTCTATTGAGACCTTTGGCACCGTAGATGGTCCTGGAACTCGCCTGGTTGTGTTTACCCAGGGGTGTCCCATGCGCTGTGCCTATTGTCATAACCCCGATACCTGGCAATTTGGTATTGGAACAGAAAAATCGGTAAAAGAAATTCTTGCCACCTTTAACCGCAATAGAGCTTTTTACAGAAACGGTGGAATTACGGCTACTGGTGGTGAACCACTTGCTCAACCAGAGTTTATTGGCGCTCTGTTTGAGGCGGCTCATAATGACCCGCAAGGACGCATTCATACCTGTCTTGACTCTTCTGGCATTGCGTATAATCCAGAAACTCCAGAAAAATTTGAGCGCGTTCTTGATAACACTGATTTAGTGCTCCTTGATATCAAGCACTCTGATCCAAAGGGCCACATTAGTCTTTGCGAAGTTGGCTCAGAAAGACCACTTGCGTTTGGCGATGAGCTTAACCGTAGGGGTATTAAAGTTCTTATCAGACATGTTGTAGTGCCTGGAATTACTGATTCACCAGAAGAACTTGCTGGCGTTGGTAGAATCATTGCTCACTGGGATAATGTTATTGGATTAGATCTACTTCCCTATCACGTGATGGGCGTAAAAAAGTATGAAGAGCTAGGTATCCCTTACAAACTTGCTGACACTCCTGCCATGGATGGCAAAAAGATTCCTGAGCTGCGCAAGCAAGTCCTTATCGCCCGTTCCCTTGAACGCAAACAGCTTTCATAAAACTATCAGCAGCCCATTTAGCTGCTGGTAGCAATTTAGTTGGTATATTTGCCTCTCTATCCGAGGTACTTCTCGGTAAGAGATTTCAATACCTCCCTGATTCGTTTTCTTCCCATGACATATTTTGATGTAAGAAACATTGTTGGTTATCTTGGGATTTGGCCAACATTTCAAGTATTAAAAGGCGTCAATCTGAAACCTATGACTGCGATTATTGTTCTGACAGTATGGTCGTTTGCTCTCTTGCTTCTCGCCGTTGGCATTACAGCTCTGAAACAAGCATTTGCAAAGGGAAGACATGTGCAGTTGAGGCAATGTGACTAATCATCACCGCTAAACAACAATGACACAGACGCCGACAGACATATCACAAAAAGGGCACAGCGTTTTGCTGTGCCCTTCTCAACTGTTATCGCTATCTTCTTACTACTGCTTTTTCGTAACCACTGAATCGTAATCGCGGCTCTATGCCTGAGACTCTGTGCGACGACGATGCAGAGTAGATGCTACAAACACAAGCAGACCGGTAGCAGCAAGCGAGAAAATCATGGCCGGCGAATTATCTCCCGTATCGGGAAGTGCACCGGGAGCCTTTGTTGAAGCAGTCTTATTTTCAGCAGGCGTCGGCTCATCAATACGTTCCCACTGAGCATAAAGTACATTTCCCTCTGCATTTATGGTGTCAACTTCCACCTTATCGCCCCGATGGAGCAGTGTGCCACCCTCTTTTGAGATAGACCAGCCTAAGAAGCGATATCCTGCTCGCACCGGATCTGCCGCATCAATGGTAAGAGTATCGTTTGACTCAACGAAATCTGAGTATGTACGACCGGGAGCGCCTTCGTAGTTGAGATCATACGCAAGACGTACGGCATTGGAGTTTGCCCACACGGCGCGCAGGGAAATATCCGAGGTTCCCATCGGAATCAAATCCCCCGGATAATAGCGTGTTCCGTCACTTGCAACCCAGCAAATGAATCCACGGGAGCCTGCAGGAGGAGTCACACCGGAAGCATCAAGCACACGAATATCAGAGCCTTCGGCATAGTGCATCGGATCTGAAACAGAGCCTGTACCACCGGCAAGATCATAGGTGATGGTGTGGGCCTGGTTTATCGGAACCCATTTTGCCGTAAGGGTAATGTCTTCCGTCACGGGACTTCCAAAACGATACGGCTTTCCATCGTTTCGGAGCCATGCAACAAGAACATAGCCATCGCGCGTTACCCCCGTTGGTTCATCGAGGGTTGTTTGCGCGGGTACTGACACGGTCTTGTTGGGTGTTCCGTTGTTGTACACATACGTGACATTAACGGGTACCGGCTCCCATTTGGCATACAGAGAGGTATCACTTGAGGGCATAGAGTTATCAGAGGTGAGAGGCATGGTCAACTGAGCATTTCGATACCAGCCGACAAACCGGTAGTACTGTGGCAATCCGGCAGGACGACTTGGCGTTGAGTTTGAGATGTCGGCTAACGAAGCTCCATATTTACGCTGTTCAGATGAGATTGTGGTTTCAGAGGTAACGGAAGTTGCCGCGTTTTTGAGAGTCAGATTATAGGTAATGCGCTTTCTGACCATAACAAGATATTTTGTAGGAAGAGGCTTAAAAACAACGTCTCCGCTGGCAGCATCATATATCGCAGGACCTTCTCCCTTAGAAATATCAAACCACTGAGTAACGTCAGTATCAAGGTTTAGATCTTTCGGATCTTTAGGAGTTCCGGTAGGCGTGTAATAGCCGTACTTGACGTAAGAATACATTGCCTGGTTTATACTGAAACTAAATATTCCATCGGCAGGTATCCATGAAGCACTATATGTACTGTAGCCGTTCCCGTCTGCATTGTCGACAAATATGGCAAAGTCTTTGGTCAGATTCACCTTTTCAAGATAAAAATCGAAACGGCTTGCCGTGCGATTTCTGCTGCCTGGTGAATTAAAGTTAGAAGGACTCTTGGCATACCAAAGATTACCGTCATCCCAGCGATACCCTGCTTCAGGTTCAATAGGCGTAAATGTTGCGCCGTAGAGCCCTAAGAACGTATGGGCAGCATTGCCTGAGTAGTTTTCAACCCCTGTTTTATCGGTGTCATTGGTATAGTCAGTCTTGCTATTGTAAAAATTAACACGTACCAGCGAGCGATCAAGATACACGTTTAGCGTTGTGCTACCATCTGCGGAAACCGTAGCCGAGCTGTCGCTCCGTTCGGTGTCAAGGAGCAAATGACCGTAGTACTGGCCATTGATAGCGGCAATTTTTGATGCAACATCTGTAGTTGCAGGAGAAACGGTAGCGTCGGTAGCGGCCGTATAACCTTGGACGGTATATAAAGCATAGGTCTTGTCGGCTGAAGCCGCATTATAAGGATCAGTAGGTTTCTGCACCCAGTAGTTCACATGATAGACCGTATTGGCGTTCGGCGTCCATGAAGCGGTAAGGCGGATAGATTGGGTAAGTTTTGAGCCAAAAGTGAAGGCTGCACCATCGGAAGTCTTCCAACCTGCAAAAGTATATCCGGTTCTTGTTGGATTACTCGGCGCAACGGTTACATCGTCAGTATCAACATACTCGGTGGCTACGGAAGATCCGCCGGCGCTATCAAAGGTGATGCTATGTCCGGCTTTGACAACAGGCCAAAGATAGACATCCTGACCATTGACGGTACCGAGACTTGCATCCGGCTGGGTTGCTCCTTTTGTGCGAGACCAGCCCACGGCCTGCGTTTCAGGATTGCCGGTGTTTACGAGCGGAAGAATGCTGCTACCTTGAATGGTGTCGCCATCCGCATACGTCACCGCACTGAGCACGCGGTTTGAATCGGTAACAGACATGAAGTAAACGACATGGCGATTGGATGCAGTGAAAGATGCATACAAATCAACCGGGGATGCTTCAGCCGCAGCATCAAGGGCAGCGCCGTTAAGCTCTGCGGCAGTCTTACCAAAGTCAGTAAAGGTAGATCCCGAAGAAGTTTTCCATCCGCGGAACGTTCCGTCTCCGGATGGAGTAGCAGGCTCTATCAAGCGCTCATCATCAGAGAGTTTCTGAGTTGACACAATGGAATCGGTACCGGATGCATCTATTACATGAAAACGATAGGTTATTGTGAAGTGCGTATCAGGCGTAGTTACGGCATAGACCGAAAAACCTTTTGCCGTAAAAGACACGGAGCCTGTAGCGGATGTAGGACTGCTCACCTGCTCTACGGATGAACTGTCAGAAATATGCCAGACCGAGACGGAGTTGCCGGAAATGCTGGAGGAGGAAATGTTTACGGCGATTGGCGAGCCGGCCGGCTCCCATTTTGTTCCATAGGCATCGCGAATGGTAATATCAAAGGCGAGAAGTGTTGTCTGACCTTTAATGGAGGCACTTGTCGGAACAGCTGACACGCTACCGCCGGAAGGGAGCTTTCCCGAGACCGTTATCTGAGTGCCGTCAGAAGCAGTTGTTGTCCAAGTCTCTTGGACAAGGTTCTTCTGAGAATCCTCCTTGGTTTGAGTTTGGACTTGAGTTTTTTCAGGTTCTGTTTGAGAGTTGGTGGAACTTTCGGAAGAATCGCTTGCAGGTGCCTCTGATGTGGAGTTTGCCTCCGTGCGAGTTTCTTCATGCTTGACATTATCATCCTTCAGTTCATTCGGCTCAGCGGATGACTCAGTAGATAAACCGTTGTTCTTCTCCGCTTGTGCAGAAGCCGTGGTACCGACTGCTTCTGCAAACCCCTGTGCCGGAGTACTCCCAAACTCTGTGCTCATCTCCGCAAGCGCAGAAGTCGGCATAGACATTGAAAATGCTACGAGCGCCACAAGAATAATCCTTGAAATTGCACCTTTTCTTTTCATGGTGCCTCCTGAATAACCCCGAATAACTTTATAAATAAATCCTCACAATCTATATATAATCTATCGGAAAACAAATCGCACTGTTATAGGGCAATATCGCAAATTTTTATAGTATCAACACACTAAGTTCATAATCTGTAAGCTTTGCTTTCAGGCGCTCAGGACCGATCTATCCATACTGCCTCCCCTATTTCCTGCGTCACATGCATGTAATACTATGTTACGAACCATCAACCAAATCATGGTAAGGACTCATGTGACCGCAAAAACCGTACAGATAGCAGGCATTTCCGTACAGCTCACACGCAAGGCCGTCAAGAATATCAATCTGCGTGTTAGTCGAGAAGGTCGCGTTGACGTGAGCTATCCGTGGCACACTTCCGAAGCGGCTGCAATCGCCTTTGTCGAATCCAAATCTGATTGGATTCGCACCGCTCTTTCTCGCGCCTCTTTACTTGGCGAGAAGAACCTCCAAGTTCCCACTCCCATAGCCTCCGGATATACGGTGAGCGTTTGGGGACACCGATACAACCTGCGCATCATTCACGGACCAAAGCGGGCGGCGCGCATCTTTGCACACGACGTTGTTATCACGCTTCCCAACCGCTACCTGGACGATCTTGCCTCCGAAGCTTCACAGCAAGCCGTTCGTAAAACATTTGATGAGTTTCTCGCTCAAGAGATACGCACGGTCCTGCCTGAGCTTACCGCTGCCATGGAAACAAGAGCTCAAAAGCAAGCCTCGCGGTATAAAATATGCCGCATGAAAAGCCGTTGGGGATCTTGCAACACATGTACAGGAGCCATCACGCTCAACCTTGAGCTTGCCGAATATGACAAAGAGGCTCTGAAATACGTTATCGCTCACGAACTCACCCATCTCTACGTTCGCAGACACAACCGCGAATTCTATGCGCTTCTCGCCACGTTCTATCCAAACTGGAAAGAAGTCCACGCCAGCCTCAAAGGCGCTCGGCCGTCTTTGCGATAGAATAAGCACTGTTGACTAGAAACGCGGGCGTCTCAGTGAGGCGCTGCATACGAACTTGAAAGTTTGGGAGTTTTTATGCCAAATGAGGGCAGCTACGAGGCGGCGCTCCGTCGCTCAAATGAGATTCAAGCAGATCTGCCAGAGCATGCAGGAAAGTACAACATGCTTACTGGTGACCGTCCTACTGGAAGACTTCACCTTGGCCATTACTTTGGCACTATTGTTGAGCGCGTAAGACTCCAAAATCTTGGTGTTCATACCAATATTATTATTGCTGACTACCAGGTCATTACAGACAGAGACACCACTGAGCATATTGCAGACAATGTCTACAATATGGTTATTGATTATCTGGCCTGCGGAATTGATCCAGAAAAGACTATGATTTTCACACATTCTGCAGTTCCAGCTCTCAACCAGCTTATGCTACCGTTCCTCTCGCTTGTTACCGAGTCTGAGCTTCATAGAAATCCAACTGTTAAGGCAGAGCAGGAAGCATCTGGACATGCACTCACAGGTCTCCTCCTCACTTATCCTGTTCACCAGGCATGCGACATTCTTTTCTGTAAAGGAAATGTTGTTCCTGTTGGTCGCGATCAGCTGCCTCACATTGAGATTACCTCTAAGATTGCCCGTCGCTTTAATGAGCGCTACGGCAAGGTGTTCCCAGAGGTTTCTGGCCTTCTCACCTCTACCCCATTGATTCCAGGTCTTGATGGCCGCAAGATGAGCAAGTCTTACGGCAATGCAATCTCGCTTTCTATGACAGCCGAAGAAACTGCCAAGCTTATCAAGAAGTCCAAGACTGACTCAGAGCGCATGATTACCTTTGATCCAGACAATCGTCCTGGAGTCTCTGCGCTGCTTACCACTGCTGGCATTTGTACTGGTCGTGATCCAAAAGAGATTGCTGACGAGATTGGCATGGGTGGTGGCGGAGCACTCAAGACTTACGTCATCGATGCAGTTAATACCTACTTTGAGCCAATTCGTCAGAGGCGCGCAGAGTTTGCAGCTCAACCGGACCTTATTCGCGATATTATCCACGATGGAAACGCTCGTGCAAACGTTATTGCTAACGCCACCCTTGACGAGGTTCGCGAAGCAATGGGAATGGTCTACTAAGTGTCTGAGCTCACCTTACATGTTGAACGTATGAGCTACGGTCCAGATGCCATCGCTCATACTCCAGAAGGAAAAACAGTCTTCATCTCTGGTGGCGCCGTCTCTGGAGACACTATCAGCGCACAGATTACCGAGGACACAGATAGGTTTTCTCGCGCACAGCTTGTAAAGGTCTTGGAAGCATCTGCATTCAGAGACCCTCACCCCAATCCATTTGTGGCGCTCACGGGTGCCACCCCTTGGGGCAACATGCTCTATGAGCAGCAACTTGTCGAGAAACGCAACGGCGTGATATCTGCTCTTGAACGCATTGGGCATTTTTCACACGACGATGTTTCTGAGCTGGTAAAAGACATTGTTTCCCCTGGCGAACCATGGGGCTATCGCAATAAGATTGAGCTGGCGTTTAAACGCAATGGCAATAAAACGCTGGTAGGTATGTATGCACCTAACGGACAGGACATTGTTCGTATTAAAGACTGTCCGCTCTTAGATAAAAGCAACCAAAAGGCAGTTGGTGCCGTAAGCGGCGCCCTCTCCTATCTCTCGGGCTCTCACGAGCTTGATATAGAACGTATTGGCATCAGAGTGTCTATACGCACTAAAGAGCTTGAAGTTGCACTCTGGACCGCTCCGAGCGGCTTCCCACGCACACAAGTGGCCCGCGTTTTGAGTGACGCAGTCAAGGCAACAAGTGTTGTCCGCGTTATGACCAAAGGCCCAAGTAAGGCACGCCGTGTTGTAGGCGTAGAGCGTCTAAGTGGCTCCGGCTCATGGAGCGAGCTTATTGATGGTCAGAAGATGCAGCTTTCTGCACCTTCTTTTTTCCAGGTCAATACCAAGGGTGCCGAGAAACTCGTTGAGCTTGTGCTTTCTGGTTTGGATGTTCAGCCAGACGATGAGGCTATGGACCTCTATTGTGGAGCAGGAACCTTTACGCTTCCTCTGGCAAAGCGTGCAGGATTTGTTTCTGCTGTTGAAGCCTATGGTCCAGCAGTTAGAGATCTTCGTCGTAATCTTGAACTGGCCAAGCTTGATAACGTTGATGCGGGTGGCGGAGACGCAGGTAGAGAATTCCCTGACACGGATGCTGACGTTATTATTGTTGATCCACCTCGCGCAGGACTTGCTCCTGAAGTAATACAGCAACTTTCTAAGCAGCCTGCACGCGCTATTGCCTACGTTTCATGTGACCCCGCAACACTAGCGCGTGATCTACGCCGTTTTGTTGAGATTGGCTCATACAAACCAGTAAGTGTAACCCCGGTGGACCTATTCCCACAGACCTTCCATGTGGAAAACGTTTGCTTGCTTGAGCGTGGAAAATGATAAGAAAAGGGCGCGTGGACCTACTGATGAAAGAAGAATGTAAAAGTCCTATTACCCTATATACACCGTCTTTAGAAGATCTTTGGTTTCGCCAGAAGATGATGGTAGACGAAGAAACGATGTCATATAACCATGCCTGGGGAGGTACAATTCCTTTCCCAAAAGAGACTTGGCATGGCTGGTATGATTTTTGGATTGTAAAGCATGAGAATAAACGTTATTACAGGTATTTAAAGGATAGCGGCGATCATTTTATTGGAGAGGTCGCCTATCACTTTGATAGCGATAAAAATATTTATCTTGCAGACGTCATAGTCTACGCACCATATAGAAAAATGGGCTACGGCAGCATTGGATTAAATTTGCTCTGTGATGCAGCTAAACAGAACGGTATTAAGCAGCTCTATGATGATATCGCCATAGACAATCCATCAGTCATGATGTTTTTAAAGAATGGATTTGTTGAAGAGTGCAGAACTAGCGAAATTATCATGCTCAAAAAAGAACTAAGTGCATCCACCTTGCACCCAGGGTGTGAAGTGGGAAATGTTAATTAAGCACGATTCATGCATAGGATGATGAAGGATGAATTTCTCAAAATGATACAAAGTTTGGTGGCTGTCGCTTAGAATAACACTGTAAATAAGGGCTTATTGTAGACTTACGAAACGGAAGAACGTGAATGAAAGTCCGGCGTGAATTGACGCTGGATTTTTTAGGGGTGTCTTTTAT
>NZ_JRND01000005.1:0-5039 GCF_000758945.1 Lancefieldella parvula DNF00906
ATATATCACTTAGATTAAAGTCGCAAATTGATTCGAGCAGTTATGAAAACGGTAGAGTTTGGAAAACAAAATAACGACGTAATCATGCTGCTTCATGGTGGCGGTTTATCTTGGTGGAACTATAAAGCCGAGGCTGAACTGCTGAAGGATCAATATCAATGTCCTTCTGACCATGATTGAGCGAATGACCCGAAAGTACAGGATGATTCGCGTTCCTAGACGTGACCCGAACGGTGTCATGGCTGCGTTGTCGGCAGTCCGCTCTCAGTATAAGGAACACTGGAATGATGTCTTGAAGACGATCGCCACAGATAACGATTCCGAGTTTGCGACATTGTCTGACCTGGAGGGTCTGAGCAAAACACTAATCTACTTCGCCCATCCCTACACCTCATGCGAGAAGGGCTCGATGGAGCGCCACAACGGACTGATCCGCAGATTCATCCCTAAGGGAAAACGAATCGGCAGCTACTCCGACGAACAGCTTGCTCAGATTAAGATCTGATGCAATGGCCTTCCACGGAAGTCGCTCGGCTACCGCACCCCGGACAAGCTCTTCAAGGATGAACTGAATCGGATTTACTCCTGTGCTGCCTGATAGACTATTCAACTGTCAATGTTCAACTTGTTATTGCAATTTTTGCATATAAAAATTAATAAAGAAGTTTCATAAATTTGGGTTTGTGCGGAGGTTTTCTATTAATGATAAAATAATTAAAAATAAACGCTAATCCTTAGGAGGTAAGAAATGTTTAAGTTCCTAAAGAAAAACAATATCAACTGTGAAACAGAAACAGATAAAAACAAAATAACGAGAGATAGATTTCAAGGATATTTAAACCTAGTAAATAATAATTATTTGGGGCATGATTCAGCACAATGTGCACAAGTTTTCATCGAAATCATAGTTGAACATCTAAACTATGAGGAAGCTTTACAAGTCCTTGAGAAGGGGCATCATGCGCAAGATAATTCCTTAATAGAAGAAATTTATTCGAAAATTGAAAGTTGCTTATTCTTAAATAGAAAAACAATTCCTATAGAAAAAGAACCTATTAAGATAGATATTAATAAATTACCTATTTTACTAAACCCTTGGAATGGAGAAAGAATACTCGATAATTTTATAGGTATAAACAATAATAATGTGTTTGACGGTGTTCGTTTCAGTTGGAATATACAAAATCATTATTTATATCCAATGAATATAGTTGTTTGTACAGGCGGCAACCATTCTCAATTATCTGCGAGATACCAAAACAAAGGGGAAACTGTAATCAATGAAATAAAAGATTTTACATCACTTTATGATAAGGTAAAATTCGATGGTGCTAATTATATTAAAGCTGAGGACAATACAATTATTGAAATGGAATATGATGAAAACATATTGTTTTATTCTGGAGTGATTTTTGAATTGGGGAGATATTTACTCGATGGAAATTACTCAAATTCAATCTATGAGAGATAACATACCTTTTAACGATAACCTTAAGCTATCGTTAAAAGGTTTATTGATATATTCCCACATACGAACTCAACTACTTGACATACTTAGTGTTCACTCGTTTCATGTCGAGTGTGTTGTAGTTCTTTCTCGGACTTAGATTAAAGTCGCAAACTGAATCGAGCAGCTATGAAAACGGTAGAGTTTGGAAAACAAAATAACGACGTAATCATGCTGCTTCATGGTGGCGGTTTATCTTGGTGGAACTATAAAGCTGAGGCTGAACTATTAAAGAATCAATATCACGTTGTGCTGCCAATCCTTGACGGACATGCAGGCAGCGACAATGATTTTATAAGTATTGAGAAAAACGCAAGTCGGCTCATTTCTTTTATCGATAAAGAATTTGGAGGCTCAGTTCTCCTTATTGGAGGTCTGTCCCTTGGTGCGCAGATTTTAGTTGAAATGCTTGCGCAACGAAACTCAATCTGTCAAAACGCTGTCATTGAAAGTGCATCTGTTATTCCATCTAGGCTGACAAATGCCCTAATTAAACCAATGTTTTCTCTAAGTTATGGCTTAGTGAAAAAGAAGTGCTTTGCTCAAATGCAATTTGACTATCTTCATATTCGTAAAGATTTATTTGAAGACTATTATCGGGACACGTCACAAATCTCAAAAGAAAACATGATTGCATTCTTGGAAGCAAATACATCCTATGAGATAAAACCCAACCTTCAAAATGTCCACGCCAAAGTCCGTATACTTGTCGGAGAAAAAGAACAGAAAAAGATGATCCGTTCAGCAGAGCAATTGCATAAGGCACTGCCTGGTAGCGTTCTTGAAATAAAGAAAGGCTTATATCATGGCGAGTATTCTATCAATTACCCAGAAGACTATACAAAAGAACTTCTAGACATGATTAATGCTCAATAGACGCTTGCCGTCCACCGCCCATCGTTCTGTCCTCCAAAACTCAGGAGCTCCCCGTGATTATAAAAAACGAAATACCTCTTTTAGAATATGACGATGCCTCCCCAGAGGTTATTTCAGCAGATCACGAATGGACCGCAGGTCAGCTACCAGAAAAGTGCCTCTTTGCATTTCTTGGAGACGTTGTCCACGATTACGCCAACCAGCACGGAGCGGAAGTCGTAGAAACAATCGTGACCGTTTCTCGAGACATTAAAGTCTACGTTTTAGATTCCTATGGCGAAAAAATCTGTTTAGTTCAGTCTCCTACTGGATCTGCTTCATCCACACAGGTAATGGACATACTTGTTAGCTGTGGATGCAAGAAAGTAATTGCAGTTGGTTCATGCGGCGTTCTAAAAGAGATACAAGAGAATGCCTTTCTCGTCCCAACTAAAGCTCTTAGAGCGGAAGGAACGTCCTATCACTATCTCCCAGCATCAAGATATATAGAGCTTGATAAGGAACCAATTTCTGTCATAGAAGAGACCTTCAAAAAAGACGGTCTCCCTTTTGAGATGTGTACCACCTGGTCTACTGACGGTTTCTTCCGTGAAACAAAGGATATGGTTAAGTATCGCCTGCAAGAAGGATGCTCAGTTGTAGAGATGGAATGCTCGGCACTAGCCGCCTGTTGCAGAAAACGAGGGGCACAGTTTGGACAGTTCCTTTTTACAGCAGACTCTTTGGCAAACGTTCACGAATATGACGAGAGGGACTTTGGCAAAGATTCGCATGAAAAGGCACTGCTTCTTGGTCTGGAGATAGTAAAGAACTTTACCTAAGCCATTACCGGTCATCCACCCTTTCTGCGCTCCGTAAAATTTAAGCGTACAATTGTTGACGTGCACTACTTAGCTTTTCATCAGGGCATTTTTTACGACTAGTGAGGCTCGTATGAAAGTTCAGCAGCTCATCAAAGATACGTGCGCAATAGCCGCCGAGGACCTCGGCAAAGCAAAAGCAGATCAGATTGCACAGGCAGCTCAAACGCGATTCGAGGCGCTCTGTACAGAAAATGCATCCGATTCCAAAGAACTCCGTGCTCACTCTTTCAAACGCATTTACCCTGGTATTGCAATATATGAAGCTCTACGCGTAGAGGGCATCCCACAAGAAAAGGCCGTCTGGTATATTCGCGAATATTTCCAGCGATTTGCCGCCAAGCGGGTTCCTCTGTTCCAATGGGCCATCAAAACGTTTGGCCTTGCTCGCAAGTTTCCTCATCTCTTTAAATCAGGTATCGAGAAAAGCTGCACATCAAGCGCGGGATTTGCCTTTGAATATCCAGAAAGTCATGGTAACGAAGCTCGCCTCAATATTGTGAGCTGTCCCTACTATGAGATAACTAAAAGATACGGTTGCCCCGAAATAACCGCTGCATACTGTGATAGCGACGATGCAGGATACGGTAATTTGCATCCACAGCTTATCTGGGGCCGCACAAAAACCATAGGCCACGGTGGCGATTGTTGCGATTTTCTCTTAGAGTATAAGGAGAACTAACCGCAGGTAGACGCTGTTTGCCTGCACCGTCGCTAAAATTTTGTCATCTACATGACGTGATTTGAGCACGTTTACTAGGAGTTTTTTATGCAAGAAAATCGTATGTTTTCCGACGTCAAGCAGGCAAAGAGACTAACTCCAGCTTGGCTTAGTCCCTTTTTAGCCGTTTTCTTGTTGGTCGTTGGGCAAATTATTGGCGCCATTGTAATGACCATCTCAGCAGCACTTATTATTGCCCCTTACTACATGGCGCACCCAGATCTTCCAGATCGCCTTTCCGATTCCCTCAATCTGAGAGAGATTTTTGGAGACTACTATCTTCTGGTAACGCTTCTTTCCTTTGTCTTTATTGCAGGTCTCTTTTTCCTGTGGGTAAAACTCTTTGAAAAACGTCCGATTGCTACCCTAGGATTTTACAAAGACAACTGGAAGAAAGAGCTGTTCAAAGGCTTTGGTCTAGGAATTCTTCTCTTCTCTGTTGTGATGTTGATCCTCATTTTGACCGGATCTTATCAATTAGTTGGCACTACTTTTACGCCTTATGCATTCGGCTTTGTTCTTCTCACTATTCCGTTTTGGCTGATTCAGGGCGGAACAGAAGAACTTATCACGAGGGGCTGGCTTCTTCCTGTCATGGCAGAGAAGTCCAATAAAATTATTGCAATCGTGGTTTCGAGCAGTCTATTTGGTCTTCTCCATATGTTTAACAGCGGCTTTACCATGCAGTCTCTGATTGACCTGATTCTTTTTGGCATCTTAGAGACGTTCTATATCATCAAAACTGACAATCTCTGGGGAGCCGCTGGCATTCACGGAGCCTGGAACTTTGCTCAGGGCAACATCTTTGGAGTTCTGGTAAGCGGTAGCACTACAGGCAGTTCTTTGCTGCAGTTTGCCCCTGGCAGTGGCCCGGATTGGCTTACCGGCGGTAGCTTTGGCGCAGAAGGTTCCATCGTTTGCACGCTTGTTATGCTGGTAACTATCCTGATTCTTGCCTATCAGCTCAGGAAATCTGGCAAGCTCTTTACAAAGAAGCCTACCGAGAAACCCGGTGAGCCCACAAACGCTTCTTCATAACTAACCAAATTTCATTAAATTCTAATTTCATAGATAG
>NZ_JRND01000006.1:0-3246 GCF_000758945.1 Lancefieldella parvula DNF00906
CTGGTGTAATTTTAGGCGGTTTGACGTTCCTTACTGCTTTATAACAGCTAAACAGCAACTTTACATTAGAAATCTGGTGACATGAAAAATGCCACCGGATTTCTATTTTTCTCCTGGCAGTGGCCAGGATTGGCTTACCGACGGTAGCTTTGGCGCAGAAGGTTCCATCATTTGCACGCTTGTTATGCTGGCAAGCATCCTGATTCTTGCCTATCAGCTCAAGAAATCCGGCAAGCTCTTTGTAAAGAAATCTGCCGAGGTCGCAGGTGCAAATCTACAAATTTCATACTACGCTGAATTTCACGAGCGCATTGCATTCTGTTCACTTAGATCGATTGATTTTTCTCGTCCACTTCTCCTGCACCTTAAGGAGAAGTGGATTGTGTATATACGGTCAATTTGCAGCTTGAACAGCAAATCCTTCTCGCCATTTATTATGATTTACCTATCTTATTGCTGTTTGAGGAGAAATAATGCGCGCTAAGAAAGTTTTGAGCATTTTATTTGCTCTTGCTCTTGTTTTGAGCAGTCTGCCTGCATCTGCAATTGCTGAATCTATTGAAGACGCAGGTAAATACTCCATTGTTGTCTCGTACGTTAATGTATTAAACGACGAAGAGATTCACGCTCCTTCTAAACAAGTTGTAAATGAGGGAGAATCTTGGTCTGTTACAGCTCCAACAATCACCGGCTATGACCTGGAAGATCCTGCTCAAGCAACTGTTACTGGCGTTGCTTCTGGCTCAGATCACTACATTAAACAGACCATCTATTACATGCCTGGTTATGTTACCTACACCGTTAAGCGCATGAAGGAAATGACTACCGGCAATTATGTTGAGGCGTCCTCCGAAGAAAACTACGGTGTGCCCGATTCGATTGTTACCGCTTCCGATGTCACCTATCCAGGTTTTGTGCGCACAACTACAGACCTTTCGCTCAAGGTTACCGCAGATGGCAAGGCTGTTAAGTGCATCTATTACGATCGCAATCCTCGCAGCGCAATCTACTTCTCAACTTCTGGTAGTGAGCTGTCTCCTGTAATTGGAAATCCGGGAGATCCTGTTCCTGCCGTCCCTAATCCAACACGAACTGGCTATACCTTTGCTGGTTGGGACCTTAATGACGATGGTGTTGCAGATTCTTTGCCTACCACCATGCCTCAAGAGCCTGTTACTGCAAAGGCACTTTGGACTCCAGCAACAGCAACGTATCACTACGCCTATTTTATTCAGGATCCAAACAACCCTTCTAACTACAACTACGTTACAACCACCGCAGCTTCCGGAACTGTTGGAACAATGACTGCAACTGCTCCTGTCCAGCCAAATACAGGCGTTTTCCGCTTTGAAACATACAGCCACGAGAGCGATCCAACTCCTATTGCAGCAGATGGCTCTACCACTATTAACGTTTACTACAACCTTGCAACTATCACCGTTAATGTGCGTCCAAAGATAAACGGCTCCATTCTTGCAACGCTTACGCTTCGTTATGGTGACTCGTTTAATCCTTACGCCATCAACCCCAATACCGGCAACAAGTACAGCGACGACATGCTCGCCGCCATGCGTGCAGACGACCCTTCTGGAACCTACTATTGGTATGGCATAATCCCTGGTGTTGGCGGTACTGCAACCACCGTCCAAGCAAAAACAACTGACCCAGGAGCCGCAATTACTGCAGATAATGTGCTTGAAATTTTTGGTCGCTATACCAATTCCACTGCTCTTGGTCCACGTTATCGCTTCTACTACTATCAAAATCTTGATGGTACCTACGATATGGGCGGAGATCACACGCTTTCTCGACCTGGCATGATTACAGAAATTGCAAACAACGATGGTGACGGATATCTTGAAAGCGAGAATAAACATCCTGGTTTTTCGTATGACGGCTACCGCATGAGCATTGGCCATTTTGATGGAACCAATTACGATGCACTTGGTTGGACCAGTTGGCAGCCATACAACTTCGACTACCTCATCACTGATTACAATTCCAACTTGATTGAGCACCGCTATAAGCGCAATACCTATACCGTTACCTACGTAAGCTCTGGTACAACTGTTGCTACGCACTCTCATCTCTTTGGAGAGTCCTTTAATGCCAGCACCGATGTTCCTGGCACCTCTTTAACTTCTCCACGTCCTGGTTATGTTTTCAAGGGCTGGTACGATAATTCAGAGACTGTGGGCACTCCTGTTACCGACACCACTATGCCTGCAACCAATACCGTGTTGTATGCCAAATGGGTGCCTCTAACCGCAACCGTTACCTTTGACTCTGAGGGTGGTTCACCAGTCAACTCGCAGGAGCTCACCTACGGAGATGCAGCTACCAAGCCCGCTGATCCAGTACGAGAAGGCTACACCTTTGCTGGCTGGATTCTCTACACCAACGGAAACCCCTCTGTATACAGCTTCTCTGCAGCAGTTACAGGTGACATTACCCTCCACGCACTCTGGAAGAAGAACGACTCCTCCGTCTCCTACACGGTCATTCACCAGACAGATGACGGTCAGATTCTCTCAACCACAACCGAGACTGCTCCAATCGGTTCTCTCGTCAGCAAGTGGGCGCTCGACGCCGCTGATCGCGGAGACTATGCCTATGTAGATGTGTCTTCTCGTTCTATGGTCCTTGGCGAGAATGCCGAGAATAACGTCTTGACCTTTACGTATAGTAAGGAAGCTCGCTACAGCTATACCGTCCATTACGTTGACGCACAGACTGGTGAGCAAATCCATTCCGACGATGTTATTGGCAGCCAGACGCTCAACCTGCAGAATGTTTCTGCTCGTGAGATTGACGGTTACACACTTCAGGGTGACAGCATTGGATATGTTTCTGCTGATCAGCTTGAGTACACGTTCTACTACACAAAGAACCCTGAAGCACCTGCAGCACCTCAGACCCCAGCAAAGCGTAAAAGCGCTCTGCCCGATACTGGCGATGCTTCAAGCGTGATTCTTGTTAGCACAGCCCTAACCTCTGTGGCTTCCTTGGGAACTTCTCTTGTTTTGCGTCGTAGGAAGCGTAACTAGAAGTAAAAGACAGCATTAACGCAAGCAAAACCCGAGCGCTTTGGCACTCGGGTTTTTTGTTGCATATTCTTGAAGTAGCCGCAGGCGGGCACAACTCTACAATCAGAAAAGCCTAATGAGGCTCATTACTTTAGCCATAAATCTGTAAACCAATCTTCACAACTAAAGCAACAGTATTAAATTCTGATTTCACAGGTAG
>NZ_JRND01000007.1:0-129279 GCF_000758945.1 Lancefieldella parvula DNF00906
CTGGTGTAATTTTAGGCGGATTAACATTCCTCACCGCTTTATAGTGATTAAGCAGCAAGTTTAATTTAGAAATCCGACAGCATCTAATGGTGTTGTCGGATTTTAATTAACACGCATCTCACCTCTGTAGCCATTCTTGACACTTTTTTCGTTCTACATCATAAACAAACTCAACAAACTAATTCTTAGACATCCATTCCCGGAAAGCCAATCTGCCGTAGTGCCTCGTACAGCACAATAGCGGCAGCATTTGAAACGTTAAGTGCACTGACCGAGAACTTGTTAGGGTCAATGAAGTTTCCGCAGATATCCTGCTGTAAAAGCGCTGGATGAGAGTACTGATCATCACCGTCAAGTGCATCGTGCTTTTGACTCCAGTCCTCACGATTAACCAAGCTTGCGGAGTCTTGCAGCATTGGGATTCTCTCGCACTCGTCAGCATGCTGGGCCAGGAGTTCCTCGGATAATCCCAAGCTTTCTTTGCCAAAGATAAGGTAATCCCCATCGCGATACGTTGCCTGTGTATAGGTCTTCTTAGCTTTCTTAGTAAGGAAGTGCAGCGGGGATCTACTGGCCGTAAAAGCGCCGTTGGAAGCAATGTCTACAGCGGAGACAGCGTCGTGTGCAGCGTCCCCAGCAGGTACACCAGATGCTTGGGCTAGACCGTTCTTCTCCAGAAATTGATCCCAGTTATCGTAGACAGAAACGTTAAGGCTTTGCCAATAGGCCATACCTGCTCGTTTGAGGCTTTTGTCATCAAGCGAGAAACCCAACGGGCCCACCAAGTGCAAGTGAGTCCCGCTCACTACGCAGGTGCGGCCAATGTTTCCCGTATTTGCGGGAATTTCGGGCTCTACCAGTACAACGTTGAGCATAGGTTATGCCAGAACAAAGCTGGTCAGGAATGCAATAAGACCGCCAAGTGCCATAGTGGCTGGCAGCGTCACAAACCAAGCGGCAATAATCTTGCGCGCAACGCCCCAGCGCACGGAGCTGCGACGACGAGCAGATCCTGCGCCCATGATGGATGTGGTGATGACCTGCGTAGTGGAAACTGGTGCGCCAAGAGCGGTCATGATCTCAATTGCAACGGTAGAACTTGTTTCGGCGACAAAGCCAATAACTGGCGTGAGCTTAGTAACGCCGTCGCCAACGGTGCGCATGATGCGGCCGCCGCCAATGGAGGTGCCCAGTGCCATAGTAGTTGCGCAGAGAAGCTTGACCCACAGAGGGATGCCGGTAGAAGGGTCGTGAAGACCGGCGGTAACCAGCGCCAACGTGATGATTCCCATAGTCTTCTGAGCGTCATTGTTGCCGTGGCTGTATGCCATAAAGGCAGCTGAGAGAACCTGAAGACGGTGGAAAAGACCATGAGCCTTTTTAGGTGGCCAATCAGCAAAAATCTCAAATACCAGCTTCATAATGAAATAGCCCAGTGCCATACCAATAAGCGGTGAGGTAAACAGAGGAATAACAACCTTCTCAACAACGCCAACCCAGAGGATGTGACCAGTGCTGCCGGTAAAGACAATGGTTGCACCGATAAGGCTGCCGATAAGTGCGTGCGAAGAAGAGCTTGGAATTGAGAACCACCAGGTAAAGAGGTCCCAAATGATAGCGCCCATCAATGCAGCAAAAATAACGTAGAGCTGGAGCTGAATGTCAACCAGACCAGACGCGATGGTCATAGCGACCTTCTCGCTCATAAGCGCGCCGATAAAGTTCATGATAGCCGACATGATAATTGCTGTGCGTAGAGGCAAAGCCTTGGTATACACCGTGGTAGCAATGGCATTTGCGGTGTCATGGAAGCCGTTAATGAACTCAAATATCAGAGCGGAAACAAGTACCGCAATAAGCAGGATGCTAGCCATTTTTCACGATAACATTCTGAACGGCGTTTGCAACATGCTTGCAAGCGTCAAGAGTAGACTCAAGTCTATCCAAAAGGCTCTTCCACTTAAGAACCTCAATTGGATCATCAACATTTCTGAAGATAGAGCTCAGAGCGTTGCGATAGACAACATCGCCCTGGTCCTCATACTCATTTGCAGAGCGCGTATGACGAATGACTGAGTCATCCTTGTGATAATCAGGGAGACGATCAAAAGCTTTCTGCAGTTCCTCCGATGCAAACAGAATCAGATGTGCCACCTGAACTGCCTCTGGACGCATTTCTTTGATGTCATACATGCTGAGGTGCGCAGAGACACTTTCAATGCCGTCTGCAATCTCATCCATAAGCAGGGCAAGACGCGAAATGTCCTCGCGATCAAATGGCGTGATAAAGGATGTGTTGAGGGTGGAAATAATCTTTCCTACCTGGTCATCGCAGAGTGTCTCGTAGTTCTTGATTTGGACTTCATAATCTTCTGAACTTGGGAATGACTCCATATAGGAGACAAACAGTTTTGCTGTAGAAACAATCAGTGCAGAAAACTCAGAGAACATGCTATAAAACTCATCTTCTCTACGAGAAACACGACTCATATGACGCCCTTCACTTGGACTTTTATTACATACACAGACACCTTTAGTATAGCTGTTTAAGGCACGTATGCTGGAGATAATGACAATTTCAACTTCTCCATAGAGAAGCTGTCAATCATAATAAGATATGGACGAGGGAGGCCAGATTATGCGAGAAAAGCTGTTTGATTACATTGCAAATCAGTACGGTATAAACCCCGACTATCCCTTCTCGACAGCTCCAACCTATGCGGTTTTACGCCACCCACACAATAATAAGTGGTTCGCGCTTGTTGCTGATGTGCCTGGTCAAAAGCTAGGTCTGGAGGAATCCAGACGCAAAGATCTTGTTAATGTGAAAATAGATGATCCATTTCTTCTGGAAATGCTTCTGCACCAGGATGGCTATCTGCCTGCATACCACATGAATAAAGAGCATTGGATTTCCGTGCTTTTAGATGGCTCCATTGACTTTGATGAGCTCTGCCAATGGATTGATGCAAGCTATTCAGCAACAAACTAACGGATATTTTCTTAAGCAGTTGGGTAAAAACCAGCAATCAGTTAATCAACTATTGGAGGCTACTTTACATGACAGAAAAGCGCACCATTACGTTTGACGAGAATTTCTTCAACAGACTAGGACAATTTGGCAGTATTCTCTCGGTCATGATGTATGTTTCTTATATCCCACAGATTACCAATAACCTTGCTGGAAATAAGGGTAGTTTTATCCAGCCGCTGGTTGCTATGATCAACTGCACCGTGTGGTTTATTTACGGCGCTTTCAAGAAAGAGCGCGATGTTCCTATTATGATTGCTAACGCCCCTGGTATTCTCTTTGGACTTGTTACTGCGCTAACCGCGCTACTATAAGCTGAGTGGTACAGAAGCAACTAGCAGATTTAGCAGATAAGGCGGTCATATGGCACTTATGGATGTCTATAGGGTTATCTGTATTCCTATGGCTGCCTTTTATTTTTTTACGGTGTATCTGCTTCTGGGAAAGAGGAACTTGAGCAAAGTTTTTAAGCACACAAACTTTGATCTACTCCGTTTTGGAATGCTCATGCTCTTCTATATCTTTGTGGGCACCGCATTTTTTATCGCCATAATGTTTCTTACGACAGAAGCTGCGCTGAAACAGCAATTTCTTGTTCCAGCCTTTATGGGCATTGGCGTCCTTATTATTGTCTGTGGCATCTTCACGCAAATAGCCAAACGCTCTGCTCACGAGACCCTGCAGACTATTAGGGACATAGCTGTGCCTCTTATCTGGGGCGTTGCATCGTTTGCGTATATGCAAACCGCACTCTATTTAGTGGGACTGATAAAATAGCTTTTCTTCTCGGCACTTCTCCTTTAAGCACCCGACTGCTCTTCGGAAGGTTTCTGTCCTTTGGAAGACTTCTGCTCTTCAAGAGTCTTCTGACGGCGCTCTTTAAGGTATCTTCCAAGCGGAGCAGTAACAACAAAGTGATTCACAAACGCTCCGCAAGTTGCTAGCAAAGCTGCAACCAGTGCATTTGCATAAGGATGCCATGCTGGGAAATACTGTGCCAACGCTTGCTGAATAGGAAAAGCCCAAAGGTAAATGCCATAGGACAGCTCAAATTTAGTGCCAAACGTACTAAAGTGATTGCCCATTCCATACGCAAGGCAGAAGCAAGCAATAGGGAAAACCGTCAGCATTGCCAGATTATCGATGCCGCCGAGAACCATGACAAACCACAAAACAATCGACGCAAAGCCTAAGACAGGTGAAATAGTAATGCGGTCTCTAAATACCCAGATTAAAACACCCAAATAAAACAAAAGTACCGCGCGCACAGCACTCAGCTGAAGTGGAGAAAACTTCACGTAATACACTGCCGCCAACACAAAAACAGGTAGCGAGAGCAGCAAAAACTTCTTTTTATCAAACTTGGTAAGTTTGTAGCTGATAAAACACAGGATATAGCAGAGAAATTCAGCTGGAAGTGTCCACAGAGATCCATTAACCACGCCACTAAATGGATTTTTCGTAAAAACTCCAGGTAATTTGTAATCCATAATAAGAATACCGTTGAGAAAATACTTATAAGTCTCTGGACTTGTAAAGTACCCTGGAAGTGAAAAAGAGGTGACCAAAGGGCCGATTATGAGCACGGTTAATAACACAACAAATAAAAGCTCAGGAAAAAGTCTTAAAGCGCGTGCCGAGAAGAACTTTCTTGGTTCAGGATAATGCTCGCAACTACGAGCAATCAAAAATCCGCCAAATAAGAAAAAGACGCCAACGGAAACTCCACCAGAGCTCAGCCTATCTTCTGTAAATTTCGCAAGAATGCTGCTTGCGTTTCCCCCTAAAACTATCACATAGCAGTGAGAAACAATAACCATCAGCGCAGCAATAAACCTCATAAAGTTCAGGTTATTGACACGCGATGTTGCTACGTCACTCAGTTTAATCTGGGCGCTTCTCGCCATTTACTTGCCTACCTCTATGCGAACCTTTTGGCCCTCGACGTGAACCTTGTCCTGCGCAAAAAGCTGTAACACCTCAGGATACAGCTGATGCTCTACCTGGTGAATTGCCTCTTCAAGCTGGTCAACAGTCCAGCCCTCCTCAACCACAACAGGTCGCTGAGCAATAATAGGGCCGCGGTCGTAATCAGCGTTTGCCAGATGAACGGTAACACCCGTCACCTTGACTCCGTACTCATACGCATCCTGAATAGCGTGCGCGCCGCGGAAGCTTGGCAACAGCGCCGGGTGCAGGTTGAGCACGCGATTAGGGAAGGTGTTCAGAATAGGAACGCCAACTTTACGCATGTAACCAGCCATAACAACGTAATCGACGTTATAGCGCTTGAGCTCAGTAGCAATCACCATATCCGCAACAAACGGATCCTCGTATGTCTCTTTTGAGAGCGTCAGCGTTTGCAGGCCAGCTGCCTCTGCCCTCTTCAAGCCATAGGCACTAGGGCGAGAAGAAACAACCAGCTCAATAGTTGCATCTAACGTGCCAGCCTGGATGGCATCAATGATGGCCTGGAGGTTGGTACCCGAACCAGAAAGAAGAACGCCAAGCTTAATTGGCATCGTTGTAGACCACCTTTCCGGTGCCTGGGATAATCTGACCCATGACAAATGGCTCAAATCCCTGCTCAGAGAGGGCTTCTGCTACATCGTCAACGTCGTCCATGTCTACGATAAGTGCCATACCAACACCCATGTTGAAGGTGCGATATTGCTCGTCAAGAGACAGGTTTGCGGCGTTAGAAACGTATGAAATTACAGGTGGGATAGACCATGCAGGACCAGCCTCTCCACCACGATCAACCTCTGCGTCAAGGTGAGCTGGCAGTGCACGGTTAAGGTTCTCGGTGATTCCGCCACCGGTGATGTGTGCCATAGCCTTGATAGGTGCGCCTGCACGAAGAGCAGCAAGCAATCCACCTGCATAAATGGTGGTTGGACGCAAAACGGCATCTGCAAGTGACTCGCCGTCAAGCTCCTCCAGAGGCTGGTTGAGCTCCTCGACCGTCTTGCCCTCAATGGCCACCTTGCGAACCAGCGAATATCCGTTGGAGTGAATGCCAGAAGAAGGAAGTCCCAGGATAATATCACCCTCACTGACCTTCTCGGGACCTAAAATCTTTGGTTTGTCGACAACGCCTACGACAAAGCCAGCAAGATCGTAATCGTCAGGATTCATAACACCTGGATGCTCGGCCATCTCGCCGCCTACCAGCGCGCAGCCACTCTTGCGACAGCCTTCTGCAATGCCACCAACAACCTCGGCGACTGCCTCGGCTTTAAGCTTGCCCACAGCAACGTAATCCAAGAAAAACAGCGGCTCGGCGCCCATGGGAACAATGTCGTCGACGCACATGGCAACCAGGTCCTCACCTACCGTATTGTGGCGATTGAGAAGCTGAGCAATAGCAAGCTTAGTGCCAACGCCGTCGGTGCCACTGACTAGTACAGGCTCTTCCATGTCTTTGAGTGCTGCTGCCGAGAAGCAGGAACCAAAGCCACCCAAGCCGCCAATGACCTCGGAACGAGTAGTTGTAGCAACAGCAGCCTTGATGGCGTCGACCGCGCGAGCGCCTTCATCAACGTCAACTCCTGCGTCGGCGTAGGTAATCTGCTTGGCTGGATCAGCGGAAGTGGTCATTGTTTCTCCCCTTACTGCTCTGAGGGCATAAGACCCTCGTCAATTAACTGCTGTTCTACCTGGTCAAACTTTAGTGCATACGATGGATGCAAGTTGTCTGGTTTATTCTCTGGCAAGAACCTCTGGTGGAAGTCTTCCGGAATTGCCACAGGATACCTGCCGCTAAAGCAAGACTCGCAATAACCGCGAGAAGGAACGCAGGCAAGCAGGCCCTCCAGGCTCAAAAAGCCTAAGGAGTCTGCACCGATATACTCGCAAATCTCTTGAGTAGTCATTTTTGCCGCAACAAGCTGGTGCTGGTCGGCAGTATCAATACCATAGAAGCAAGGCCAGATAACCTTTGGAGATGCGCTTCTGACGTGTACTTCAGTAGCTCCTGCGTCTCTAAGCAGCTGAACAATCTGCTTAGAAGTAGTGCCGCGAACAACAGAATCGTCTACCATTACGATGCGCTTACCTGCAACAACGTCAGAAAGCGCGTTGAGCTTTAGGCGAACGCCCAGTTCACGAAGCTGCTGTGTAGGTTGAATGAACGTTCTTGCAACGTAGCGATTCTTAATCAAGCCGGTACCAAAAGTCACGTCCAGCTCTTGCGCAAAACCCTCAGCTGCAGGAACACCGGAATCAGGTACACCAATTACTAGGTCAACGTCTGCTGGGGTCTCTTTTGCCAGTTGGCGACCCATCTGGTGACGGACAGAATACACCGAGCGACCACTAATAATAGAGTCAGGGCGCGAGAAATACACCTGTTCAAAGATGCAATCTGCTTGCTGACGAGGGGAAAGTCCCATCTCAGAAGATAGGCCACTGTCGGAAATGCGGATAATCTCGCCAGGAGCCACCTCGCGCACATACGTAGCACCCACAATATCCAGCGCGCACGTCTCAGATGCAACTACCCAGTTATTCTCGCCTTCCTCGCCAATATGGCCGAGTACCAGCGGGCGAATACCGTTAGGATCCCTAAACGCATACAGCGCGTTCTCGCGGATGAGCACCATGGCGTAACCGCCCTCAATGAGGTTCATGGTTGCGGCAATACCGGTACGCAGACGGTGTGTACGACGAGTAAAGTAGCCGATGAGCTGGGCCGCTACCTCGGAATCCGTGTTGGATCTAAAGGAAATCTGGCGAGAAGACAGTTCTTCTCGCAAAGAGTCAAAGTTAACGAGGGTGCCGTTATGCGCCAAGGCAATGAGGGTCTCATCGATGGACGACATGTGAGGCTGTGCGGACTCCCAGCCCTTGGCGCCTGCGGTGCCGTAACGGCAGTGACCGATAGCCACTTTACCTGGCATTGCGTTGAGGTCGTCGTTGTTGAAAACTTCGGTTACGAGGCCCGTATCTTTTCTGATAAGTACGGTCTGGCCGTCACCGACAGCTATACCTGCGGAATCTTGTCCGCGATGCTGCAGCGCGTGCAGCGCAAAATAAGTGAGTCGAGCAACGTCACGGTCAGGCGCCCATACTCCAAAGACGCCACATTCCTCGTGAAGTTCCATTGGATCCCCTCCGGATGCCTCAGCTTGAGCCACCCTTGATCAAACGTCTCTCACGTTTGGCAACAATAGATACAGTGTACCTGGAAATTTACAAGAAAAAGCGCTCCGAACAAATATGTTCGGAGCGTGTAACAATTTTTTAAGAAAATGGCAGTTTGTTGAGCTTAACGGACTGCTCTTACCAGAGTTTCTGCCGCCTGTGTACCAGCTACTGAGCCTTTGGCTGGGCCTCAGTCTTTGGGACGCAAATGAGCATGGTCCTGCCGTACTGGTCGGTGTAATTGCAGGTAAAGAGTGTAAGAACATGATCAGCGCGAGAAATAACATCTGCTGCATCGGAACGAGAGCTTACTGCTCTAGAAAGCCTATCTTTTAGGTAAGACCTGAACTCATCGACAGAATTGAAGTTAAACTGACGGACTTCCTCGTCATCTTCGTCGGTGTGATAGGTAAACACTGGCTCAAGCTCGTACGTCTGAGTAGGCGTGACGTACCAGATTGTCTCGACCTTATCAAAGGTAGACTGGTCATTCATTGCTCCAATGTACTGGAACATTGAGCCGTTTCTCATATGGTGACCATAGAGAATAGTCTGCTGGTCAGTGAGGCCATTTGGATTGTTCTGGTAGTCCATGAAAATCTGGCCACCGATTGACCACTCACCTTTTGCGTTTGTGTGCAGGTAGTGGTCGTTATCTGTAGTTTGATACACAGGGTAGTTGACCTGTGTGTCTGGAATCTGAATCCAGCCGACAACCTGGTTGTTTACTGCCTGAAGACCAGCCCAATCAATAACTGGAGCCTCATTTTTTTCTCGGAAACTGTTGCGTATGTTGCAAGCTCTTCGTTGATGACATCTTGCTCGTGATATTCAAGCTGAGTCTTGCCAAACATAACGCCAGCAACAACCAGGAGGCCAATGCCAACTACCAGCAAGATTGTGGAAAGAATGTAGGCAAAACCCTTCTTCTTAGCGGGTTTCTCGCCAGACTTTTTAGGAGAGGTTTTCTTGTTGCTATCTTTTTTTGAAGAAGCAGCGCTTTTCATAGAAGCCATCCCGACGGAGGTTTTTGAGGTGTGAGTATTTCCAGCCGTCTGATCGTCAGCGGCGAATGAAGCAAAATGCTTGCCGTTTTTTGATTCCATGCACTTCCCTTCTGAAGGTACTCGTTTGTCATACCTTTGTCATACTCTTGTGATACCCCTTAAAAGTTTAGCTATGCACGAAACAAAAATCTCTGTGCATCTTATGAAGTCATCGCATAATCACATTTTGTAGGTACGCAAAATACGCAAAACCCGCGCCTTAGGTTTTCTAAAGCGCGGGTTTTGTGTGTGATTGCGTGCGGTTGCGGGTACGCGCAGGTGCGGGTACACGCTAGTACGCGCGGGCGCGGGTGCTTGCGCGCGGGTATGCGCAGGTGCGGTTCTATTCCGGGCTGTGAGTCAGCTTATGCGTCAGCCATCTCGGCTTTGAGCTGGACGATCTTCTCGCGATACTCTGGAAGGGATGCGCCAAGAATTTGAGTAGCGTAGATAGCTGCGTTTTTGGCGCCGTTGATGGCAACGCAGGCAACGGGCACGCCGGATGGCATCTGAACCATGGAAAGCAGGGAGTCCATGCCACCGAGGTCGGAGGTCTTCATTGGGACGCCAACGACAGGCAGCGGAGTGAATGCAGCAACAACTCCGCCCAGGTGAGCGGCCTTTCCTGCGGCTGCGATGATTACCTTGAGGCCGCGGTCAGCAGCGGTCTCGGCCCACTGGTGAACCTTGTCTGGAGTGCGGTGTGCGGATGCAATGACCAGCTCATATGGAACGCCCAAGCGCTCGAGCTCAGCGGTACATCCCTCCATAGTTGCAAGGTCGCTCTTAGATCCCATGATGATGCCGACAACAGGCTGATCTGCCATCTCTGCTCCTTTGTTACGTCTCATAAAATTGGCGGATACGTCAAATATCCATCTCACAGTATAGAGTATGATTTTCTAGAACGTTGGTCCATCAGTCCACGTGAAAGGAAACTGTAATGAATGAAACCAACTCTGTTCTGTACCAGCGAGAAGGCTCGTACATCCCTCGCATCGCCGCAGTGCATGACCTCTGCGGATACGGAAAATGCTCGCTTGGCGTAGCTATTCCGGTGCTCTCGGCAGCGGGATGTGACGTTTGCCCAGTACCTACGTCGCTTTTCTCGGCACACACCAAGTTCCCTACGTTCTACATGCACGACACCACCAACATGCTCGAGGATTACCTGGATGCATGGCAGGAAGAGGGCATTGACCTGGACGCCATTTATTCTGGCTTCCTTGGTGCAGCAGAGCAGGTTGCAAGCATTCAGCGCTTGTACCAGGAGCATCCAAAGGCGCTTCGTGTTGTCGATCCAGTTATGGGCGATGGCGGCAAGATGTATCCAACCTATACGCAAGAGCTTTGCGATGCAATGAAATCCCTGGTAAACGGTGCAGATATTCTGACACCAAACCTTACTGAGGCTTCTATTCTGACTGGTATTCCTTATGCTGGACAGGATTTGACGGATGAGCAGGTAGACGAGCTACTTGATGCGCTGCTTGCAATGGGTGCAAAGTGCGTCGTTCTTAAGGGTATCGTTCGTGGCGACGGCCTCATCCGCAACTTTGTTGCTACCGAGTCCGAGCGTGGCGAGATTGTCTCCGAGCTTCTGCCATACATGCTGCACGGAACGGGTGACCTGTTTGCATCTGCGCTTCTAGCTGCAGTTATGTGTGGTCAGGAAATTGCTGACGCCGTTGAATTTGCTGGTGAGTTTGTTTGCGAGTCCATGGAAATTACTCGTGAGCAGCCAAACTTTGAGCTTCGTGGCGTTTCGTTTGAGACAAAGCTGGGCCTGATTGCTCAGCTTCTGCGGGAGTAAAAGCTCGCGCAAGCTGCGCTGCTAGTGTAAAACTTTACACTTCAGCGAAATCAAACATGATTCTTTGCCATAGATGCCCACTCACATAGAGTGGGCATCTATTTTTATGCCAGCAGCCATGCAAAGATTCGACGCTATGCATGAAAATGCATTTTTCTGGCACTTTATTCGTTTCATTTTTTATCAACAAACATTGAGCTCCAAAATAGGGCGAAAAAGGTAAAAAACCCGTTTAGTTGGGGATCGAAAGAATTGATTAAAGAATTGATATTACTAAAAGGCCAGTTGGTGCTAATCGGGCGTCACATTGCTGGCTCTAAATGACTCAAAATCGTCATGCATAAAGACTAAAACCCCCAACTAAACGGTTTTTTTACCTTTTTGGGACCAAAATCGTCTTGGAAACACCAATCCGCTTACTTTCTGCCAAATTAACGTGCAAAGTCATTCGCCGTGCCACCATTTTGAGGCGTGCCGACCTCCCGATGAGTCACTTCATGTAGCGCAAGCAAAAGAGCCGCTGGTGCCAGCGGCTCTTTTGCACTTTTTCTCAGGTAAGACAGACTACTTGCTGCTTGAAGAACTGTCGGATGTACCTGTGGTGTTAGTGGTACCTGTGGTACCCGTGGTTCCCGCTGTGCCAGTAGTAGTGTTCTTCTTTGTTGAAGAGTCTCCACCAACAATGCCACCAAGCACGCGGACCGGCGTAAATGACGTTGCAATCTGGTCTCGCAATTCTTTCTGAATGGTGTCGTTTGCACCAGTAATGACCATGGTGATATTTACGCCATCAGAGGACTGCGTCTTTGAGAACGTAAAGGTAAAGATAGGTGTTGCGTCTCCACCAGGCTTAAGGAATCCAAAGAGCTGAGATTTCTGCAACTCACCCTGGTCGTTTCTATGAACGCTAACGTGATAGACAACGGTATTGATTCGTGGGTTGAGCAGCGCGTTAATAGCAAACGCCTGCGCCTGAACACTGGATCCCGCATAGCATTCAAGCACGTCTTTTGAGGTGGTATCGGTAACCGTTACCTCAACGCGACCAGTGTTCTCATCAGCTTCCTGAACCGAGAAATCCTCGGGGAACTGCGTAAATCCATTACCCCACTCAACGCCTCCACGCAGTGCGGATGCAACAGATCGTACCGTAACTGATTCAGTTAGATTTGCTGTGTTGGCTCGACGAATAACACCACAAGAAACCTGCATGAGAACAACAATTAACAGGAAAATCAGGACAAAAAGAACTGCCGTCTTTGTAATGACCTTCTCGATATTTGAGCCCGAAGGATCAGATCCCGAGAGCGGGTCAACGTCTACCGCTGCAGCTCCACCCTGCCTGCGAGCACGCTCTAGAGCTGCGCGCTCCTCGTTAGGATGACCTGTCTCGTCTACCTTGGTAAACAACTCTTCAGCTGCGTCAGCGTCAAGCGCGCCCTTCTGGCGACGCGCGAAGCGTGAACGTTCTGCATCATCTTTAGCCATGTAGCTCTCTCATTCAACCTGCATAAACACGCCTTCAAAGCGTGCGATGCGTTGACTTTTGATCTTTGGTTACGAGCCGTCGGTTTGCAAACTGCAAGCTGCAAACCGCGTTTCGCAAAGCACCTAATGCTCTATTTTACCGCCTTGCGAGGTTTGGCGCACCACCAAACTGCATTTGATAGTAATGAGCGTAGATTCCGCCTTTTTCTAGCAGTTCATCATGGGTTCCACGCTCAACTGCACGACCGTGATTGATGGTGATAATTTCATCAGCACCCATAATAGTCGAGAGTCGATGGGCAATGACCAGCGTAGTTCTGTTCTTAGCCAGCTCGGAAAGGGACTCCTGGACCGCGCGCTCGGACTCGTTATCCAGAGCGGAAGTAGCCTCATCCAAAATGAGCAACGGTGGATTCTTGAGGAACACGCGCGCAATGGAAATGCGCTGCTTTTGTCCGCCCGAAAGCCTTGTTCCACGCTGTCCTACCTGCGTATCATATCCGTCAGGCAACGACTCGATAAACTCGGCGATGTTTGCGCGCTTTGCGGCAAGCGCAATATCAGCTGCGGAAGCCTCAGGGCAACCGTATGCAATGTTCTCCGCAATGGTGCCGTCAAAAAGGTACACGTCCTGTTGGACCATACCAATTGACGAGCGCAAACTATGCTGCGTAACGGAGCGAATGTCCTGTCCGTCAATGGTGATGCTTCCACTTGTAACGTCATAGAAGCGTGGCAATAAAGCACAGGTAGTGGACTTGCCTCCACCTGAAGGTCCAACCAGCGCAACGGTTTTTCCGCTCTCAATATGAAGGTTCAATCCGTCGATAACGTCTTCGGCGTTGTTGTAAGAGAAATGAACGTCCTGGTAGATGATATCGCCAGCAGTAATCTGAATGTCGTGAGCATCAGGCGCATCTTGAATATCTGGCTGAGTCTCAAGAATTTCCGAGAAACGCTTAAAGCCCGCAAGACCTTTCTGGAATGTCTCGGTAAAGTTCAAAATGTTCATGATTGGCGTGGTAAACAGCGAGATATAGAGTGCATACGTAGCCAGGTCAATGGCTTGCATCTGACCCTGAGCAATCATCCAGCCGCCCAAAACCAACACAACAGTGTTCAAAACACCCATCATGCCTGAAATTGCAGCTTGGTACCTGCCCATAGCCTGGTACATATTGGCCTTGGAGTCTAAGTATGCCGAGTTACTTGCTCTAAATTTCTTACGCTCGTGATCTTCCGCCGCAAAGCCCTTAACCACGCGAATACCAGAAAGTGAGTCTTCTAGCTGGGTATTTACGTCGGAAATTCGCATGCGGTTCTCTTTAAAAATGCCGCGCATGTGCATGTTAGCAAAGAAATTGAACACTACCAGCACTGCAGCGATTCCAGCAAGCACCAGCGTAAGGGACACGTTAATAAAAGCCAGAATGACAAAAGAGCCGGCAATCTCAAGCAAGCCAATAATCAGATACTCAGGGCCATGATGCGCCGTCTCAGAAATATCAAACAAGTCGGATACCAAGCGACTCATCAGATCGCCCGTCTTGTGACGGTCGTAATACGAGAAGCTCATACGCTCGTAAGCGTCAAACAGGTCTTCTCGCATCTTACTTTCCATACGCGCGCCCATGATGTGTCCCCAACTAATAACAAAGTAGCGACACAGAAAGTGGACAAAGTACATAACCACAAGGCCAACAGCAATGAATACCAAGCTGCCAAGAATGGCATCTTTACCCTGCACAAACAGTCCCTTTGTGAGCGATCGCAGAATTTGAGGGAACGCCAGCTCAATGCAAGCCAAAATGATGGCGCAGATAGTGTCCAGAATAAACAGATGCTTTTGCGGAGCATAATAAGAAAGAAAACTGGCAAACAGCGATTTGCGGTGTTTGCCAGAGGTGTTGTTTCCAGAGTTTCTAAAGCCGTTTCTGCTAGAGGCTGAAGTCAAAGAACTACCAGGTACAGGGCGAGAAGGACGATCAAGCATGCGTAATTACTCCATAGGCAATCGGTGTGAAATTGAATCGCAGATAAGAGCTCCAATGATAGTCTTTGCGTCCTCGATTTTGCCATCGAGAACAGCGTCTACCAGCTCAGATAGTGGAACAAGATCCACGTTAATAAATTCGTCGGCATCTGGGTCTGATCCCTCAAAGGTCAACTCAGTTGCCATATAAAGGTGAATGAGCTCGTCAGTAAATCCATCAGAAGTGGCGGTAGTGGTGAGAAAAGCCATCTTTCCCGCCTTCATTCCGGTCTCTTCCAACAACTCACGGTGAGCGCAATCAAGAGGATCCTCACCTGGGTCAAGCTTTCCTGCAGGTAGTTCAACTGTTACACGACCAAGCGCAGTTCGATACTGACGAACCAGACAAATTCTGCCCTCATCAGTCAATGCAACAATAGCCACAGCACCGGGATGACGCACAACATCACGAAGAGCAGTGCGTCCATCAGGAAGAGAGACACGCAGACGATTCACGTCAAAAATGCGACCAACCCAAACGGTATCTTCAGAAAGTGGCTTCTCTTCTAAAGAGGCATCACGCGCATCCTCTGTACCTGCAACAAAACTGCGCTTTTGTGGCTCCCCAGAATGATGGTAGGCAGCATCACCCACGGCAACACGCTCACCGTCGTAGGTAAGCGAATCAACTGCCGAGTGCAAATCATTGCGAGCAGAATCAAACACCTCTGGAGTTACCTGCATGTCAGCATCAAGAATCTCTGGCTCAGCAGACTGCATATCATCAAACACATCACTAAACTGAGAGCTGCTTTGATCGCTGGTCCAAGCACCATCCTGTACGTTGGTTTTCTCGTCATTTTGATTTGCCATAAGCGCTAACCTAACTATTTTTCTGGACGACCTTGAAGAGCCTTAAGTCCAATATCGTGCCTGAGCTGCTTGCCTTCAAAGTTGATAAGGTCGCAGGCCTCATATGCACGAGCGCGAGCTTCCTCAAAGGTTGGTGCAAGCGCAGTGACGTTGAGCACGCGGCCGCCTGCTGTGACAATCTTTCCGTCCTCGGTCTGAGCAGTTCCGGCGTGATACACAGAAACGCCTTCAAGCTGCTGAGCAGCCTCAATACCGGTAATCTCCTTGCTCTTCTCGTAAGAACCAGGATATCCAGCACTTGCCAGAACAACAGAAACAGCCACTGTATCAGACCAGGAAACCTGCTGATGACGGAGGGTACCGTTATCGCAAGCCATCAAAATTGAAACCAAATCGTCCTGGAGGCGAGGCAGTACAACCTGAGTTTCTGGATCGCCAAAGCGAGCGTTAAATTCAAGAACCTTAGGGCCGTCTTTGGTCAGCATAAATCCGCCGTAAAGGCAGCCAGAATAGTTGATACCCTCTTTTTTGAGCTGGTCAACAACGCGCTGCTCAATGGCAATCATCTGGGAAAGTTCTTCATTGGTCACAAAAGGAACAGGAGAATAGACGCCCATTCCACCAGTGTTAGGTCCCTTATCGTCGTCGTAAGCACGCTTGTGATCCTGGGCTGTTGCCAGCGGAACAACGTACGTTCCGTCAGTTAGCGCAAGCAAGGAACACTCTGGCCCCTCAAGGAACTCCTCGACAACAACGGTTGCACCTGCATCGCCAAAATGGCCCGAGAAACACTCGCGAACACCTTCGAGGGCCTGCTCAAGCTCAGTTGCAACAATAACACCCTTACCTGCAGCAAGACCGTCTGCCTTAACAACAACAGGAGCGCCGATGTGACGAACATACGCCTCACAAGACGCCTGGTCTGTGAAGGACTTCCATGCAGCAGTTGGAACGTTTGCTCGCTCCATAACGCCCTTGGCAAACGCTTTTGAGCCCTCCATCTGGGCTGCATTCTGATTAGGGCCAAAACATGCAATACCAGCCTGACGGACGGCATCTGCAACACCCACAACAAGAGGAGCCTCAGGGCCAATAACTACCAGACCAATGCCTTTTTCCTTGGCAAAAGAAACAACCTCATCAGGGTTATTTTGATCAATAGGAGCAATCTCTGCCTGGGCAGCCATGCCACCATTACCTGGAGCAACATAAATTTTTCCTGCGCGCGGAGACTCCTGCAGCTTTGTCAGGAGCGCATGCTCACGACCGCCTGCGCCGAGCAACAAAATATCAACGGTGTCATTCATAAGTACTCCAGCCTTCTGATACAACGCCTTTGGGATACAAGCAACGCCAACAGCGCCTTCTCCAAGATGTTTTTTAAACTCAGGGGAAGCAAGTCTTTCTGCAATACATTCTGCATCATATTCATTGGTTTTAAGCGGCTTTTTGAGATGCTTTTCTATGCGTTTCTCGCCACTTGAAATCACTACATACTTGAGCTCGCCGCGCTTTACAAACCAAGCGCTCATAAGGCGAGAAATTCTTGCTGCTAGATCGGTAAAATCTGATGAGCGAGCCACCTCTGTACATTTTCCGCCAACCAAACGGTACAAATACATATCGCTTGAGATGCGCCTATGCAAACGCTCAAGTCGAAGTCGCAACGAAAGCCTGGGGCGTTTGTCCTTGCTTTTATGAAGAACAACCTTGTTCATTGCAATGTACATTGTGGCAACTACCTCAGCAAGCTCTTGTGCATACGCGCAAGCAGCTTCAAATGAAGCTCCAGACTTTCTTGCCACACTTAAGCGCTCAAGCATGATTCCCATAGCAGTGGGCATATTTCCGCTATCTACCAGGCAAATTGAGCTTGAAATATCAGGATTGTTCTGACACGCCTTTTTTGCCGTAAGAAGCGAGTCAGAAAAATCTGCATACACATGGAGCGAGAGGATCTTTTGAGCTCCTGACTCAATAATGCCTCGGTAAAACTCGCCCACCTGATCAGCATCTGAATTTAGAGCTCCAGGTATTACAGAAACCCCCAGGGCTTCAAGCTGGGAAGCTTCAAGCCCACAGGGGTTATCGCAAACTATTGCAAAAGTTGAGCAGTCCGAAGACGCCACAGGTTACCTCCAGTAGCGGTCGATTGTCTGCTCGCGATCTGGACCAACGGTGATGATAGAAACGCGTACACCAGCAAGTTGCTCCAGGAAATCAATGTAGTCCTTAGCCTCACGAGGTAGCTGGTAGAAGTTACGAATGTTAGAGATGTCGCACTTCCAACCAGGAAGAGTCTCGTACACAGGCTTTGCGTGATAGAAGACGCTCTGGTGCTCTGGGACGGTCTTGTAAATCTTGCCGTCGCACTCATAAGCAACGCAGACCTTAATCTCGTCCAGGCAGCCAAGAACGTCAAGCTTGGTAATTGCCAGGTCAGTGAGGCCATTGATACGAGCCGCGTAGTTAACAACTACTGCGTCATACCAACCGCAGCGGCGCTTACGACCGGTAGTAACGCCATACTCATGGCCAACTTCGCCGAGAAGATCGCCGGTCTCGTCAAAGAGCTCTGTTGGGAATGGACCAGAACCAACGCGTGTGAGGTATGCCTTTGCAATACCCAGGACACGGTCAATGTTGGTTGGGCCAACTCCAGAACCGGTAACTGCACCACCAGCGGTGCAGCTAGAAGAGGTAACAAATGGATAGGTGCCGTGGTCAATATCAAGCATGGTTGCCTGAGCACCCTCAAAGAGAATGTTCTTACCAGCCTCAAGCTCTTCATTGAGGAAGAGAGAAGACTCAACAATGTAAGGACGAATGCGATCTGCATAAGGCAGGTAGGTCTCGCAAATCTGGTCAACGGTATAGGTTGGAAGACCATACACAAGACTCAAGATTGGATTGGTGTACTCAAGTGCAGCTTCAAGCTTCTTGCGGAAGATCTTCTCGTCAAGCATGTCCTGAATACGCAGGCCAGTACGGTTCATCTTGTCCATATACGTTGGACCGACACCGCGCTTGGTGGTACCAATAAGGTTCTTGCCCAGCTTTTTCTCGTGCACGCCATCAAGATCTTTGTGATAAGGCATAACAATGTGAGCGTTGCCGGAAATCTTAAGCAGGTCGCAGGAAATACCCTTGCTCTCCAGCATGTCAATCTCGCCGAGAAGAACCTCTGGGTCAACAATGCAACCATTGCCAATAACTGGATAGGTGTTCTCGTACATAACACCAGATGGAACCTGGTGAAGCGCAAGCTTTGTATCTCCAGCAATTACCGTGTGGCCCGCATTTGCACCACCTGCGTAACGGCAAACAACGTCAAAATCTCCGGAAATGAGGTCGGTAACTTTACCCTTACCCTCGTCTCCCCACTGAGCACCAACAAGTACGGAAGCTGGCATAAGTTCTCCCCTATCGCAGCTATCTACAAACACGACCATTACATGACGGTTGCAACCTCTTTAGGGGTTGCTTCATAAGTATATCTAATACCGCTCGCAAAAGCACAGAAGCGCAGAGGTTTTGTCACACATAAGAAACGATTAATGCGCGGGGTTTGCCATCGCAGCGTACTGTGCGGCTTCACTTTCTGAGTAATTATTTCCCTGGTAGATCTCAACAAACTTGGTGGATGTTGGCATAAACATAACAGGGACATCCCTCAGAGCACCTGCACGGTTCTTTGCAACAATGATGTTGGTAACGTCTTTATCAGGACGGTCATCGCGTGCGGCTTCTTCATCGCTCAGTGAGCGGTCAAGCAGCAAAACAATATCTGCATCCTGCTCGATTGCGCCGGACTCACGCAGGTCAGAAAGCTGTGGACGCTTGCCGTTTCTGTTCTCAAGCGTACGATTGAGCTGAGAAAGTGCAATAACAGGCGCCTTGAGGTCTTTAGCCATAATCTTAATGCCACGAGACATCTCGGAAACCTCAGTTGCACGACTGTCCGCACGGCCCTTCTCGGCTGGTGGAGAAAGCAGCTGAAGGTAGTCGATGATAATGACGCCCTTCTCGGCCTTATTAAGCATTCTGCGGGCTTTTGCGCGGATTTCTGTGACTGTTGTGCCCGGAGTATCATCAACGATGATTTTAAGGCGAGAAATGCGCTCTGCTGCCTCCAGAAGGGTAGGCCACTGCTCATTTCTGATGTTGGAAGAACGGATGGTCTGCAAATCAACCTTTGATTCAGAAGCCAACAGTCTCTGCGCAATCTCAATCTTGCTCATCTCAAGCGAGAAGAGCGCAACAGTTGCACCGGAAACTGCGGCGTTATAGGCCATGCTGAGAGCAAAAGAGGTCTTACCAACACCAGGGCGAGCACCAATAACAACCATCTGACCAGGACGAAGACCTTGGAAGAGATTATCTAGGGTTGCAAATCCTGTTTGGACACCCAACTCCGACGCATCTTTACCGGCATTTTGCTGAAGCTCTTCAAAGAGATCAGTCATGATGTCTTCAATGCCCTGCTCAGACTGCTGAACATCTCTGTTGGTTACATCAAAAATGAGCTTCTCTGCCTGGTCAACTACTTCTTTTGTATCTTCTGGAGCGTTGTAGGCAAGCGCAGAAATCTTTGCAGAAGCACTAATCATCTTTCTGAGCGTAGTATCACGGTGCAGCATAACGGCGTGGTTTTCCCAACCAACCATAGCAAGTGGGTTGTTTCCAAGCTCTGCTAAACGGACAGCTCCTCCAGCGCGCTCAAACTTGCCGTTACTCTTAAGGTGGTCTGCAAGCGAAATGACATCTACTGGCTTGTTATTGTCAAACAGAGACTTAATTGCCTCAAAAATAATTTGATTGGATGGAATATAGAAATCCTCGGAAGAAAGCCTAATGAGGCACTCTCCTCTGATTTCTTCCGAAAGAATCATTGCAGAAAGAATGGAAAACTCGGCATCAGAATCTTGTGGCATAGAGGCGTTCTCTAGGGCCGTCAATTGCGTAGGATTCATC
Organism: Lancefieldella parvula DNF00906; assembly: GCF_000758945.1. Lineage (GTDB taxonomy): Bacteria > Actinomycetota > Coriobacteriia > Coriobacteriales > Atopobiaceae > Lancefieldella > Lancefieldella parvula_C. The sequence continues at coordinate 20,343 of NZ_JRND01000007.1, forward strand.
TCAAACGAGTCTTGTGCCATCGTCTTTTCCAATCATGTTTTTTTGGGAATGAATCTGAATAGTAGTGTACTTTTCAAAAAAATAAAGAGTCATTTTGGCTTGCAAAATTCGAAAAGTTAAGTCTTCAACACGATTTTCCAAAACTCGCATACCCTGAGCGGGATTTCCTTGAGTTTTCAACGTTTTCAACATTTTTTAGACTTTTTTCGACACGTGGTATTTTCTACACAATTGCTTATCTGCATTTATACAAATCAAATTACAATTCCGCAGGTTAAGTAAATATGTTTTACATAACATTTTGAATAACCGCAGGTAGAGTATAAGAAAATATACCGTTCTGTCTACACATAAAAAGACCACCCCTTTGTTATGTTTCACAAAGGGGTGGTTCGAACAAACATTCCATTCTTTTAAGATGGCCTTGCTTTTTCTAAAAGCTTACAAATCTGTAGAAAACTGTAGAAATTGTATAAACCACCAAAAAATGCAGGAGAACAGTGTTTTATGCATGCATAAAACTACTCTGCGGACTCAACCTCAGCCTCGACAGTTGCCTCAGCGGCAACCTCCTCGGTTTCCTCCTCTGCAGGAGCAGCATCGTCCTCGCCAACAAGAACAACGACGGTTGCGGTAATGTCACGGTAAAGCTCAATAGTGACATTGTGGCGACCAGCGGTCTTGATAGCAGCGCTACGAGCAATGCGCTTACGATCAACGGTGACGTTGAGCTGTGCCTCGATTGCGTCAGCAATCTGAGCGGTGGTGACGGAGCCAAAGAGCTGGCCCTCCTCGCCAATGCGAGCGTCAACAGTTACGAGCTTGCCATCAAGAGCTGCCTTGGTAGCATTTGCGTCAGCAATACGCTGCTCTTCGCGCTTAGCGATATTGTGACGACGCTCCTCAAGCTGCTTGATGTTACCCGGTGTAGCAGGCTGGGCAATCTTGTTGGGGAACAGGAAGTTCTCCGCATAACCCTGTGCGACCTCTACGATGTCGCCTTCGCCGCCCTTACCGCGAAGCTCGCCCAAGAGAATAACTTTCATGGGAAACTCCTTTGATGAGTCGATGGTATCGACTAGTTGTTGTTTATCGTAGGCTCTGAATCCTGGTTTCCTGAGCGATTAAGCTTTCGGAAGTTTACCCAGGCGTCAATAAGTCCTACGAGAGCCATAACGCCTAACTGAACTTCTAACATGCCTGCCAATACAAACAGTGACAGAGAAAGTGCTGGCGAGAAGTGCTTCTCGCGCACAAACCATGTGAGCACTGCAAGGCCCTGAAGAGCAAACACAACTCTAAGAGCCATAAACACATTCAACGTAATAAGCTGAAGTATGTCTTGTGCAGGCAAAATGGTGCTTGAGAGTGCATATACAAACAAGTTGACCACGGTAAGAACACACATCCAAAATGGAACATCCATCAGCTGGAACTGTGGCAATTTCTGTGGGTCTCTTGTCAGCGCCTTATACACTGTTCGAGCTCCAAAACGCGCAATTACAAAATATAAAAGCGCCATGCCGGTATAGCTGGTTGGCCAAAAGAGCATAAAGAGTGCCTTTGCCGTTGAAAGACCTTCTTGAATCTCTGGAGAAGCACCTGAGACCTGCGAGGCGTATTGATTAAATACGTTCTGAGCAAGCTCGGGAAGAGTTGTTCCTGCCATTGCGGCAAAGAACGCGTCGTATCCCAGAAGTGCCAAAGCCGTTGCTCCTACAAGAAGAGATCCAACACCAACGGTGAGTTTCTCTGTTGCAAAAGCGTAGCCAACTCCAAGAGCAAGTGCACAAGCGGTAACTGAGGTAGCCGCCTCCGTTGGTCCCGAGAGCAAATAAGCTGCTACACCCGTAACAAGTACTGAAGTAATAGCAGGACCAAACCATCCGTGCCCTTTTTTGCAATAGACAGCAATTACCATGCCATACGCAACCAAAGCTGCTCCAATAAAAGAAAGGAGCCCGGTAATTACTCCGCCAACAACGCAAAGAACAAAGCCTTGCTTGTAGGTTGGAGCTTCAAACGGACGCGGCTTGCCTCCGTTTTGGTTGCTTGGACCAGCAAAATTCTGTGGGCTACTCTCTGGGCGAGAATACCCTTCAGGTGCCTGAGGAATATTTGAATCCGGTCTATCCATTGCTAACCAACTCTACCTGAAGAACAGATAGGTTATCCGCGACTACGGCCACCGCGGCTGGAAACCACAGGGACAGTGTAGGGCAGAAGTGCCATCTCGCGTGCGCGCTTGATAGCAAGTGCAATGTCGTGCTGGTGCTGCGTGCAGGTGCCAGTGACGCGACGAGGCTTAATCTTGCCACGGTCGGTCATGTACTTACGAAGAAGCTGAGTATCTTTGTAATCGATGAACTCAGTCTCCTCCTTGCAGAACTGGCAATACTTGCGACGCGGCTGGCGCTGGAAATCTTGTTTCTGCTGAGCCATGTCTTTTACCTTTCAGATGACAGTAACGTCTGTGTTGCTGTCTGACGTTTAAAACGGAATATCAGCATCGTAGAACTCCTCGTCTGGCGGAGCCGGAACAGGAGCGGGTGCCTGTGGAGTTGGAGCTGCATAAGATGGTGCACCCTGTGACATAGGGGCTCCACCCTGCTGATTCCTAGAAAGGAACTCGACCTCATCAACAACAACTTCAAGCTTGCTGCGACGCTGTCCTTCCTTCGTCTCCCAGGAGCTGAAACGAAGTTTGCCTTCAATAGCAACCTTCGAACCCTTGGAGAGGAAGCGGGAAAGTGCTTCAGCACGCTGTCCAAATACTACGCAGTCAACGAAATTGGGAACATCTTCCCACTCACCGGTCTGCTGGTTCCTGCGACGATCGTTAACCGCAACGCCGAAGGATAGAATCTGGGTACCGCCTGCTGTGGAGCGAAGCTCCGGGTCACGGGTCAGGTTGCCCGAAATGTTAACCCTGTTAATACTCATAAATCTCACTACCTCTCATCGTGGAATAATTCCACTTTTCCATTACAAGGACTTAGTCCTTATCGACTCGACGCACGATCATGTGACGCTTAACAGCATCATTGATTCGCAGGACTCGATCGAGCTCTGCAATCTGCGTTGGATCTGCATGGAAATTGATGAGGGTATAGTCACCCTCGGTAAGATCGTCGATCTCAAAAGCAAGCTTACGCTTACCCCAGTCCTCGACGCTGTCGACTACTCCGCCGTCAGTGGTGATAGCAACGTCAATACGCTTCATTACACCAGCGCGGACTTCCTCGGTGGAAGCTGGGTCAACAAAAAACAGCAGTTCATAGGCCTTCATATTGTCACCTCCTCTGGGCTAATGGCTTCGGGAAGTGAAGGTGCACCCGAAGCAGGAAAGTTCGACCAAGCATCATACCACATAAATGCTCAAATACGAAACTGACCCACAAACTTTCTCACATGCAGTCCACATATAAAGCTTAAATCGGCAATTTGTTGCTTATTTACCTCTAAACTTGCAACTATCTGACGCGAATCTTTCTAAGGCGTGGTCACTCGCGCAATTTTAAAAACATGGGATTGAAAAAGAAAAACGACCATCACACAATCTGCATGATGGCCGTCTCTTTTATATGTGCTCTACTTTACTGAGCTGCAGGTCCCTCAGGATTCTGAGTTGGTGCGTCTGCTGGAGCAGCTGGTGCCTCAGGAGCCTCTGGAGTTGTTGGGATAATTGGCTCAACAACAACAGTCGAAGCAGGTGCAGGCTCTGGAGCTGCGGGAGCGACAGGAACCTCTGGCGCTACAGGTGCTGCTGGCGCAACAGGTGCAACTGGTGCCGCAGGAGCCGCAGGAACAACAGGTGCTGCTGGTGCTGCTGGTGCAGCAGGAGCCACTGGTGCAGCAGGGGCAGCAGGTGCAGCAGGAGCCACTGGTGCAGCAGGTGCAGCTGGAGCGACAGGAGCCACTGGTGCAGCAGGTGCTGCTGGCGCAACAGGAGCAGCAGGAGCCACTGGTGCAGCAGGTGCTACTGGAGCCGCAACAGGCTCAGCTGGAGCAGCGACTGGGGCTGCAGGTGCAACTGGAGCTGGAGCAGCAACTGGGGCAGCAGGAGCTGCTGGAGCTGCAGGAGCAGTGGCTGCTGGTGCAGGTGCTGCGACAGGAACAGCAACAGGTGCTGCTGCAGGAGCAGCGGTTGCTGCTGGTGCAGTAGGAGCAACTGGTGCTGGAGCTGCATACGTAGCAGCTGCGCCATCACGAGGATCGTTAATGAATGGTGGCAGTGGATCGTTGCTCTGTCCCCATGCAGGAACATTGAACTGACGCATCCAAAGAGCGATAGCGTTCTGCATAAGAAGCATAACGATAAGACCAACAACGTGGCCGATATAGCCAATAACCAGGAAGATTGGTCCCATCTGAATAAAGCCGCGTGCAAGAAGAGCAAGCATGATAAGACCCACCTGGCTCTGGTCGGTAACGTTCTGAGTTCTTGCAATGGTTAAAGCCTGAGTGCCAATGTTAACAATCATGCTAATTGCAGCGCTACCGCCGATGATGCCCATAATAAGTGAGGTGGCAATGCCAAGCACAATACCCATACCAAAGATACGGAACAGACCGCCCATGTCATGCTTGATCATCTCAAAGATGTTCTTAAAAGCAAAACCTGCAGAGATGCGACCATAAACTGATGCGCGAACCTGAATAACATTGATGCACAGTGGATACACAAATGCTGCAACAATAAAGACTGGGATAAGAATCAGATTGATAACTGGAATGAAAGAAAGAATTCCCGTTGCAATGCTGTATACCAGACCAAAGGCAAGTGCAATAACAACTGCCTTGAAGCCGGTAACAATATAGGTACCAAACTTAAGGTCTTTCTGCTTTGGACCAGCGTTGATGCCCCATGCAGTTACGCGTGCAGTCTCAAGTGCATAGCCAACAAGTGCAAGAATTCCGACAACTGGAATAAGACCAAACAGAGCCATAATAAGGACAGGCTTCCACCAACCCTTTTCCAAAGTCAGAAGTGCCCAGGAGCGTGCAAAGTAGCGATCGCGTCTGTAGCCATTCAACTCATCTGCTGAAACAGCCATTTAACTCTCCCCTCGTGTCAAAAAAGATGACATCGAATTACAAAGCCTAAACATTCTATATAAAATCGAAAAATAAATATATCTTTATTGGTAACAATTAATCAAATGAAAATGTTAAATGGCGGAGGAGGAGGGATTCGAACCCTCGTACCCCTAGAAGGGGTAAACGGTTTTCGAGACCGCCGCATTCAACCACTCTGCCACCCCTCCGAAGGGTGAAACGGCGCCCGTAGGCGCCGTGAAAATTCTGGCGGAGAGTCAGGGATTTGAACCCTGGAGACGCTTTAGACGCCTACACGATTTCCAATCGTGCTCCTTCGGCCACTCGGACAACTCTCCATATAAAACCGCACGGGACAGTATAGCGGATTTCTCACCAATATAGGGCGAGAAGTTCTGTGTATTTTTAATACTTGTGTAGTATTGTCATACTAATAAAAACAAAAACACCAGTAGGAGGTATGGATGCCACCGTTTTTCTCGCCGTATGGCACAGATGCAATTTCTGTGGGCATCCCCTACTGGCTAGACCTTCTAACGGTAATTATTGGTGCAATCTCGGGAATTTTGGTTGCAAGAGACCGTCACTTGGATCTTGTAGGCTTTGTGGGTCTTGGCCTTTTAGGTGGCCTGGGTGGAGGGCTTATCAGGGACGTCATGATGCAAGAAGGCGGCGTCTACATGCTCAACTCGCCCTACGCCATTCCGGCTGCCGTTTTTACCGCCATTTTGCTGTTTATGTTCCCTGAGCCGCTTGATAGATTCCCTCGCATGCTTGAGTGGACCGACATTATCTCTGTTGGCCTCTTCGCTGTGGTTGGTACCGATAAAGCCCTGGTATATCACCTGCTTCCCTTCTCGGTCATTTTGATGGGAAGCATTACGGGCGTTGGTGGCGGTATGCTTCGCGACGTATTTCTTGGCGATATCCCTCGTATTTTCCAACGAAGCAATCTCTACGCGTTTTGCGCAGTTGCTGGCGCCACCTCATATTGGGCACTTGTTTCCTACGCTGGAGTCACCAAAATCTGGGCAGCCGTTGTCTGCGTTGCTGTTACCGTTTGCCTGAGGCGTTGGTCGCTCAAGTACAACGTACTTTCTCCGGCCGACGTTGACCTTACGCCGCACGTAATGCGCAGTGTTAACAAGCTTCGTCACAAAGCTCAGAAGCCGGGTAAGCAACCTGAGCAGAACACCCCATCAAAGTAGTATCGCTCACAATCAGACGGTTTTGGATGTTTTTGGGCGGTTTTGCATCGCCCTCACATACCGTTTATCAGCACTTTATTTAAAATCCACCTAAAACAAAACTGGCGAGAAACCCTTGCGGCTGCAAGTTTTTCTCGCCAGATTGATTGTCTGTAAACGACGCTGTTACTTCTTGACCATACCGTTACGAACTGCCCACTTACGGCGCTCGGTCTCGGAAAGGATACGCTTACGCATACGGATGTTGAGTGGTGTGATCTCAACAAGCTCGTCGTCCATGATGTACTCCAGAGCCTCTTCCAGCGTAAACAGGCGTGGAGGAGTCAGCTGAACTGAAATATCTGCAGTTGAAGACCTCTGGTTGCCCAAAGACTTGGTGCGTGCAATGTTAACAACCATGTCGCCTGGCCTTGAACGTTCGCCAACCAGCATACCCTCGTAGCACTCAACACCTGGAGCAACAAAGAGCTGGCCGCGCTCCTGAAGCGTACCAAGTGCGTACGCAACGGCCTTCTCGGTAGACATAGAGATCATGGCGCCGTTCTGACGGCTACCAATATCACCTGCAAAAGGACCGTACTCAAGGAAGGTGTGGTAGAAGACTGCGTCTCCGTGGGTAACGTTCATGACGCGCGTCTTAAGGCCCATGATGCCGCGGGTTGGAATCTTGAACTCAAGGTGTGTCTGAGTCTCGCCAGTGTCCATGATAGACATGGTGCCGCCAACGTTACCAAAGACCTCAATAACCTTGCCGGCATACTCTGGGTTGCACTCAACAACAGCCTGCTCAATAGGCTCAAGTGTGTGACCCTGGGCGTCCTTCTTGAACAGAACGCGAGGACGACCAACCTGGAATTCAAAGCCCTCACGGCGCATGCTCTCCATAAGAACGGAGAGGTGAAGAATACCACGGCCAGAAACCTCAATACCCGTCTTATCAGGAAGCTCCTCGATGCGCATGGTGACGTTATTCTCGCGTTCTGTCATCAGGCGCTCTTTGAGCTGACGGCCGCCAACAATGTCTCCCTCGCGGCCAACAAGTGGCGAGGTAGAAGGCTCAAAAATAATAGAAAGGGTTGGTGGATCAATCTCGATTGGATCAAGCTCAACGGGATTTTCTGGATCGGTGTAAACATCACCAATATCAGTTTTATCAACGCCAACGATTGCCGCAATATCGCCTGCGTCAACCTCATCGCACTCCTTGCGGCCCAGGTAGTCAAAGGTGAACAGCTGCTTGACCTGACTCATGGCGCGGGAACCGTCGTTTTTGACAACAAGAATCTTGTCGCCAGTATGAACAGTTCCGGAATACACACGGCCAATACCAATGCGGCCCAGGTAGTCGGAGTGATCGATGGTGACGCACTGCATAGCAAGAGGTCCGTCAATATCAACATCTGGAGCTGGAAGACCATCAATAATCATGTCAAGAAGAGGGAACATGTTGTCGTTGTCATCATTTGGATCAAGGCGAGCGTAACCATTAACGCCAGAAGCAAAGATGACGTGCTCCATGGTGAACTCAAGCTGCTCATCAGTTGCGCCGAGGTCCATCATCAGATCAAGAGAATCGTTGACAACAGCCTCTGGACGAGCGCCGTCACGGTCAATCTTGTTGACAACCATCATGATAGAAAGGCCTGCGTCGATAGCGTGGCGCAGAACAAAGCGAGTCTGTGGCATAGGGCCCTCGGCTGCGTCAACCAGCAGAAGCGCACCGTCAGCCATCTTCAAAACACGCTCTACCTCGCCGCCGAAGTCAGCGTGGCCAGGGGTATCAATAACGTTAATCTTGACGCCCTTGTACTCAATAGAGATGTTCTTTGCCAGAATGGTAATTCCGCGCTCACGCTCCTGATCATTGGAGTCCAGAATTCTCTCTTGAACCTGCTGGTTCTCGCGGAATGCATCGGTTGCCTTAAGCATCTGGTCAACCATGGTGGTTTTACCGTGGTCAACGTGGGCGATGATAGCAATATTTCTGATGTTGTCTTGACGCATAAGTCTCTATCTCTCGAAGGTATGTGTTTGGACTTGCTACTTCAGGTCCAATTTTTATCAGCTTTAGAACTTTAGTGCAATTACGTGCCTAGAGCGCCCAGAAATTTCAATGAACGCAGCTTTTTCATTACAGAAGTGGCTCAAGCTCCCCTGCTGGAGCGGGATCAGACCACACAAACTGGTCGCCTTGGCCTTTTCCGTGAACTAAAGAATATGCCGAGAAACTCTTATAGCCCTTCTCGCCAAACTCAAGAAGCACGGCATCCTCGTAACCGCCCTCTTTGAGCAGTTGAATGGCCCCCTCATATACAAGCGCATAGCGAACAGGCTCTTCAAGTCCCGCTTCTTTATCGCCCTTCTGTTTTGCCAGGTCAAGCACGCGCTTATGGGCGCCTTCAAGCAGCTCCTCTGGGCCGTCATCGGAGAACTCATAGCTTGCAACCGTGCCTGACGCGTCCTCAACTACAAGCAAAACGTTGAGTGATTGGCCATCTGCAAGCAGGTCAAACGCATCTCCAAGCAGCTCAGTTGAGAGCATATCAAGCTGGGGAGAAACTCCATCTTTGCGCTCGTTGTTTTCGGCCATGCCGCTCCTTAGCGTCGTTTTTTGTAACTATTGTTCTCTATGATACATCGCACAAGAAAAGAGGTCGAAAGCAAAAAGCCTTCGACCTCTTGGGTTTGTCAGCTATCTGTCCAAAATTAGACAGCAACGGCGTTACAACGGCAAAACACCGCGTCTGAAAGCACGAGCGGTTACTCTGCCAGTGCCTCACGGATGCGCGTAGTAACTCCCTCAAGCCTATAGCACTCAACATACTGACGAAGAGGGCGCTTAATGTGGTCAACAACAAAACGCTGTCCATCAATATTGAACTTGGCAAGGTTCTTGTACAGGTGCTCGGTTGCGGCTTTGACCTCGTCATCATTGAACGCGTAATGGCCAGAGATATCAAGAATATCCAGTGACAGCTTGTGATTAGCAAGAATCTGCTCAACAGTCAGATTAACCTGATCGCCAACCATCCACTTGCGCCAACGCTCAGTCTCAATTGCCTTAACCAGCAGGGTGTTCCTCAAGCCAGAAACCTCATCTGCCTTCAGAAGGCCTTCTTTGACCAAAAGATCTTCGACGTCACAAAGTTTCAGATATGCGCGAGTCTCTTCCGTTCCATACTGAGGCGCCACGTTTGAAGCGGTGACGTTTGCGGGAGTGTGCTCAAGCAGCGTTACATCATCAAGGTAATCTGCATTGTGCTCTTTAAGACCAACACCGTAGCTCTTGGCCATCTCAGCAAGGCTAATGGCGGCCTCAAAATCGTAATGTCCAACCTGCTCAGTAAGACGCGTAAGCGTTCCTGTCTGTCCAACAATAAAGGTTGGCATCGGCAGACCCTTAGCGGTGAGCTCACTCTTAAGCTGCTCAATAAAGGTATGGTACTTATCAGTAGAGGTTAAGCCGCCGTTTGTTTCCTCGGTACCGACCTCATAGCCAATCTCAGGAAGACCGCGAGAAACACGTTCCTTCTCGCACCACTCAATCAAATCAACCGTACGACGAAGAACCACATCAAGCGGAATAACCTTGCCAATCTCAAAAGGATCCTTAGTTGGGTCAATCATCAGCAGGTCAAAGCCGTTAAGCATGTCGGCAAGATAAGACTTCTTGGCAAGCTCCATAGCCTCATCTTCTGGAAGGTGAGCGTTGCGCTCCTCGTCACGCTGCCAAGGACCGCCGTGGTCGCGGCAGAGGTAATACAGACCGTCAAAGCCAACCTTCTGAGCTGCTTCAGCAATATCATCCGAGAAACGCTTCTGATCCCAAGAATTTACGTATCCTCCACCAAGTTCATCAAGATCAACCTGGTTTCGAGATGCAATAAACATCAGAGGAAAATCGCAGTCTCTACCAAGTTCAAAAGCTGCCTGAAGCAGGTTGGGCGACATCGGTCCAATTCCTAACAGCGTGGCGGACTTTCCTGTGTCTTGAAGTTTAAGCAACCCTTCAACAGCTTTTTTGATTGGTAGCTTTTCCATAATTACCCCTTCCCAAGAGTGTTTCTTGGTAATAAGAAGGGCGTGGGGGTTGAATCCCTACGCCCCTCTCCTTTTAACTTCAATTTTTAAGGTCTAAGACCAAAAGGTACATGCGTATCTCGCTCTGTATTACTTGTTGTCCTCAAGCTTTGGCTTGGTGAGAACAAGGATTGCAACACCTACTGCAACGCCAATTGCCATATCAAGGGTGTAGAGGGCAATGTTGTTTGTAGCTGCAGCAACAATCATGCCACCGTGAGGAACAAAGCACTCAATACCGTGCCAAGCAGCAAGACCAGCACCAACTGCAGAACCAATCATGATTGCAGGAAGGGTGTGTGCAAGATCTTTAACAGCGAATGGAATTGCGCCTTCGGTAATACCAATGAGTCCCATGAAGACTGCAGAGATACCCATCTGCCTATCAGTGTCGTCAAACTTGCTGCGAGCAATAAGAGAAGCAACACCGCAGACCAGTGGAGGAATAGCAACTGCAACACGGAATGCGCCGTTAGGACCATAAACACCTGCGGTCATAAGAGCCATGGTGAAGGTAGAAGCAGTCTTGTTAACTGGGCCACCCATATCAAATGCGGTCATGAGGCCAATTACGATGCCGAGTACAACTGCAGAACCACCCTGAAGGCTTGAAAGCAGGTTTGTCAGCCAATCCATGAAAGCGCCAAGTGGAGCTGCCAAAACATAGATGTAAAGCATGCCAAGGGCAAGCGAAGATAAGCTTGGGATGATCAGAATTGGCATGATGGTACGAATGGTGCTATTGACCTTCCAGCTCTTCATCCACTGGACAAGGTAGCCAGCAGCAACGCCAAGGACCATTGCGCCCAAGAAGCCAGTAGAAACCTGGACCTCACCTACAGGAACAGGATTGCTTGCCAGGTAACCAAGGACAAAGCCAGGTGCCAGAGCAGGCTTTCCGCCCAAAGAATAGGCAATGTAAGCAGCAAGGACAGGAATCATCATCTTGATGCCGGCCATACCAATAAGGTTAAGGCTCTGCATCAAAGGATTGGTGACTTCAATACCGTCCTTTCCTGCAGTTCCTGTAGCTAGCGAGAAAGCCAAGAAGACTCCACCAACTACGACAATAGGAATAAAGTACGAAACACCAGTGTTAAACGCCTTTAGAAGGTCTTTTCCGACCTTGCCCAAAACTGAGGGACTCTTTTCCTCTGCCATGGGTTTCTCCTCTCTTCTTCCTTGCGTTATCACTTACGCGCTTGCTACTCAGCCAGCGCAACTACCTGATCAATAACCTTTGCTGGATCCGCAATGGCAAGCGATGGATCCAACGTAAGAACGCGACCTTCATCGCGCTTCTCGTCAAAACGCTCGTCGCCTTCGATGCCAATTGCAATGGCGAGAAGAACAACGTCTGCAGCATCAATTTCGTCCTGCTCAAGCTCGTTCTCAATACCGTAACCACCCTGAGCCTCTACCTTGAATTCATAGCCGCGACGCTCACATTCTTTCTCAATGGCCTCTTTTGCCATCCAGGTGTGAGCAATTCCAACCGTGCAAGCGCATACAGCAACGACGTTCATGGTTATGTCCTCTCGCAAAGTAAGTTGTGAGCCCCTAAGCGGGGCGCACGAGCACGTCTTTTGACGACGTACGTTTCCAACTCATACTTTGCATTGTTTCAATCTTTTTTAAAAGAGGATTTCGGTAAACGTCTAATCTACCTTGTGTTATGATGAATTTTGTTAAACGTTTAACCAACGTAGAATCCAGCACACTCACTAACGTTGGTATTTTGCAAGTACATTGTAAAGATTTCGGTGAAATGAGTGCCAATGTCTAAGACCACTATCATTGACCTTGCAAAATTAGCAAATGTTTCTATTGCTACCGTTTCAAATTACCTTAATGGACACTTTGAAAAGATGTCCGAAGCAACTAAGCAACGTATCAAAAAAGCAATCGAAAATACGGGATATATTCCAAGCGCCCAAGCTCAAGCAATGGTTAAGAAGAGCTCTGGAATTATTGCTGTTCTCATCTTGGACAATACTAATGCGTGGGCAGCTCAAATGACTAACGGTATTGAAGATGCTGCTCTTGAATCTGGATATCAGACAATTATTTGCAATTCTCGTTTTGACCCCACGCTTGAAGCTGACTGGGTTGAGAAAATGCTTTCAATTGGAGCAGATGGCATGCTTATCCAGCCCACCAATCAATTCAGAGCGGTAGATAGACGAATTGCTAAAGTTGGAAAGCCCGTTGTCTACTTTGACTGCGACCTTCTTGCCCTTAATGCTTCCTGGATAAAAAGTAACCTCTATGACGGCGTTTATTCAGCTGCAACCCACTGCGTTGAACGCGGATACGAAAACTTTTTAATCATTGGTGGAGAGCCAAAAGGTCGTACCAGAATTGAACGAGAATCTGGCTTCACTGATGCCTTAGAGGCCTTAAATAAACCTCATGAGCGTCTCACCATAGAGCAAAATACGCTCTCTATCCCTGAAATCACGCAATGGCTTAACAACCACATTCTTCCATCAAAGAAAACGCTGGTATTTGTACCAAATCAGTGGGCTCTCAAAAGTGTCTATAGCGCGCTGCATGCCTATGAAGAGGTAATTCCAGAGCAAATTGGTCTGTTGGGATTCAATAACACTGATTGGACCGATTTACCTGCTAAAAGCATCTCAACTATTGTTGAACCCGTCTATGAAGAGGGCTACGCCGCTTGCAAGATGCTCCTTAAAAGAATCAAAGACCCCTCGCTTGAGCCCGACCACAAGTTGCTCACCTGCAAGCTTAATTGGCTCAAATCCACCATCTAACAAAAATGGCGAGAAGACAAACGAATCTTCTCGCCATACGTTACTGCTTTAACTCAAACACTTACAGAACGTGGACCTCGTCCTTGGTAAAGTCAACAAAGGCGTGGTCGCCAACGTTGTAAATCTTGTGTGTACGAGGGTTGAAGTCCGTAATCTTAATGAGGGTGTCTCCAACCATAACGTGGTAGTTCTGGTAGTGGCCCATGAATCGAGAAAGAACTACCTCACAGGCAAGTGTTCCCTCGTCAGCAAGGCGTGCAGACTCTGGACGAAGAACAATGCAGCATTCCTTGCCCTTGTCCAGGTGAGAACATCCGCTAGCCTCAAACTCATGACCCTCAAAGCGGCAAAGTGCAGTCTCAGAATCAAGCTTGTCTGCAATGGTTGCATGCAGGAAGTTTGACTCACCAATAAAGTCTGCAACAAACTCGTCTGCTGGGTGATAGTAAACCGTCTGAGGATCGCCAACCTGGTCCACAACACCCTTTTTCATAATGATGATGTTGTCTGAAAGCGCCATTGCCTCTGACTGGTCATGTGTGACGTAGATGGCGGTAATACCGGCCTCCTGCTGAATACGGCGGATCTCGTTACGCATGTCAACGCGGAGCTTCGCATCAAGGTTTGAAAGAGGCTCGTCAAAGAGGAGCACGCTTGGCTCAATAACCAGAGCGCGTGCCAAAGCAACACGTTGCTGCTGACCACCAGAAAGTTGATTGGTCATGCGTTCTTCCATGCCCTCAAGTCCAACAAGACCAAGGATATGAAGGACCTTCTCGCGAATTACTGCCTTATCCATTTTGCGAAGCTTGAGGCCATAGGCAACATTGTCAAAGATGTTGTAGTGAGGAAGCAATGCATAGCTCTGGAACACCATAGCGGTATCGCGTTTGTTTGGAGTAAGCTCATCAATCTGCTCATCGCCAAGGAAGATCTTTCCCTCATCAGGACTCTCAAAACCAGCAATCATGCGCAGAATGGTGGTCTTTCCGCAGCCAGAAGGGCCAAGCAGTGTTACAAACTCGCCAGGAGCAATAGTGATGTTAGCGTCTTGAACTGCGTAGAAGTCTTTTCCAGTCTTCTGATCCTGATAAATCTTGGAAATGTGCTCAAGGCGAACGCCTTTTTTCTCTGTAGCCATGTGTTACTCCTCCTTGAGTGCTCGGCTGGTGCCAAAGTGTTTGATGGCCCAATTCATAAGCAATACCGAGCCATAGGTAATAACAATCAGAATTGTTGCAAAGGCGCAGGCCATACCATATGAACCCTTACCAGCAAACTCATTAATCTGAACGGTAATAAGCAGGAACTCTGGTGTGACCAAGAGGATAACTGCAGAAATTGCGGTGATGGAGCGGACAAACGCCGTTACCAAGCCCGACAAGAACGAATCTTTAATCAGCGGCAACGTAACGGTCATAAACACCGTAAAGCTGTCGGCGCCCATGTCGTATGCGGACTCCTCAATTGATTTATCAATCTGTCGAAGTGCCGAGATGCCCGAGCGTGTTCCTGTAGGAAGCGATCGCACGACAAAGACAATGATCAGGATAAGTCCTGTACCATACAGGCCTTGTAAAAATCCTGTGTGCATGACACCGCTTGAGAAACCGCGAATATAACCAACGCCCAAGACCGTACCAGGAACTGCCATGGCAAGCATGGATACAGCCTCGATAAAACCACGGCCACGGAAGCGACGTTTTACTACCAGATAAGAAATAATCATCGAAAGCAGAGCCGTGATTGGTGCTGCAATAAGCGAAAGCATAAACGAGTCGCTAAACGCCTGCAAGCCGTGGTACTTGGTAAATACCTGCTCAAACCACTTTGTTGTTAACTCGTAATTGGAGCCCCAGGAACGAACAAACGAACCATAAGGAACGCAGAGGTACATGCCAATAACAAAGAGTGCGACTAGTGCGCAAAGAATGGTAAGTGGGACGCGAACAGAATTGTCTGTAATAAGCATCCTAGCTCGCGTTGCTTTGCCCGAAAGTGTAGATGTACTCTTTGCTTCCAACACAAACTTCTGAACAACAAACATAAGCAGCGTAATGGAAAGAAGAACAACAGCCATTGCAGCCGCACCCTGCTTGTCGTACGCTCCTGTAATCTGCAGGTAGATAGTTGTTGCCAGAGTATCGTAGGAGCCACCAATAATCATTGGATTTGCAAAGTCTGCGATCGACTCAATAAATGAGACGAGAAAAGCGTTGCCTAAACCAGGCAAAATAAGAGGAAGTGTAACGCTGGTAAATACTTTCCAGCGGCTTGCACCCATGTCACGTGCTGCTTCTTCAAGGGATGGGTCAATGTTTTTGAGCAGGCCCTTAAGCATCATGTAGCACACAGGGAAGAACGACATAGTCTGGACAATAAAAATGCCCCAGAAGCCATAGATGTTGTTGTCAAAAATTCCCAAAAGACCGCGGGTAATCAGGCCTTTCTTGCCAAACATCATAATCATGGAAAGCGAGAGAACAAATGGTGGAGAAACAACAGGAAGCATGGAAACCACGCGGAAAAGGCCTGTCATAAACTTTGTACGAAGCTTTACGTACACTTCAACATACGCAAAAAGAAGACCAATAAGCGCTGATAAAATGCCTACTGCAAATCCAACCCTAAGGGTGTTGGTAATTGCATGGCTAAAGGAAGGCATGGCCAAGACGCGAGTAAAGACATTAAAGGTAACTCCGTTATCGGAGACTACAGAGTCAACCATAAGAATGGCAAGAGGATACAGAATAAAAAGGGTTAAGAAGGCGATAAGAACGACAATGGTCGTTATCAAAATTGGATCGCCAAGGAGCTTTTTTCGCTCAAGTCGAGCGCTCTGGGATTTTGCCATGCTGGTCCTAACTCTGAAACACTAAACCTATACGCAAAGCTCTATGTGGAACTGGGTAGGCAGATCTCTGCCTACCCAGTATAATCTGCCACTCAGATCTTGAGCAACAGCATTGTTTAGTTGCTTATCCGCGTGGTGTTTACTCGGTCTTAAAGCGGCTGTCTCCGCCACCAAGTGCCTGCATAACGTCCTTGACATACTGCTCGGTGTTTTTCTTAGCGTCTTCGAAGTTGTAGTCCATAACGTTATTTGGATCAAGACCGTACTCAGTTGCAATCTCAGGCTGCTTTGCGTTGTCAATTACCAGGAACTGGTAAGAGCCGTTCTTCTGAGCAAGGTCAACGCATGCTGGTGAAAGTGCATACTCAATCCAGAGCTTAGCTGCGTTTGGATGTGCAGCGCCCTTGAAGATTGCGGTTGCACCAACCTCGTATGATGCGCCAGAGCTTGGAATTTGAAGACCAACATTCTCATGCTCTTGGTCAACAATCTGATAAATACCATCGTGGAGCATACCAATTCCGATGGTGCACTCACCGGCTCCAATAGCCTTGGAAGGACCAGAGCCACTCTTGGTGTACTGAGCAATGTTCTTATCAAGGTCAACAAGATACTGAATACCCTGATCATGACCATATTTCTGAATAACAGTATTAATGATCAGCTTTGCAGTACCAGCGGTGTTGTAGTTAGAAGACCAGATAAGACCCTTATATTTGGGATCGATAAGATCCTTGTAGTCCTGAGGCACGTCGAGCTTAAGACGCTGTAGCTCTTCCTTATCGTACAGAATTCCCAAAATACCCTTATAAATTCCGTACCAGTCCTTATTTGTGCTCTTGAACTTATCAGAAATAAGATGTGATGCATTCTTTGGCTCGTACTGCTCAAGCAGACCCTTTGAAGAGGTTACGTTGTAAGGATCGGTTGTGCCACCAAACCAAACATCTGCTGATGGATGGCCGTTCTCTTCCTCAATCTTTGCAGCAACCTCGCCAGTTGACAGGCGCTGTGCCTGAACCTCAATGCCATACAGACTCTTGAAATTGGCGCAAACTGCGTTTAGATACTCTTCCTCACAAGAGCCGTAAACAATCAGCTTACCCTCTTCTTTTGCTGCCTTTACCAGCTCTTCTGGTGCTCCAACCGCGTCTGTAGAGTTGGTGTCAGATTCTTTTTTCTCACCAGCATCAGAATCGGACTTTTTGCAGGCGGTGATACCCAGGCCTGCTACAACTGCGCTGACTCCAAAAAAGTTACGACGAGTAAGGTTTGACATAAGAACTCTTTTCTCTCCTTGTGGTTTTCCACAGTGCCAACGAAAAGAACATACTCCTGTGTAAATCCTACTCATGTTTGTTGTAAAAATATGTAACTATTCGATAAGTGGGTAAAAATAACGGTCATCGGTATGTTTTATGGCGCAACCGCGTCTTTTGCGTCTTTTATGAGTGCTATTTTGAAAAATAACTAGCAAAAAGGCCAGGGACAAAATCCCTGGCCTTGAACATTTGGTGGAGAATAGGGGGATCGAACCCCTGACCTCAGGCTTGCAAAGCCCGCGCTCTCCCAGCTGAGCTAATTCCCCGTACTGACTTCTGGTTGGGCCCAGAAGGTTTTAATAATCACCCCAACGGCGACTCGGCTAACGTTGGGGTGACTATTGTCACATAAAGTGGTGGGCCTGACAAGGTTTGAACTTGTGACCTCCCGGTTATCAGCCGGACGCTCTGACCAACTGAGCTACAGGCCCAACGCAGGGAAAAATAATACCTCCATACTTCTCGTAGGTCAACACTTTTTTTGTTTTGTTTTAAAGTTTCTTGAAATTGGGTATGAAGTGAGAACAGAGAGTCGTAGACTATCTGCCCAAAGATTGATAAATGGCGTGCTTTTTGGAGTTTTTGTGTCACTAAAACGTATGGACATACAAACGGTTGTTGTCGGAGGAGGACCAATCTCTTCCGTTATTGTCCTGCGTCTTCATGATCCACGCGGGGTCTCCACGCTCAGCCTACCTATTAAGATTGGCAACATTGAAGCCTCTGCTATCAGCCTTGGTATAGACCAAGAGTCTACCCAGAGACCGCTTACGCATGACCTTCTTCGCTCCGTTCTTGATTCTCTGGACGCAGACATTAAAAGCGTGCGCATTGTAGGTGTCCATGGCACCACGTTCTTCTCGCAAATTGAGCTTATCTCTAAAGAGGGAGAACATATTTACGTGGATGCTCGTCCGTCAGACGCAATTGCGCTGGCAGTAAGAACAAACGCTCCGATCTTTGCTGACGAGAGCGTTCTGGAAATTGCTGCTGCTCCAGACTTTACTGATGTCGAGAAGGACGTTCAGGCCCAAGAGCTTGAGGAGTTCCACCAGTTTATTGAGGATGTCTCTCCTGAGGATTTCTCATAAGTCCTGCTCTATGGTTTACTTTTAAACAACTGATGCATCTTTTATATAAAAATCGTTGCTATTAGCGTGTCGTTTTTCTCGGTAAGCGAAAAGAGCTCAGGAGAATTGCCTCCTGAGCTCTTCAAATTACGTATAGCTGAAATGCTTATTCGTCATCATCCAGCAGTGAATCGTCCAGTACTTCCTCTTCATCTCCGAGGTCAACAGACTCTGCCTCGTCAGCATCGCGAGCGCCTGCTGCCATCAGATCAAGCATGCCTTGGTTCTCTGCGTGCTTAGGAGCCTTCTTTTTGTTGGCAACCATACGGGCAACTGCAGAAACGACGTCAGTACCAGAGAGGTTCATAACCTTGACGCCCTGAGTAGAGCGGCCAAGCTTGGAGATATCGCCAGCCTTGACGCGGATTACAACGCCCTCCTCGGACATGATCATAATCTCGTGCTGAGGACCAACAACGCGGCAGGCAACCAGGTTACCCTTCTTCTCCGTCATTGTGATGGTAAAGACGCCCTGGCCACCACGCTTGTGAACTGGATACTCAGAAATTGCCGTGCGCTTTCCATAGCCCTTCTCGGTAATAACGAAAAGGTCACCGTTACCGTTGGTAATTTCCATGCCAAGCATAGTCGCATCGCCCTTGAGCGTAATACCACGAACGCCAGAGGTACCGCGGCCCATGCTTCTTGCCTCTGCCTCGTCAAACAGAATTGCCTTGCCGTCGGAGGAGCACAGAACAACCTTGTCACCTGGATGGACACGGCGGACGTTAACAAGCTCGTCGCCATCCTTAAGGTTGATTGCAATGAGGCCGTCCTTACGGGTGCGGTCGTACTCAGACATTGCTGTCTTCTTGACCATTCCCTGCTTAGTAGCAAACATCAGGTAGTTGTCTTCTGGGAAGTCGCGGGTAGTAATGACTGCCTTGACCTTCTCGCCCTCTGCAAGTGTCTCGATGACATTGATGATGGCGCTACCCTTTGTAGTTCTACTACCAACAGGAAGCTCGTGGACCTTGAGGCGATACACCTTACCAAAGTTGGTAAAGAACAGCACGTAATCGTGGGTAGAAGCAACAAAGAGGTTCTCGACAAAATCGTTCTCTTTGAGAGAGACGCCCTGAACACCCTTGCCGCCGCGCTTCTGAGAACGATAAATCTCAACAGGAACGCGCTTTACGTAACCTGCGTGAGTAACGGTAACAACCATATCCTCTTCAGCGATAAGATCCTCGACGTCCAGGTTCTGAATGTCCTGGTCAGAGATTTGCGTACGACGCTTGTCAGCGTAGCGGTTAGAGATCTCACGAAGCTCATCAGCAATAACAGCCAGAATCTTTTCCTCGTGAGCGAGAAGATCCTCGTAGTAGGCAATATCAAGTCTGAGCTGGGAAATCTCGTCAACAAGATCCTGACGAGCAAGACCGGTGAGGCGGCGCAGACGCATCTGAAGGATTGCCTCGCCCTGAATCTCATCCAGGCCAAAACGCTCGTTCATGCGCTTCTTTGCCTCAGCATCATCCTGCGAGCTGCGGATGATGTGGACAATCTCGTCGATGTTATCAACTGCGGTCAGAAGACCTTCCAAAATGTGGACACGCTTCTGTGCCTTATCCAGGTCAAACTCAGTACGACGGCGTACAACATCAATCTGGTGATCAATGTAGTGACGAAGAATCTCGCGAAGAGAAAGGGTACGAGGAACACCGTCAACCAAGGCCAGGTCAATGATGCCAAAGTTGGACTGGAGCTGAGTCTTCTTGTACAGGTTATTCAGAACAACCTGTGGAACAGCATCACGCTTGAGGTCCAAAACGATGCGCATACCCTTACGGTTGGACTCGTCGCGCATGTCAGAGATGCCTTCAATTTTCTTCTCGTTGACTGCTTGAGCAATCTTCTCCTGGAGAAGACCTTTGTTAACCTGGTAAGGAATCTCGGTAACAACAAGGCGCTGGCGACCACTCTTGACCTGCTCAACGTGAACCTTTGCGCGGACAGTAATGGAACCGCGACCAGTCTCATAGGCATCCTTGATGCCCTGAGTGCCCATGATGATGCCGCCTGTTGGGAAGTCAGGACCAGGTAGAACGGTCATGAGCTCCTCAGTGGTAACGTCAGGGTTCTCAATCATCATGCAGACAGCGTTAGTAACCTCACCAAGGTTGTGAGGAGGAATGTTGGTAGCCATACCAACTGCAATACCTGAAGAACCGTTAACCAAAAGATTTGGGAAACGAGCAGGAAGAACTGCAGGCTCTGTCAAAGACTCATCATAGTTTGACTGAAGATCAACGGTGTTCTTGTTAAGCTCTGCCAGCATCTCCATAGCACTTCTGGTAAGACGTGCCTCGGTATAACGCATTGCTGCTGGTGGATCACCGTCGATAGAACCAAAGTTTCCGTGACCATCAATCAGAGGAAGTCTCATCGAGAAATCCTGAGACATACGGACCATGGAGTCATAAATAGCAGAGTCACCGTGTGGGTGATACTTACCCATGACTTCACCGACTGCCCATGCAGACTTCTTATGTGGACGGTTTGGCGTAATGCCAGCCTCGCTCATTGCGTACAAAATACGGCGGTGAACAGGCTTAAGGCCGTCTCGAACATCTGGAAGTGCACGAGCAACAATAACGGACATGGAATACTCGAGGAAGGAAGTCTTCATCTCTGAGGACAAATCGGTTGGCTTAAGCGTGCCACCGTGAATGTCTGAGAGGTCAAGACGAGTACCAGCCTCATCAGAGATAATGTGTGAAGTTTCTCCCGTTATTAGATTTTCCCCAGTCTCTGGGTCAAACTCGTCAGAGTCTTCTTCTACCTCGTCATCTTCGTATTCTTCATCCATATCGTTTTGTGCATCAAGGTCTTGATCCTCGTCTGCACCAAAAAGATCATCATTCATATTTTTATCGTCTGCCACAAGTTACCCTTTCATTTTCTGTCTAATGATTTAGCGAGAAACCATTAAATATCCAGGAAGCGGACGTCTTTTGCATGTGTTTGGATGAAGTCTTTACGCTTCTCAACCTGGTTGCCCATAAGGTCAGAGACCGCGCGATCAGCGGCAAGAGCATCATCGATGGTTACCTTAAGAAGAATGCGGTTCTTTGGCTCCATAGTGGTTGCCCAAAGCTGCTCTGGGTCCATCTCACCAAGACCCTTGTAGCGCTGAATGGTGTACTTGGTGTTGTCCTCAAACTTCTTCGTCTCAAGAGCAAGTTCTTCATCGGTATAGATGTATTTACCGTTCTTTTTACCCTTTGGCTTAATCTGATACAGAGGAGGCTGAGCAACGTAGATATAACCTGCGTCAATCATTGGCTTCATATAACGATAGAAGAAGGTAAGTAGAAGAATTCTAATGTGAGAGCCGTCAACATCAGCATCGGTCATGATGACAATCTTGTGATAACGAGCCTTCTCAATATTAAATTCATCTCCAACACCAGTACCAATAGCGGTAATCAACGAAGTAATAGTGTCAGAAGAAAGTGCGCGGTGAGCCTGTACGCGCTCAACGTTCAAAATCTTTCCGCGAAGTGGAAGAACTGCCTGGATAGAACGGTCACGTGCCATCTTTGCAGAACCACCTGCGGAGTCACCCTCGACAATGAAGAGCTCAGTCATCTCTGCATCGCGAACAGAGCAGTCTGCAAGCTTTCCAGGAAGAGCAGCTGACTCAAGAAGTCCCTTACGGCGTGTTGCTTCACGAGCTTTACGAGCAGCAAGACGGCCTTTTGCAGCCTGAGATGCTTTCTTGAGAATCTCTTTTGCCTGATTTGGATGCTCTTCCAGGTACTCTGAGAGGCCCTGAGTAACAATCTTGTTGGTGAGAGTTCTCATGTAAGAACTACCAAGCTTTGCCTTTGTCTGTCCTTCAAACTGAGGATCTGGCAGCTTAACTGAAATAACAGCAGTTAAACCCTCACGAATATCGCCGCCCTCAAGCTTAGGGTCTTTCTCTTTAAGAATTCCCTGCCTGGTGCCGTAATCATTTACTACTTTAGTAAGAGCAGTACGGAAGCCCTCGAGGTGCATTCCGCCTTCCTCAGTGAAAATGTCGTTTGCAAAAGAAAGAGTTCTGTCACTGAAGTCAGTATTCCACTGAATAGCAACCTCTACCTCACCCATCTGAGACATTGGAGCGTCAGGGTCTGACTTACCTTCAATATAGATAGGGCGAGAAAGTCCTGGTAAAACGGTCTTCTCGTCATTAAGATACTTAACAAAATCGATGATGCCGCCAGCATACTGGAAATCAACCTGACGAGGAGTGAGCTCACGCTCATCAACAAGAGTAATTTTAAGGTTCTTGTTAAGGAATGCAGTTTCCTGGAGACGATCACGAAGTGTGTCAAAGTTATACGTAGTGGTCTCAAAGATCATGTCGTCTGGCCAGAAAGTAATGGTAGTACCGTTAGATTTTGAAGTACCAATTTCCTTCATCTTCTGAACGGTTTTGCCGCGCTCAAAAACCATCTCGTAGATTTTGCCATCACGCTTAACCTGTGCAACAAGTTTCTTTGAAAGAGCGTTTACAACAGAAACGCCAACGCCGTGAAGACCACCGGAGACTTTATAAGCGTTGTTATCAAACTTACCACCCGCGTGAAGGATAGTAAGAACAACCTCAAGAGTTGGGATCTTTTTCTGGGGATGAAGGTCTACAGGAATACCACGACCATTATCTTCAACAGAAATAGAGTTATCTGGATGAACGGTTACCTTAATTTTGGAGCAATAACCAGCCATTGCCTCATCGACTGAGTTATCTACAATCTCCCAAACAAGGTGATGCAGACCAGAAGCTGAAGTTGTACCAATATACATACCTGGACGCTTACGAACAGCCTCAAGGCCTTCAAGGATCTTAATCTCTGTACCGTCATACTTATTTTCTTTTGCCACGTAAGTCCTCTCTTCAATTGTGAGCGGAATGATATAGGTATTTTACTATGAAATCGCCAAAATCAACTCGGCACAGAGAAATTTCATTGTTTAAACAGTAATATTTGGTATCTGAGAGGCTCTGTAAAGAGATTTAAGGACAGATTAGTGACAGATTTGACTAAAGACTCTTTTTTTGTCTAAAACTTGCTTCAATCGCTTTATAAGCCGTTGACTTAAGTGGCTCAGAAAGTCCAGAAACCAACTCAGAAATTTGTAATTTCTCTTCTAGTGTGAGTTCTGGAAGTTCTTTTTTCTCTTCTTTTTGGCCCTGTGCTTGATTTTCTGATGAGTCATCTTCTTTACCAGCATGTCTGTTGTATTTATCCAGCTTAAATTCAAGGTCTGAGAACTCCAGGCCTTGCTCTGAGAGCCTGGCTCTATAAATTTCTCTTTGTGCAAGAAAATCAATCATACACATACGATTATCTACATAGACTGTAAGTACAGGGAACTCTCTACCAGCAACTTCTCTAACAAATACGCCGGTTGTGTGTTCTACTTCTCTCTCACCGTTTGCCTCAATCCATGCTAGATAGGCGCGACGGTTTTTTGACATACTCTTAGAATCTCTGAAGGTTCCAAGCAGAGAACTCATTAAATCTTTTGCATTTTTATTGCCACCGCGCGCAGGTGTTTCTTGTTGATTATTCATCGCTAAACCTAACTATCTGCGCTTTTTCTAAAACCTCTTCAGAGAAATACCCAAGGTTTGTAGTGGTAATTACCGTTTGAATGTCATGGAATGCAAATTCCATGATTGCTTTTCTGCGGTCTTCATCAAGCTCACTCATAACATCATCTAAAAGCAGCAAGGGTTTCTCGCCAAGTATTTCTTCTGAAAGGAGAACTTCTGCCATCTTAAGTGCTAAAACGACAGTTCTAATTTGACCTTGAGAACCAAAATTTCTAGCGTCTTTACCCTCAATTAAAAACTCAGCGTCATCTCGATGAGGTCCTTTTATACTTTGCTGACGACGAATATCATCCGTGCGAGATTCATGTAATACCTGCAAGAATTGATCAGTAATTTCTTCTCTAGAAGCATCAAGAGAAACCTCTCCAATTGAAGAAATATAGTTCATTTCTAGGTGTTCTCCACCAGAGAGTTCCTGGTAGATCTCACATGTCTTCTTTGCCAGGCGATCAAACAAATGAATTCGTGCATGAAGAAGCGTAGCCCCTCCTCTTGCAAGAGAAAGATCCCAAGCATCAAGCAAGTTTTCATCTGGCCAATCAGATTTAAGCAGCTTATTTCTTTGCTCAACTGTCTTGGTATACGCCGAGAAGACCTTGAAGTAGCTTTTATTTGCCTGGCGGCCAAAGTCATCAAATTCTTCTCGGCGATACGATGCGCCACCTTTAATCATTGAAAGGTCATCGGGATTAAAAAGTACCGACATCAGTGTTCCAGAAATATCTGCAGCCTGACATTTCTTGCCATTCTTTGAAAATTGACGACGGCGTTCTGTAATGGTGCAGGTATTTTCTAGCTTTCTTCCATCTCCTGTAAGAGAAATCTCTATCTTTGCCTCAGAAGTACCTGTAAGAAGGAGCTGTGATGGTGTGGGTTTTCTGAATGAATACCCAGCAGTAAGGAGTTGTAGTGCTTCAACAGTATTTGTCTTACCTGCAGCGTTCTTTCCTACAAAAATAGTAGTTTGTGCAGATAAATCTATCTCTTTCGAAGAAAAACAACGAAAGTTATACAGCGAAACATGTTCAACTTTAAGTCCCACACAACCCCTATCAAATTAGAGGCGAACAGGCATCAGAAGATACAAGTAGTTAACCTTGCCGTTTGATTTGAAAATAGCTGGCTGAGAAGGACCTTGTAGCTCAAGGCGCAGAAGATCCTTAGAAGGAGCAGCATTTACACAATCAAAGACATAGTGATAATTCAAAGCAATTGAAAGAGAATCTCCCTCGATCTGAGCTTCAATATGCTCGGAAGACTCACCCTGATCTGGTGAGGATGCAGAGAGCTTAACTTCTTTACCATCGGCGTCAACATCAAAACGAACTGAAGGATTTGCTAGTGCAATAACAGAGACGCGCTTCAGGGCTGAAGAGAAATCTTCAACGTTGATATCAACTGACGCGGTGCAAGACGTAGGAAGCAGCTGCTTATAGTCAGGGAAATGACCTTCAATCTTACGAGAGATGTGAGTGGTGTTTCCAAACTGGAAGACTACCTGGTTATCTGTAGTACCAATCAAAACCTTCTCAGTCATGCTACGCATGGAAAGAACGTCATGGAACACTTCACCAGAGATAATTGCAGTAAAAGACTCACCTGCTGGAGTATCTGTGTTGGAATCACAAACGGCAAGACGGAATGAGTCAGTAGCAACAAGACAAATAGTGTTGTCCTCAACAGTAAGAGAAATTCCCTGAAGAATAGGACGAGAAGCTTCCTTAGAAGTTACTCGATACACCTTATCGACCATAGTTGATAGAAGCTGGCTTGGGAGCTCACAGGTTTTCTCAAGATCAAACTCTGGGAATTGAGCCCAATCGTGAGCAGAAAGAGTATTAAGTCTAAAAGAAGAACGCTGACATGTTACAGAAAGTGTGCGCTCTCCACCTTCAAAAGTAATTGCCGCATCAGGAAGATTTTTAACAATGTTCTGGATAACCTTTCCAGAAACAACTGTCTCTCCTTCTTCCTCTACGTTTGCTGCAATTTGATGCTTAATAGAAATAGTTAAGTCGCTGGATTGTAGCTCAAGCATGCCATTAAATGCTTTGAGGTAAATGCCAGAGAGAATAGGAAGTGTTGTATTAGAACCAATGCCTTTAGAAACAATATCAAGTGCCGTCTGGAGAGCGGATTGACTTACGGTAAATTTCATGACGACCCTTTCTATTATTTCTTAGATAAGAATAAAAATATCGTAGTAATAATAAGCTATGTTGAAAAGAAGAAAGCTTTACATTTCTAGAGGTAGAAATATGTTTCTAGAGGTCAGATTTGTTTGCTTATTTTTGACATTCATAAACAAAGTAAAACTCCCCCTCTTAAACTCTCAACAACAAATCACTACTTCTCTTCACCAATTAACATCTTACTAACAGGTTTTAAACACTAACTTTGTTCAAGAATAGTCTTCTTGAGTTGAGAAATTTGATCATAGAAACTTTTGTCTTCTTTGATTCTTTCTTCTATTACCTCAATGCTGTGCAAAATAGTTGCGTGTTTTCTTCCACCAAAATGCTTACCAATATTTACCAGCGTGTATTGGCAAAGGTCGTGAGCAAGATAAATTGCAACGTGACGAGGTTCTGCAATCTCTTTATTTCTCTTGTTGCCAACAATATCGCGATGACTAATACCATAAATATTTTCTACGACTTCTTGGACCTTCTCGATATTTACGGTCTTTGAAACGCGACGCCAGAGCGTGTCTGCAATCTTATCGATTTCTTCTTGTTTGATATTTGTGCCAGATTCTTTTGCTTTAATCTGACCAGTTACACAGCGATTACAGAAGCCCTCAAGCGTTCTAATACTTTGACCAGCCTTGTCAGCCATGTAACGACGGATGTCCTCTGGCAAATCGTCTGCAGTAAGAGAAGAATTTCTCTCTTTAAAAGCTCGGTCGCAGAAGACATGAATAAGATTAAGTTTCATCTCGTAGCTTGGAGACTCAATACCAATAACAATGCCACCACTCATGCGAGAAGTAATACGATCATCAAAGCCGTCAGATCCCATACCAAGCTGAGCAGGTGTTCTATCTGCGGCAAGAATAATCTGCTTACCTCTATCAATAAGAGAGTTAAAAATATTGAAGAAGAAGTTAATAGTACCTGCTTTACCAGCAAGTTTTTGGACGTCATCGATGATAAGAACATCAATATTTTGGTAGTTATTATTAAGCTCTGTTGCGGCGTTTCCTGATGCATTTTTACGAACTGCATTTACGTAGTCATCAACAAAAGCATCTGCATCTTTGTAAACACAAACACGTTCGATATCTTCAGAGTTGATGTAGTTTTGGACCGCACGTAGAAGATGAGTTTTTCCAAGACCACTTGCACCGTAAATAAACAGTGGGTTTGCCTTACCTTTTGCGTCGTTTGCAACATTTAATGCATGTTGATGAGCAAGCTCATTCTCGTCACCAACAACAAAGCGATCAAACGTGAGGTTTGAATTGAAAGATGTCTCTTCATAAAGAGGATTACTCTTACGGCGCTTTAGGGTCTGCTGTTTTAGTTCCTCAAGGCATTGCTCCTGGGATTCAAAATCTTGGATTTGTTCTGGAACAACTGCTTGTAGAGGAGCGGTTTTCTGCTTCCAAGCGTTGAACTCTTGAGGAGTCATTGTGGAAGTAGTGGTAACAGGAGTAGAAGACTTTGTAAGCGTAAGACTCAAGATAATGTCTTCAAAGGCTGCTGCCGAAAGACACCTCTCAACAATCGGTAGATTCTTAAGGATACGGTTATATGCCAAGCGCATTGATGTTTCCGCACACAGTGCGTTATCTTCAACTTTAATTGGAGTGCAGGTTCTCAACATAGCGATAAAAGCCTCTGGCTGATTCTCTTCAACCAAGAGGTCGATTGCGTCTTGCCACAGAGCTACTGCGTCTGAATCAATTGATGCATCCATACGTGTCCAATCAAAATGTTGAAAATTAAGACACCTAGTATAAAGGAATGTTGATAACTTTCAGTGAATAATGTTGAGAAACTCTATGAAAGGAGGGTTTCTCCAATAGTAGTGAGCTTATATTTTTGCCCAACTTTTCCAATTATTCCTATGTTTACCAGGGATTTTAACTCTCTTGACCAGGTTGGTGTAGAAAGTCCAAAGGTACTATTGAGCTCTGTTGCTCCAACCCATTCATGTTCAGAGAGATATTGAAGAACTTGTTTTGCTCGATATGTAAGTACCAGATTAGGAAGCTGTGCAGCTGTCTCATGAGAAACTGCTTGCGGAGCATGTGAAACTGTTTGTTGGTACTGATTTACAGGTAATTCTTCAGCTTCTTCTTGAGTTGGAAGCGTCTGAATGTGCGCATCTTTAGAGCGGCGTGTTGACAAGGTAACAATGGTTCCGCCAGAGATATTGTCTTCGAGGGTAAGACTTCCACCCTTCTCAACCATGTATTGTTGAGCGTAAGGAAGACCAAAACCAACGCCTCTAATAAACGATTTCATCTCTTCTGTTGCAGAAGAAGTACCAAACTCAAGAGCTCGATTTTTTTCTTTAATACCAGGTCCTTGGTCTGAAAACCTAATGGTATTTCCGTTATCCATGATTGAAATTGTAGGTGCCACAAACCGAGCGTGAATGAAATTTTCCACAATCTCACGCATAACCATAAAAGGAATTTTTCCTCCCTGCTCGTGAGCAAGCTGGTTAACGGTAGCTGCAATTTCATCAAGATAAGACCGAACATCTTTTGGTTCTACGAGAACAACACGAGGTGCTGCGGCTTTATCGTCATACACTGCAATACGTGCAGCATAACGGACGGTGAGAGAATTATCAGAACCAGCGTCTTTTTCATTCTGGTTTGTGTTTTCCTCAACAAAAGGAAAGAAATCTCTTGCCATGACACCCCCTTTTCAACAATTGTTAAACAAATGAAGAAAACTTTTCGTTTTCTTTCACGATGAATGAAAGTTTTCAACAAGTGTTAAACATCTGTAGATAACTTTATATCTTTGTGAAAGACGTACTGAATGATAGTAGCATTTAACGGACATATTTCAGCTTGCAGAAATATTCCTTTCAACAAATTTCTTCACTTATCTCAAGTGAAATTTTCAAAATGAAAGGTTTTCTCGCTAGGTTTTTGAATAAAAAAGAGAAAAAGTTGAGGTATTTGCGTAGAAAATTTGACAGGTACCCATAAACGCGAGTACAATCTGTAGGCTTTTTAATCGATACTGTACCCGTTCGGGAGGAAATAGCTATGAAGCGTACCTACCAGCCAAATAAGCGCAAGCGCGCAACTACCCACGGTTTCCGTGCACGTATGGCAACTAAGAATGGTCGTGCCGTTCTCGCTCGTCGCCGCCTTAAGGGCCGTAAGCGCCTCACTGTCTAAGGAATGTTTCTGTGAAGACCATTAAATCTCGTTCAGAGTTTGAAAGGGTCTTCTCTGCGGGGAAGAGGGCTCAAAGTTCTGTTCTTCGTATACGAGTAGCACCATCCACTGAGGCACATCCTTCCGAGGTAGCCTTTGTAGCTCCAAAAAGACTAGGTAACGCCGTATTTAGAAACAGGTGTAAACGCGTTTTACGCGAAGCAGCTCGAAAGAGCGGTTTACCTGTTGAGGGATACGGCATTATTCTCTTTGCGACTAAAGATACACACAGCACTAATCCTGCTGATATAAGCGTTTCTTTGGATGCTTTGTTAAGAAAGACAGGGGTCAAATGAGCGAGAAAAGACAAGGCTCTTTTCTCGCAAACTTGTTCCTAAGTGCTATTCGTTTCTATCAAAGAAACATCTCTCCCCTTTTTAAGCCGCACTGTATTTATCGGCCCACTTGCTCCGAATATGCAGTTCAGGCCATACAAAAGTATGGTGTTAAAAAGGGAAGTTGGCTTGCTCTTAAGCGTATTGCTCGCTGTCACCCTTTTCATAAGGGAGGATACGATCCCGTTCCGTAAAGGAACGCACCGGAGGAAATATGTGGGATTGGATTGTTAACTTTCTATACACAGTCTTAGCGGGACTTCAATCATTCTCGGGAGACTGGGGTATGGCAGTTATCCTGCTTACCATCATTATTCGTATTATCCTGGTTCCAATGACCAACAAGCAGACGGCCTCTATGGCTCGTATGAGCGTTGTTCAGCCAAAGCTCAAAGAAATCCAGGAGCGCTATGCTGATGATCCAGTAAGACAGAACGAAGAAATGCGTAAGCTTTACGCAGAGATTAATTTCAATCCACTCGGTGGTTGTCTACCGCTGCTTTTACAGTCCCCTATCTTTATTGCACTCTTTACCGTTGCAAAGATGGTTCCAGTAGACTCCCGCTTCTACAACATTCTTCCTTCTATTGCGCGCTCAACATCCGACATTTTTGCTGTTGATGGCTTTGTTACCGCTATCCCTTACATGATTTTTGTTCTTCTGTTTGGCCTTACTACCTTCCTTTCCATGGCAGTAAATGCTCGTACAAGCTCCGGTGAGCAGCGTACCCAGCAGTACATGATGGGTGGCATGATGACCCTCATGATGCTCTGGTTTGGTTGGACTGTGCCAGCAGCTGTTCTTCTCTACTACGTAACTTCTGGTATTTGGCAGCTTGCTCAGCAGCAGCTTATTACCAAGCGCATTATGGAAAAAGAGAAGCTTAAGGCCGAGGCTCAGATGGCTAATAAGCCAATCGAGGTAGATGTGGTTAGAAAAGAGAAGAAGCCACGCCCTCATAAAAAGGCTTAGTAGCTGGGCTTAAACAAAATAACTTTTGTTTAAAAAAAATTTTTACGGTAGATTAATAGTTAAACTTTTTATATTGACTGGAGGACGACATGGAGGATGAGACTTTCGTTTCTGAGCCAAACGCTCTTAATGAGTCTCCTGTCGTTGATTCACAAGACGAGTTTGTTTCAATTCGAGAGCATTTTGAAGCTGGAATTCAGCTTACTGATGCGGAGATGAATAAGATTGCTGATACCGCTGTCTTTTATCTAAGAGAGCTTCTCTCCTTCTTTGGCGAGAACAGCTGTGCAATTGATGAGTATGATGGTGAAGATGGAGAGCTTATTCTTGATGTAACCGGCGGCGATCTTGCAATTCTCATTGGTCGTCACGGTAATACGCTTGAGGCTCTTCAGATGGTTCTTTCGTCTTTGATGAGCGCTAAGCTTCACTTCCACTATCCAGTATCTGTTGATGTAGAAAGCTACAAGAGCCGCCGCCGTAATAAGCTTCAGGAGATGGCGCTCTCTGCTGCTGCTCGTGCTAAGAAGACTGGTAAGGTTTCTCTTGCTCCAATGAGTGGCTATGAGCGTCGTATCATTCACATTGCACTTCGAGATAATCTTGAAGTTACAACTCACTCTGAGGGCGATGATCCATACCGTCGCGTTGTTGTTACAGCTATTAACAGCTAAGAATTTTTAACAAGCTTTACTAATTTGATGAGGAAGGTTTACGCCTTCCTCTTTTTTTGTGACAATTCTTCTTGTTACAAGAAGTTTTGTCACAGGAGAAGCAATGTCTGAATCAGAGAAGTCGTTATACGATTCAAAAGAGAATGTACTTAAGGAACTTCTCCTTACCTATGGAATCAATTCAACTGAGACCCAAAGAAGACAACTCCTCAAGCATATTGAATTGCTCATCGAGATTAATAAAAACCTCAATCTCACAAGAATCACTTCAATTGATGATGCACTGGTTCTTCATATTCTTGATTCTTTATTACCACTCAAAGTATGTAATGAGTTTATATCTGAGGCTCAAAACTATATTGATATTGGTACCGGTGGAGGCTTCCCTGGACTGCCTCTTGCAATCATGAGCGATAACAAAACATTGCTTGTTGAT
This sequence comes from Lancefieldella parvula DNF00906, assembly GCF_000758945.1. Lineage (GTDB taxonomy): Bacteria > Actinomycetota > Coriobacteriia > Coriobacteriales > Atopobiaceae > Lancefieldella > Lancefieldella parvula_C. The sequence goes on from NZ_JRND01000007.1 coordinate 52,208, forward strand.
TCAATTGGAAAAAAGATCAGTGCCGTACAGTCAATGATTGATGAGATTGGTCTTGGTGTGAGAATAAGAGCTGAAAAGCTTCGAGCTGAAGAAATTCCAAACGACTATAAGCAGAAGTTTGATTTTGTTACTTTCAGAGCAGTTGCAAAGACAAATATTCTTTTGGAGTACGCAGAGCCTTTCTTAGCTCCACAGGGTACCCTCATAGTAATGAAGGCCAACGTTGATGAGATAGAGCTTCAGGACGCCTCTCAGGCAGCCAAAATTTTTGGGTATGAAAATGTTTCACGTGAAACATTTGAATTGCCAAACGATCTTGGTCATCGCGAAATTCTTCTTTATAAAAAAGTTGCAAAAAGCAAAATTAAACTACCGAGAAAAACAGGAATGGCTAAATCAAATCCGTTTGTTGCAAGAAGAGACTAATTGTGGAATGTTTCACGTGAAACATTCTGTATTATTAAATAAACTTGGTCAAACGGAGGATAAATGAGCTACAAAGACCTTTCGAGGGGATTTCAAGATAGAGATCCTAAAGTACTTGCTGTAATTAATCAAAAAGGCGGAGTTGGAAAATCAACTACCGTAATAAATCTTGCAGCAGCACTTGGAGAAACAAAAAAGAAGGTTCTAATTATCGATTTTGACCCACAAGGTAATGCAACAAGTGGATTTGGAATTGATAAAGAGGAACTAGAAGCAGATATCTATGATGTAATCCTCAACGAAACGCCACTTGAAGACGTATTACAACAAACAGTTCAGAAATACGTGACTATTGCTCCTGCTACCATTCAACTTGCTGGTGCAGAAATTGAACTCGTTTCCGTGAAATCAAGAGAAAACATATTAAAGCAGGCAATTGACCAGGTTAAAGACTATTTTGACTACATTTTGATTGATTGCCCACCATCACTAGGTCTTTTAACAATTAATGCTTTAGTCGCAGCAAACAGCATTCTTATCCCAATTCAGTGCGAATATTATGCACTAGAGGGCGTAACTAAGATTGTTGAATCAATGAAGATGGTTCAAAAACAGCTCAATCCGGATCTTGATATCTTTGGTGTAGTAATGACCATGTTTGATAGCAGAACTTCCCTTTCTAAGCAGGTAGTTAATGAAGTATCTAACTACTTTGGTAACAAGGTATTCAAGACACTTATTCCAAGAAACGTCAAAATTGCTGAGGCACCAAGTCATGGTTTGCCAGTAACCATGTATGCACGAATAAGTATGGGCGCACTTGCATATAACAAACTTGCAAAGGAAGTGAATCGTCGTGGTTAAAAAATCAGGACTTGGTAAAGGCCTTAATTCGCTCTTTAGTGAGGTGGATGCAGAGGTCGGTAATAAAAAAGAAACTACCACGCTGCCTTTGAAGAAGATTAAGCCGAATAAAGACCAGCCTCGCAAGCATTTTGACGAAGCTGAGCTCACTGAACTCAGTGATTCTATTAAGCAAAATGGTATTCTTCAGCCACTTCTTGTTCGCGAGAAGGGCGATCACTACGAAATTGTTGCTGGTGAGAGACGTTTCCAGGCTGCAAAACTTGCAAAATTAGAGGAAGTACCTGTAGTAATCAAAGCAATTTCTGACGAGGAAGTATTCAAGCTTGCGCTTATTGAGAATTTGCAGAGATCTGACTTAAGCCCAATCGAAGAAGCACAAGGTTATAAGCAGTTAATTAAACAGGAGAACTTAACTCAAGACGATTTGGCCAAGGTTCTCTCAAAATCAAGATCTGCAATCACAAATACCCTACGCCTTCTTGACCTTCCAACTGAGGTGCAGACTTTGATGGTAGAAGGACGTATTAGTGCTGGACATGCTCGTGCAATTCTTTCCGTTAGTGGCAAAGAAGGAAGAATTAAACTTGCTCAGAAAGTGATTGAAGAGAACTTGTCTGTCCGCCAGACAGAAAACCTTGCTCCACTATTTTCTGTCACTACTGTAGAGAAACCAAAAAGACAACCAACTCCACAGGCATATAAGCGTGCGGCAAGGCAGTTAAGAATTGCTTTGGATACTCCAGTCAAAGTGCGAAATGTTCGCGGCAAGAATAAAATTGAAATCGAATTCAATGATGAGAATGAGCTTGCTGCTTTAGTTGAAAAACTGTCAAACGGTAAAGAAGCATAATGAAGATAAAGTTTGCAATTATATCTACAGTTTCACTGCTTGGAATAGCTTTTCTCGCTAAGCATACCTTGTTGACTAAAGAAGCGCAAAGAAGTTTTCTCCACGCAATGAGAAGGTCGAGAAGGGCGCTTGATGCAATTCTCGACGATTATTCAGGTGGTGTTGATAGAAAAACTTCAAAAAACATTCTCTCTCATCAAGCGAGAGTAGAAAAAGAATGGTTAAAAGCAATTAATTAGAACAAATGTTCTACATATGAACTAAAGAAGAAGGGACTCGAGAGGGTCCCTTCTTTACCTGTAATATGTAGGGTATGTCACGTTTAACGTGCAGTTCTCTTTTGGAAGAGCTGTCCACAAGCAGCATCAATGTCAGATCCACGAGAAAGACGGATGGTTGCTTCAACGCCAACAGAGTTAAGGCTGTTTACAAACTCCTGCGCGCGGGCAGGAGATGTTGGATGGAACTTAGAACCTTCAATCTCATTAAGCTGAATGATGTTAACGTGGCAAAGCGTTCCTCGACAGAAGTCTCTCAAAGCTCCAAGCTCATTGTCAGAATCGTTAACGCCCTTAATCAGCGCATATTCATATGTTGGACGTCGACCGGTCTTATCGACATACTCACCCATAATGTCGTACAGGTGAATCAGTGAGTATTTACGAACTCCTGGCATGAGGGAGTCTCGCGTCTTTTGCACTGCAGAGTGAAGCGAAACAGCAAGCGTAAATTGCTCTGGTTCAGAAGCAAAACGCTTAATCATAGGTATAACACCGCAGGTGGAAACCGTAATATGGCGTGCACCAATGCCGGCTCCGTCAGGGGAGTTGAGACGTCTCATAGCTGCGAGAGTAGCGTCGTAGTTCATGAAGGGCTCGCCCTGTCCCATAAGAACAACGCTGGTAACGCGCGCGTCAAAATCGTCGCGGACGTGTATAACCTGTTCGTAAATCTCGCTCGCAGAAAGAGAGCGCGTGAGACCAGCAGCGCCTGTTGCACAGAAAGCACAGCTCATGGCGCAGCCAGCCTGTGTAGAAGCACAGACCGAAAGCTTATTGCCGGTTGGCATGCCAACGCACTCGACAGAAGTACCATCAGGGTAGCGAAGCAGGTATTTACGGCTTCCGTCTTCAGAGACCTGGCGAACAATTTGTTCAGCACCAGCAAGCGTTACCTGCTTAGATAGTTCTTCTCGCAGTGTTTTTGGAAGATTACTCATCTGATCAAAAGAGGTAGCGCCCTTAGACCAGATCCACTCCTCAATCTGCTTTGCACGGAATTTCGGCTGGCCAAGGGAGGTCACCAGTTCAAGAATTTGCTCTGATGAAAGGCTTCTGAGGTCAGATTTGGCGGCAGCCTTCTGTGGGCGAGAATCAAGCGCGGAGATGTCTGCGCCGTCAGCCGTGGTGTTTGTGCCGTCAAGAGTATTATTTGATTGCATTTTTGTCCTTCTCCAACTCTTCTAAGCTATCTGCGGTATCTTAGAAGAAATACGTTTACTAGAGTTTACCCTATGGGAGACTTATCTGAAGGAGCGGAAATGACACGTGAAGAGCTAAAAAAGCTTCATGTAGCAGTTGTTTCAGGTGGCTGGTCAGACGAGCATGAGATTGCAATGGAGTCTGGCAAGCAGTGTGCAGAAGCGCTTAAAGAAGCTGGCTTTACCAGTGTTGACCTGCTTGATGTTGCAGAAAAAGACTTTGTAGTTACCCTTGCTCAGGGCGGTTATGATGTCGTGTACGTTGCTATGCACGGCCGTTTTGGTGAGGATGGCTGCATCCAAGGTCTTCTCGAGATTCTGCACATTCCTTACACGTTTTCTGGGGTCCTTGCGTCTGCTATGGGAACTGAAAAAGAGCTGTCGAAGCTCATGTATAGGCAGGCAGGTGTTCCAACTCCTAAGGGAATTGACGTTGCCGCAGGTACCGTCTTTACAGATGAACAGGTAGACAAGCTTATTGAGGACCTCGGACTCCCTATGTTTGTAAAGCCTTCTGGCAACGGCTCCAGCTACGGCGTTACGCGCGTTACTTCGCGAGAAGAACTTCCCGCTGCACTTGAACTTGCGGGTGAGCAGGGCGAGCGCATCCTAATTGAGGAGAGCATTGAGGGAACGGAGATTACCGTTCCTGTCATTGGCAACGAAGACCCAACAGCTCTGCCAATCGTTGAGATTGTTACGGGCGATGAGTTCTACAGCATTAAGACAAAATATGAGCCAGCATCCCTGCACCATGTGATTCCAGCTCGTCTTGAGCCTGCAGTATATGCACGTGCTCAGGAGCTAGCTATTAAGGCTCACAATGCACTTGGTTGCCGCGGCGTTTCTCGTAGTGACTTTATTGTTACGAAGGACGGCGTCCCAGTGGTACTGGAGACAAATACCATTCCTGGCATGACTGCCCGTTCTTTGCTGCCTGATTCTGCACGTACCGGCGGCATTGATTTCCCTGAGCTCTGCACTCGCTTTATTGAGTTTGCACTTGAGGATCGCCAGTAGATTTGTAGGTTATGACCAGCACTAAAAGCGCTACGCAAAAACTAGAAGAACTCATTCTTCCAGGTACCCCCTCTGCGGTTTGCAAGAAGTATTTAGAACTTGCAAAGAGGGCGGAGCATGAGTCGTTTGATGTCTTAGAGGACGACATTGTTGTTTTGGATACCGAGACAACAGGTCTGTCCTTTAAGAAATGCTCTCTTATTGAGATTTCTGCTGCTAAATTGAGCGGCAGAGAGATTGTGGAACGCTTTCAGACCTTTGTTGACCCGGGGTGTCCAATTCCTGAAGAAATTACAGCCCTGACCTCAATTACTGACGAAGACGTTAAAGGCGCACCAAGCGCAAAAGAAGCTGTTGCTGCCCTCGCAGAGTTTGTTGGCGGACTTCCAGTTCTGGCTCATAACGCTACCTTTGACCGTACGTTTATTGAACGGGTACCTGGTGGAACTTCAGTCTCCGATACCTGGATTGATACGCTGTCGCTTTCACGCATAGCGCTACCTCGACTTTCTTCACACAAGCTTTCCAGCATGGCAGAAGCGTTTGGCACCATGAAGGTCACGCATCGCGCAAGTGACGACGTAGATGCTCTTTGTGGGATGTGGCGCATCTTGCTTTTGGGACTTATGAATCTGCCCCGCGGTCTTCTCGCCAAACTGGCGTCAATGCACGACGGCGTGGAGTGGACGTTTAGGCCAATCTTCTCGTATTTGTCGCAAATGAAGGAAGAAGAAGCAGTTCAGCGCGGTGTCGCAAAGAAAGATGCAACAGGTGCCGAACTTGCAGATGCAGAGATCTCGGGCACGTTTTTCTCGCTCAAGGATATTCGCAGCCAGCTTGTTGCCGACATAAAAGCAAAGGCGAGAAGAGACGCGGACGACCCTGAGACGCCTGCTATGCTGCCTATTTCTAAAGATGAGATTCACAGAGCGTTTGCTAAACCGGGCATTGTCTCGCAGATGTACGACAAGTTTGAGACTCGCAGCGAGCAAGTCAGTATGTCCGTTGAGGTCAGAAATGCGCTGGTAACTTCTTCGCACAGAGAGCTTGAGGCGGGGACTGGTATTGGCAAGTCGATTGCATACCTGCTGCCTGAGGTGCTTTTTGCGCAAAAAAATGACGTTACCGTAGGCATTGCTACAAAGACAAACGCCTTGACTGACCAGCTAGTTGCTCATGACCTTCCGGCTCTTGCACGAGCGTTGCCAAATGGATTGAGTTTCTGCAGCTTAAAAGGATACGAGCATTATCCGTGTCTGCATCGCGTTGATAGGGCTGCTCTTGAGGAGCTTCCGCTGACGCTGCTTGACCAGGAAGGGCGCTCGAGCAACAGCGTTGCGTCTGACATGCTGACCGCAATTGCGGTGATTTATGCCTACGCGTGCCAGTCGGCTGATGGCGATTTGGATGCGTTGGGGATTCGCTGGCGCTCGGTTCCACGAGAGATGGTAACTATCAAAGCAGCGGAGTGCCTGCGCTCCAAGTGCCCGTATTACCCTCATGAGTGCTTTGTTCATGGAGCTCGTAAACGTGCGGGATCTTCGGATGTTGTGGTAACCAATCACTCTCTGTTGCTGAGAAACGTTGCTGCTGACGGAAAAATTCTGCCACCTATCAGACATTGGGTGATTGACGAGGCTCATGGCTTTGAGGCTGAAGCTCGCCATCAGTGGGCAGTAGAAATTTCTGCTAAAGAGATGCGAAACGGCTTTGAGCTGCTTGGCGGAATTAAGTCCGGAGCCATTCATGCTGCTATGGTAGGCGCCGCTAATCTTGAGGACTCTACGCTACTCACCGGTCTTCTCACGCGCTCTGCAGCCGCAGTTCAGCGAGCTATGGCAGCAATGGGCAACCTTATGGCCACCGTGCATGAGTTGGCTCCGTTGGCCAAAAGCGACGGCGGCTATAACTCCCTTCAGCTTTGGATTAACGATGAAGTAAGAGAGACAGAGGAATGGAAAGAGGTCTTGGAGACCGCTTCCGTTGCTCTTTCTGCTCTTGAAGAAGCGACGCTTCGTATAGGAAAAACCACCGAGGCGCTCATTGCATCAGCTCCAAACCTTGCAAGCAACTTGAGCGAGGCGGGGGTGTTCTTGAGCACCCTTCTGCAGTCTCTGAAGCTCATTTGCGAGGGAACAGACAAGAGTTACGTCTATTCGGCAAAGTTGACTCGACTGAAGCGTGATATTGGCTCTGAGGCTCTTGTGGCCGAGAAGCTTGATATTGGTGCAGAGCTGGCAGAGAAGTGGCTGCCGGAGACGCATTCCGTTGTGTTTACTTCGGCGACCATTGCCGTTGGAGATGATTTCTCGCATTTTGAGCACGCTGTTGGCCTGGATAGAGGCGCCTTTGAACACAAGAGTCTGCACTTAGACTCAAGCTTTGACTACGAGAACCATATGGCTGTCTTTGTGGCCGAAGACATGCCTGCACCAACTGATCCAGGTTACCTAGACGCTCTGGAAAAGCTGCTATACGACGTTCATGTTCAGATGGGCGGCTCGGTGCTGACGCTCTTTACCAACAGACGCGATATGGAGCGCCTCTATGAAGCGTTGGAGCCACGCTTGAGTGAGCAGGGCCTTAATCTTGCCTGCCAGGAGCGCTCTTCCTCTGCTCGACGTGTTCGTGAAAAGTTCCTAGCCGAAAAGAACCTCTCGCTGTTTGCTCTTAAATCGTTCTGGGAAGGCTTTGATGCTGCGGGAGACACGCTTAGGTGCGTAGTAATTCCTAAGCTTCCGTTTGCAAGCCCTAATGAACCGCTGGTCAAAGAGCGTGAATCACGAGAAGATCGTGCGTGGTGGCGCTATTCTCTGCCAGAGGCGGTAATTGCAACAAAGCAGGCCGCTGGCCGTCTTATTAGAAGCGCTGATGACAAGGGCGTTTTGGTGCTTGCCGATTCCAGGCTAGTATCCAAGCGATATGGCAGCTCGTTCTTAAAATCGCTGCCTAACAAGAACTACCGGCGCGTCTTGACAAAGGACATCTCCGAGCAAATTGCCAAGTGGCGAGAAGAACACGACGCGTAGCAGGGCTGCAATCACCTGATTGGCTTAGAGCTGCTCTTCTGCAGCAAGCAAAGACGCAGCGTAAGTGCGCATTGCGTGCATCACGGCCTTGTCTTTGGTTGTTACTTTTCCCTTAAGGGCAAGCAATCGTTGTAGCAGCCACGTTCCACCGTAATAGGGGATAGTTGCTTTAATTTCTGCAGTATTGCGCTGGCTTCCAACCGTTTTAAGTCCTGGCCACGAATAGTGCGTAAGGGCGTTTTTATCAAAGAAGGTAAGCTCTACCAGCTGAGACTTTTCTTGCATAGCAGAATCTTGCACGCGTTCCGCAAGCTTTCTGTGCTCAAATGAAGCGGATTGCGTTTCAATGCAGCTCATTCGATTGACCCTAAAGACCCTTTGCTGCTCTAGGTTTAAATCAACCCCCTCGATAAGCCATCCATTTTCTCCGTATGACAGCTTATAGGGAAGAACCTCTCTCTGGATAATTGCAGCATCTCTATCACCGCGAGCTTCTGCAACAGACGCCTCAGAGCGATAGTTGAATGAAATGACTTGAGATTCTGCAATTGCATTTGAGCAGGTGAGGAACGCATCTACTTCTTTAGAGTGACTTTTGGAGACAAGAGAGACTGAAGACCCGTCCGGTGAAGAGCTTCTTGTATATGGAGGTTTCAAGAGGCTCCAAAATACACTTTCTTGGGGCAAAGCGAGAGCGGTAAAAGCCTCTTTAAGTGCCAAGGTTTCTTCATCCGTTAAGACAAGCCTGCGAGCAGTAAAGGGAGACTCTCCAACAAGTGTCAGAGTATCTTGGTCTCCCGTAAGGGGGAGAGGAAGATAGCCATTCTCGTCCGTGAGCTGCAAAAGCTCCATCAGAATAGCAGCCTCTTCAGAGGAAATGCTAAATCGCGACTGAACCGCGCTTAGCTCAACTGCGTCAAAAGACTCCCTCAATGCAGAAGAAAGCAGTATGAGCTTATAGACAGCTGACGATATGTTTTTTCTTCCAAAAGAGGTGTTTTTAACAGCCATTGGCAACCTCGCTTAAAGACCCTTTCCACTTTGCGAGAAGAGACTCTGGAGACCTTGGAATTAATCCATGAGCAAGAATCCAAGATAAAGCGGTGTCTTCATGAGCGTAAGTAACGGTCCACAAAGCGCCATTAGAGAGGAGCTCAACATCCCCTTGACCTTGCGAGAAATGTTCAAAAGCAGCGAGTATATTTTTGGGGACAAACGCGGTAAGCGTGTCTGCTTGCAATCCGAGCTGGAAATCAAGGAGTTTATAGTCTTTTGAATCAAACTCTTCTGGTATGGAGAAGGACTCATTTTTAAGAATCGCGGCATCTAAAACACGGTCAACGCGAAAAGTTTTGATGGAAGCGCTCTCAGTACCGGATGAAAAATCTTGGGCCACAAAGTATAGAAGTCCCTGTGAAACAAAGAAGTCCAGCACGCCCAGATGTTTTTGCTTAACTAGGTCCTGTGAGTTTGTGTAGGTGATGTTTACCAGTTGTTTAGAGCTGAGTGATTCGTATAGAACAGGAAAGACTTTGTTTTGGGAAGAAGCGCTGAGTTTTTGGCTGTCTGACTTACCTGAGTCCAAGGAATAAAAGTTACCCACAATTTTAGAGAGCGCGTTTCTCAATTCCTCTTGGTATACAAACGTTGCGTCAGTGAGAATTGCACTGCAGATTACAAGCAGCTGATTGGCATCTTCAGGGCTTAAGTCGTACGAGGAATTAAAGAAATTCGAGTCCGAAAGATAGAATGACTTTTCTTTTCCCGTTTTTACCTCTGTAATTGCAAATCCAAGCTGTTTCAAAACAGTGCGATCTCTTGAAAAAGTTCTTAAAGCAGAATCGGTAGATAAATCTGAGTAAATCGCTGCATATATTTCTGCCGAGGGTAGAGGTCCCTTTTGAATTAGCAGCATAAATAGCGAGAAAATCCTCCAGGCACCAAGTTCATTATTACCTAGAGTTTGATTGTTTGGAGCCATATCCACCTCCCGCTTTTTGCTAGTTGAACTCAAATCTCTCTAAACATATACGAAAGTTTTTGATATTTAGTGCAGAATTTCTAAATTTGGACGTAAAAATACACTTTAACCGCTATATTTCGATATAAGACGTATACTAATGACGTATATATGAAACCTGTCAGAAGACATGCCAACGAAGGACGTAGTATGGCCATCACACATGACTATGTTGACTATCTAGACGAGCAGATTGATATTGCTCCTGCCGGTAGCCAAGAGGAGCTTCAGGCCGCTCAAACCATTGCTGAAGAAATGAAACTTCACGGGCTTGAGGCAACCATTGAAGAATTTGATGCTAAGTCTATTAAGAGTCTTGGTTATTCAATTTATCTAATCCTCCTTTTCATTGGTGTTATTTTTGCAGGCACTGGTAATGCAGCACTCATTGCTTTTGGTGTTTTGCTTGTTGCTGGCTTTGGCGCACTTACTTGTCTCAAGTATTTTGGTAATGACATTCTGGGTTCATTTGGATCTTCTATTAGGAGCCAGAACGTTGTTGCTAAACACGAGGCCACTGGTGAGCTTGTCGCAAAAGGCAATCGTCCAATCGTAATTGTTGCTCACTATGACTCTCCACATACAAACTTCCTTGTTGAGTCCCCTGTAGCAAAGTACGTACCGCTTGCACAGAGGTATGCGCGTTGGTGTGTAGTTGCCGTGTTTGTTGCTACGTTTGTTCAGATTCTTCGTTTCCTTCCTGATCCAGTTCGTGTCCTTTTCTGGATTGTTGGTATTCTTGCAGCTCTTCCACTTGTTGCTCTTTCTGTCGCAACTATTGCAGAGCGTTTTGCACCTTGCACTATTGGCGCAAACAACAACAAGTCTTCAGTTGCAGCACTTCTTGGTATTCTCGAGAATGTCCGTCCTACTGGTCATCGACCCGAGGTTGTTCATCATTTTGCAGGAGATGCAGCTGCACTTATCCCAGAGCCTGATGAGGTGGAAGGCGTCCGCCACGGCGAGGAAGTTCTTAATTCACTGGGCATTCTTCCTGAGGATTGCGAAGTAAGCTACGTTGCTTATGACACTACTGGCGCAAGCCAGACTGCATCTCTCGAGGATGTTGCAGAGGCTGTAAATGCAACAACAGAAGAAGAGCGGACTGAGGATGCTTCTGCTGACAACACCGTTGCGTATGATTCTGTTGACGATGAGCTCAATGCAACTATGAAGCAGGTTCATGAATCCGCTGATGCAGATGCAACGCAGGTACAGCCTGAAGCAACACATGAGCTCCATGCTAAGAACGACTTTGCTCGTCGTGCGTCCCTCTTTGATCTTCCTGATCCTTCTGGCGACGCCGTTGATCCTCTAGCTCCATCTTCCGAGCCAGCTCCTCACTATGTTCCAGCTCCAACATCTGCGCCTTCTCCAGAGGCAGAAGATGCAGAGAGCCCATTCGACACCATTTCGGCTGATGAGGGTCTCACAGAGGCACAGGACGCAAAGACTCCTGAGGCAAAGCGTCGCTCCTTTAGACTCTTTGGTCGTAACGACGGACCATCAGATGATTGGAAGGGCGGAGCAGCTCCATCTGCAGAGAATCGTGAAGATACTGACTCTGAGGATGCATCTGTTGTCTCTGAGGATGATCTTCGTAATGCTGTTCTTTCACTTTCTGATGACGAGCTCATTGCACACGATATTTGGTTTGTTGCACTTGGAGCGTCTGATTTTGACCACGCAGGCATGAGGGAGTTCCTCGCAAAGCATAGAACTGATATTCGCGGAGCTTTTCTCATTAACCTTGATTGTGTTGGTGCTGGTACGCTTTCCATTCTTAAGAATGAGGGAATTGGCAACGTTCGCCGCGCTGATCGCAGAATGACTCGACTCCTTTCTACTATTGCAGCTGATCTTCATATTGATGTTGAGCAGAGTGCATTTGACTGGGACACCACTGATGCAACTCCTGCAATGCAGAATTCAGTTCGTTCTGTTACCTTGATGGGCTTGAGTGAGGATGGACTTCCTGCGCTAAGCCGCACCGCTGCCGATGTTCGCGAGAACGTTAATGCTGGTCAGTGTGCTGACGCTGCAGCCCTTGTTACTGAGCTTATTAGACGCTCATAAACGAACAAGTCACTAGCTAGAGTAAGTTTTTAAGAAAGGGCAGAGATTTCTGCCCTTTCTTTTTTAGCGCTAAGGCAAGGTTGCTCAACTAAAAGGAGCGTCTTATTTTTGCTGCAAATAAGTGGACACATCCAATAAGTACCGATCCTGCCAGAGCAAGCGAAAGAGGAATTGCATACGCACTGTCTGCCGTGCCCGGAAGATGGGGCTTAGGCGTCACACGAATAGTTTGTGCTTTAGAGTGACTATCGGTGTGCGAAGCAACTTTCTCACCATCTTTTGAGATGGTTTCGTAGGCGGTAACTTCTTTACCTTCAAGTGAGGCAGTCCTTACAGAAAAAGGAACCGCAGCTTCTCCCGATGAGGTAGGAGCTTTGAAGCGGACAGTTCCTCGAGCGATGGGTTCCGCTGTACCTTCTTGGAGCTGTTTTGTTTCATAGAGCTCTCCGGTAATTTGGTACTCTTCTCCTGGGGTAAGACCCTCGTATTTAATGTGATCAACAAGATTGAGTTTCTCGGCATATTCAGGATTTTTTGATCCAGCAACATCCACAAGCATCGTTTGTAAAGAAATTCTTTCATCAATGAGTTCAGGTGCTTCTACAGTCTCTTCAGAAGTAAGGGTAACCGTAGGGTTCCATTCTTTGTTGAGAGAGTAACCTGCTGGGGCCGTAATCTCCTTAAGTGAATAGGAGCCAAAGGGAAGACCTTCGACGGTAGCCTCTCCAAGCTCGTTTGTATCTACTGTGGTGACAACTTCGTGAGGAGCAATCCATTTTCCCTGATAGAAGATGGGTTGAGCAGAGCTATTAGTTAGCTCAATTTTGGCGCCCTTCAGACTTGGCATTTCTTCTGCCTCAGAATAACCATCGGGTGAACTTAGGGAAGTGTGTCCAATTTTCTTAACTTTAAGATTTCCTCTTATTACCTCGTCTTTGAAGGTAAAGGAGTGCTCAGACGAGGAATTCTCTTTTCCGCTAGAAAGATTTGTCCAGATAAGATTGCCGTTTTGGTTTGATAGCTTCCAGGTTTGAAGTGAATGTTCTGGAAGTTTATAGCCTTCAGGTGCTTGAATTTCTTCGATTTGGTAATACCCCAGAGGAAGCCAGGGTTTCTCGCCAAGAGTAAAGAGGTCATCTCCAGAAACCTTATGGTCTGCATCAAAAGAAACAAAACCGTGAGCATCTGTCGAGAAAACCCATGTTCTTAGTGTTGTTTCAGCAGAGCCGCTATAGGTCACTTTAAAAAGTGCACCCTGTAGCGTTGCGTTTCCTTGGGGAGAAGCGCTTTGCTGCTCAGAACGAGCGTCTTCATCGAGGCTAGTGTTGTGGTCAAAGTCTTGTTTTGAAATGCGTAGATCAAACTCTCCAATAGGAGTATCGGTAACCGTGAGAGTGCTCTCTTCCTGGTTTGTTATTTTTACAGCATGAACCGATTGATCAAGAAGAAAGCCCTTTGGAGCAGTGGTTTCTTTTACATATGCCGTTCCAACAGGAAGATTGTCGAGCGCTGCAGACCCAGATTTATCAAGGGTGAGACTGCCAAGAAGATTGGTACAACTCTCGTCGGAATATACTCCGTAGATAGCGCCTTCTAGGGTGTAGTGCTCGTTATTGGAGGTGACATCAGGCAATAAGGAGCCTTTAGTGATTTTGAGTGAGCCAGATTGCTGTCCAAAGAAAAACAGAACCTGTTTGTCTCCTGTGGGTACAAAGAGCTTGGCAACTCCTTTTTCTGGACCGCTGTCATTGTTTTGGGCGTAATTCATAGCATCGGAATAGAACTGCTCAATAGGTTGATGAAGCTCTGCCTGAGGAACACTTACCGCAAGCGCATGGGCTTCACCGCGCATAACAGTCCAAAGCGCAAACTGCGTGATGGCTCGCGCCTTCCATCCTGTATATCCATACACGTCCTTTTCTTGGGACGCGGTAGCTCCGTGATAGATGATGTAATCAATAGCTCGAAGCTGTTCATTTGTATACGTTCCACCGCGAGTACCGTTGACTGCGGTGAGCTTTGTATAAGACTGCGGGTCAACTACACTTCCCGTTGCTCCTGGCCATGCACCATAGTGGTTAAATTCATCTCCACAGTAAAGATAGGTACCGTCGCTAGCAGTCCACATGGGAATTTGCTGTCCACCAGGAAAATCTTCTCTTTGTGCAACGATAAATGAGGGCTCTTGTGCAAAAGCAAGCCTATGAGCAGGCTTTAGGAAAAAATGGCTGAGGAGAAGGGCTCCAAGTAACAGAGGGATAAACCAGAAGTGAAAGACAGAAGAAGAAGTTTGTCTTCGTGTAGCTGTTTCCTTCTTAGGTTTTGAGGATTTTGTGATAAACATGCGTGCCTCCAAACTGAAAAATCAGAGGTAGATTGCGTATATAGAGATAATTGGTAATGCATAAACGTGAGCTTTTGTTGCAACATATAGACAATTAGTGTTAACGTATTCAGTAATCAGTAACACTTACTAATTAATGAGGTTATCGTGCGTTACAGCAAGCAACGTGAGGCAATTCGTACTTATATGGAAGGTCGCCATGACCATCCAACAGCAGATAGTGTGTATGCAGCAGTAAGAGAGGAGTTACCAAACATCTCTCTTGGAACTGTTTACCGTAACCTTATGCAGCTTGTTGACGCAGGCGAGCTCCAGGTTGTTAATACCGGCGATAATATCTCTCGTTTTGATCCGACAACAACCGAGCATGCACACTTCCAGTGTCATGAGTGTGGCCGTGTCTTTGATGTCGACGGACCAGTTCTGAGGGACCTTACCAGCCTCACTAAGGATTCTTGCGGCGAGATTGACTCTTACGCTCTGTGCTTTACGGGTATTTGTAACGAGTGCCTAGCTAAGAACCCAGCGCTCAATCACAGCGTTAACTAATGTGTTGCAACAAAACAGCTTTCTTTAAGACCGGTGCTTCACCGGTCTTTTTCTTTATGGCGGAGCCTCAGGTTTGCGAGAAAACCTGTCTGCTAGACGTGCCCGCAGACCCGCATGTCCTACAGAAGGGAAGCTGCTTGGCATGACGGGGTCTCCGCCAAGCAGCTTTGCCCGAGGAAGGCGGAGTTGTCGGGTGGAGAGCAGGCGCCTATAAGAGGTGGGATAGTGGTGTGCGGGGGTCTCTCGCCAGAAGTACTTTTGCATAGCGCTCCTTTCGTTGGAGAGCATGCTAAAGAGTGACTTTGTGCCTATTCTGACCAGCGCCTGTCCAGTTTCTGACGGAGAAAATTTGTGTAGGCTCATATTTGTTGTATATGCGCAGCTAGGCAGAAAGCAACTCATCAAACTTTTATCTAGTTGCTAAGCAAGCAATCAAAAGGCAAAAAATACTGTGATAAAATCTACACAATTGCGGGTATCGCCAAGTGGTAAGGCAATGGCTTCCCAAGCCATCATCCGCGGGTTCGAATCCCGTTGCCCGCTCCAAAGACATACAAGAGCCCTTCGGGGCTCTTTTTATGGACAAGATTGAAATTTGGCGTTGTGAAGAAGGTTGTTCGGGTAGAAGTTGAGCGGAAATATTTTGGATATATCTTTGATAGAGCGTGCTTAATTACTCGAATTACGCGGACTGATGGTTGAAGGGAACAACATGGCACAAATTCCTATGACAGATCAAGAGGTAAAGATTGCCCTTGATGCGCTGTCTGATCAGATTGATAAATACGCAGAGCTTCTTGTTAAGAAGGGATGCGCAATTTCTGAGGGAAGTCAGCTGGTAATTAACGCTTCAATTGAGATTGCTGATTTTGCCCGTAGGGTTCAGCGAGCAGCTTATGCGGCTGGCGCAGAATTTGTCACAGTTATTTGGGGCGATCAAGAGTCCTCAAGAATTATGTACGAAAACGTTGACCTAGCGCGTCTCTCTAAGACACCAAGCTGGAAGATTGAGCAGCTTAACTCCCTTGCAGAGCAGGGTGCAGCATTTTTGTTCCTCTCGTCTGATGATCCAAATGGTCTAAAGGGAATTGATCCAGAAAAGCCAGCTGCTGTTTCTCGCGCAAGAAACCTAGAGTGCGACGTCTTTAGAAACGGCATGGACTTTGGAAAAAACGTTTGGTGTATTGCTGGTGTTCCTGCAGCTGAATGGGCAAAGGTAATTTTCCCAGAGCTTTCTGAGGCTGAGGCAACCTACAGGCTTTGGATTGCAATTTTGGACGTTGCTCATGCAAGTGGAGAAGATCCTCAGAGTGCTTGGGAGACCCACAATGCAACATTTGAGAAGACCAAGCGCTTCATGAATTCTCACCAGTTTGAAGAGCTTCGCTATGAATCTTCAAATGGAACTGATCTGACTATTGGTATGAACCCAGGGCATCTTTGGGAGGGCGGCGCTGGAAAGACTCAGGATGGAACGTTGTTCTTCCCTAACATTCCTACTGAGGAAGTCTTTACCACGCCAAACTATCGCAAGGTAAACGGCACTGTTCACTCTGCGTTGCCTCTGATTCATGCCGGCCAGATTGTTAAAAACTTCTGGTTTACCTTCAAAGACGGCGAGGTTGTTGACTACGGCGCTGAGCAGGGCAAAGACGTTCTGACTTCTATTGTTTCTCAAAAGGGCGGCAAGTACCTGGGAGAATGTGCGCTTATCTCCAAGAACACGCCTATTCGCCAGAGCGGCATTCTGTTCTACGATACCCTGTATGACGAGAATGCTAGCTGCCATTTAGCGCTTGGAATGGGCTTCCCAGAGTGCCTGAAGGGCGGCCTTGAGATGAGTCCAGAAGAGCTTTTGGCCAACGGTGTTAATCAGAGCACTACACACGTTGATTTTATGATTGGTGCAGACGATTTGAACATTTGGGGAATTTCTGCCGATGGAAAAGAAACACCAATTTTCGTAAATGGACAATGGGCATGGGAGTAAACTGCTACACTATCCTAGTTGCGTGGTAAAATTGCCACGCCCGATAATGGGCCGTTAGCTCAGTTGGTAGAGCAGGGGACTTTTAATCCCAAGGTCTAGGGTTCGAACCCCTAACGGCCCACCAGGTAATTCAAAGGTCGGGTACCATAGTGGTACTCGACCTTTTCTTTTACGAGCAGAAGGAGTCTCATCGTGGTAGATCGCTACACCGGCAAAGAAATGGGCCACATCTTTTCTTTGGAGAACAAGTACGCCGTTTGGCAGGAGATTGAAGTCCTTGCGTGCGAAGCACAGGCTGAGCTTGGTGTTATTGGTATTTCTCACGAAGAGGCAGCTTGGATTCGTGAGCACGCTGCGTTTAATCGCGCTGAGGTAGACGAGATCGAGGCCGTTACCAACCACGACGTCATTGCCTTTCTGACCAATATGGGCTCCTACATCGATGCTAAGGTTCCAGAGGGTGAGCTTAAGCCAAGTCGCTGGGTTCACTACGGTATGACCTCAACGGACCTGGGCGACACCGCTCTTTGCTATCAGCTCACCCAGGCATGTGACCTGCTTATTGCTGCGGTTCGTCGCTGCGCTGCTATCTGCAAGCGTCGCGCATTTGAGGAGCGCGATACTCTGTGCGTTGGTCGTACTCATGGCATTCATGCTGAGCCTATGACCTTTGGCATGAAATTTGGTAGCTGGGCCTGGGAGTTTAAGCGCGACCTTGACCGCTTGATGGATGCTCGTAAAAACGTTGCCTATGGTGCTATTTCTGGTGCTGTTGGAACCTACTCTTCCATTGATCCTTTTGTAGAGGAGTATGTTTGCGAGAAACTCGGTCTTGTCCACGATCCACTTTCAACCCAGGTAATTTCTCGCGACCACCACGCTTACCTTGCTGGTGTTCTGGCAACCGTTGCCGCTACCTGCGAGCGTATTGCAACTGAGATGCGTGCGCTGCAGAAGACCGATACCCTCGAGGCCGAGGAGCCATTCCGCAAGGGCCAGAAGGGCTCTTCCGCTATGCCTCACAAGCGTAACCCCATTACTGCCGAGAAGATCTGTGGTTTGTCCCGCGTAGTTAAGGCAAACGCACAGGTTGCTTTTGATAACGTTGCTCTTTGGCACGAGCGTGATATCAGTCACTCTTCCGCTGAGCGCGTTGCCCAGGCAGACAGCTTCATTGCTCTTGACCACATGCTCTCAAAGCTTGAGTTCCTGCTTGATGGCATGGTCCTGTATCCAGAGCAGATGATGGCCAACCTCAATAAGACCCGTGGCATGCTCTTCTCGTCAAAGGTCCTTCTTGCCCTGGTCAACACTGGTATTACTCGTGAAGAGGCATACAAGATTGTCCAGTCTAACGCTATGAAGGTTTGGGCAGATATTCAGCAGTGCAAGGAAGGACCATCCTATCAGGAGCTTCTTGAGGCAGATCCAGCTTGTACGCTAAGCCATGAGGAGCTTGAGAAAATCTTTGATCCTCGCGCATTCCTTACCCGTTCAAACGTTTTGTTTGACCGTCTTGAGCATCTTGAATTGGACTAAATCGTGTCACTGTTTGGGAACATTTCTCGCCGAAACTTCTTTAAGACGGGAGCGGCTGGTGTCGTAGTTGCGGGTGCAATTAGCATCGCGGCTGGCTGCTCTCATCAAGAAGGCTCGGGAGATGCAGGAAAACCGCTGGTACTTGACGAGTCCTCTGGCACAAATGTGCTGGACTCCTATAGCTCAGCGGAGTATTCTGCCCAACCTAGCCAGACCTGGAGTCTTCCTTTGGGAAGCGTGTTGCATCCAGCCGATGGAAATTGGATTCCCGTCACCACGGCCGGCGCATCTGCTACGCCAATGGTAAAGGGCTCTGCTCTTTCGCTGACGTCTGGCCAGGTTGTTGACGTTGTTCCTGCGGCTCAGATGAACAATACCACCGCCGTAATTTACGACGTTCGTTGCTCCGACTCCGTTTATGCATGGGTTGAGGTGGACACCACAACCTTTGACTGGGAGCTTCTTGCCGCACCATTTTCTGACGGCAAGCTTACTGGAGATGCAAAGGTCCTCTACAAAGCTGATAAAAACTGGGATCCGGCTCCGTTTGCCTGCGGAGACGATAAGGTGGTTTGGCTCGTCCAACCAGCTTCTTCTGGCGAGAAAACCCGTGAATCTTCTCACTGCTACGTGTGGCGTGTGGGGGATGCTGAGGGAACGGATGCCGTTGAATCTCCAGGTAGATTTGCTACTGCACCGTCTGTCTCAAAGGGCGTAGTTACCCTCACTCCTCGAGTTCGCGCCTCCGAAGGCACCTTCTATGGCGTTACAGCATATCTGCTGGGAGACAACCTTAAAACCAAGGTTGACCAGCTTGTTATGCCTCAATCTGTCAAACCTTTTGCAGCAAGTCGCGTAGACGATAAGTTTATTGTGTCGGTTGAAGCAAGTTATGACTCGGGCGGTCTGCTGGGCAAGATGGGAACATATATCCTGCCTGCTTCAGGCGAAAACCCTTACGTCATTGAGCGTGAACCTTATGCAATATCGGCAGGTAAAGGTAGTCTTTACATAGTTAAGAGCCGCGCCTCTTACGTGCTTGTTGATACGCAAAATCAAACGGCAAACTGGCTCTATTCAATGGATAGAAGCGTTGATTACGGAGAGTTTCCCGCTCGAGAAGGCAACTGTGATTCTTTTGTAACCTACTCAACTGTTAAGGATCCTACCAGTGGATATCCGGCTTCCGTGACAGTTCGTGTTTTTTCTTTGTAGATTATTTGTAGGTATAGAGATAGAATGAATACAAATAATTAATGAATAATCGTAATGTGCCATACGCACATACATGC
The DNA here is from genome assembly GCF_000758945.1 of Lancefieldella parvula DNF00906. Classification (GTDB taxonomy): domain Bacteria; phylum Actinomycetota; class Coriobacteriia; order Coriobacteriales; family Atopobiaceae; genus Lancefieldella; species Lancefieldella parvula_C. Next base: position 71,690 of record NZ_JRND01000007.1, read on the forward strand.
AGGGCAAAAGAAAAGGGGAGACAATGGCTTCCGACGAGAAGAAAATTCTGATTGTCGAAGATGAGAAAGTCATCCGTGACGCCGTCTCAGCATATCTTGAGCGCGAAAATTACGTTGTTAAGGGCGTTGGCGACGGTCAAAGTGCAGTTGAAGAGTTTGAAAAGCACGCATTTGACCTGGTGATTCTCGATCTTATGCTCCCAAAACTTTCTGGAGAGCGCGTTTGCCGTGCAATTAGAGATACCTCTAACGTGCCTATCATTATGCTTACCGCAAAAGGTGAGGTGGAAGACAGAATTATTGGTCTTGAGCTTGGTGCTGATGACTATCTTGTTAAGCCTTTCTCGCCACGTGAGCTGGTGGCACGCGTTCGCGCGCTGTTCCGCCGTACGTATTCTGAGCCAGATACTGCTGTTGACGTGCTTGATTACGGTACCCTTACTATTGATATTTCTGGTCACAAGATTCTCATCAACAACGAGGAAGTTGACCTGACCGCTTCAGAGTTTAAGCTGCTCACCACCCTTGCTCGCTATCCTGGTCGCGTGTACACACGTATGGAGCTTGTCGAGAAGGTCCTGGGTTATGATTTTGAGGGCTATGAGCGCACTATTGATTCGCATGTCAAGAACTTGCGCGCAAAGCTCGGCGATGATCCTCGTAATCCTCGCTGGCTGTTCACCGTTCACGGTGTCGGCTATCGCTTTGAGGCTGGCAACGCTAGCCACGAGTCCTAAGCTCTAGAGTTTTGGCGCTCTTCAAGAAACATCATTCAAATTCTCTTAAGAACCCTCCGGAAACTGAGGGTTCTTATAAAACTATTAAGCCCGATCCCGTTGGCACTCAAAGCTTTACCACCCGTATGGCGGCGTTCTTTGCGCTGACTGCTGTCATGACGGTATTGGTGCTTATTTCTGTTTTGGGCATTGTGTGGGAAAGTCGTTTTACCGCTTATACCAGGGAGAACCTACAAAACACCGTTGATACTACCGCGCTCAATATGTCTCAGGCGTACGCGCGCGCAGAAGGCTGGAATGCCGACGTTCTCTCTATTGCACGCCAGGCCTCTGCAACCAATTCCGATATTGGTATCCAGGTCTTAGATGTTTCTGGCGTGGTTCTGTATGACGACTCGGCGCCAAATGCTCGCCGACCTGGCGGAAATAGTGCATTATCTGGCCCTCAGACGGGTGACGCCGTGGTTTATGCAGTTGTCCAAAACCTACAAGGTGAGCCTGTGGGCAGCATTAGAATTTGGACGTTTGGTTCTGAGCCGTTCCTGACCCAGCGAGACATTGCGTTCCGTAATGGCTCTTACCAGGCAATTAGTCTTGCTGCAGCCATTGCAATTTCGCTTTCGGGGTTAATTGGTATTTTGGCCTCACGTTCACTTACCAAGCCCGTACGCCGTATTACCGAGACGGCTGTTCAGATCAGAAGCGGCAATCTTGCGGCTCGTTCAGGCATCCGTGGCGAGAATGAACTGGGGCGTCTGGGAGAAACCTTCGACGACATGGCGTCTTCACTCGAAAGAGACATTAAGCTTGAACGTCGTCTGACCAGTGATGTTGCACATGAGCTCAGAACTCCGCTCATGGCTATCATGGCCACCGTTGAAGCAATCCAAGATGGTATTTTACCTGCAGATGAAGAGCGCTTGGAAAACATTGTGTCTGAGAGTAGACGTCTTTCTCGCCTGGTAGACGCCATGCTCCACCTCTCGAGACTTGAGAACGGAAAGACAAAGTTTAACCCAGAAAGCGTCAATGTTGTGGCTATGGTGGCGAGTCTTGTTGCGGTACAAGAAACACTCTTCAAGGAGAATAACCGCACGTTGACCTTTGTGGATAAGACACCAGAGGGCAATTGTTTTGTTGATATTGATTCGGACATGATCCGAGAAGCCCTGACCAATTTGTTGAGCAACGCTATCCGCTATACCGACGACGGGGGTCATGTTGTTATAACCGTATCAATCGACGATAACGATGCGGTTATCTCCGTGACTGATGACGGTATGGGAATTGCTCCTGAGGACATTCCACAGACCTTCTCGCGATTCTGGCGCGCCGAAGAAAGCCGCGAGCGCGCTTCGGGCGGTCTTGGCGTTGGATTGGCAATCACAAAAGAGATTATGGACCGTCATAACGGCACTATCTCGGTAGAATCCGAGCTTGGAAAGGGCACGACCTTCTCGCTGCACCTTCCTCTGCTTGCCCAAAATAATATCTCTGTAACAGATACTTTGTTGTAGGCCGATTTTTGGGCATTTTGCCGTACAATCAAAAGTCCTGCAATACAACGCGCTTTGCGCAGAAGTGAGGTCATTGTGGCTGGAGCTGAGCTTCGTCCCGATTCGCACGGTAAGGTTCGCGATATCTACGATTGTGGCGACAAACTTTTGATGGTTGCGAGCGATCGCATTAGTGCTTTTGATTTTATTCTCCCCGACGAGATTCCTTTTAAGGGAGAAATTCTGACACGTATCAGCGCTTTCTGGTTTAATCGCTTCAAGGACCTTCTGCCTAACCACATGATTTCTGTTCTGCCAGATCAGACTCCTGAGCAGTTTGCAGATTACACTGAGTATCTTGCTGGCCGCGCAATGCTAGTAAAGAAAGCACAGACCGTGCCAATCGAGTGCATTGTCCGTGGTTACCTTACTGGTTCTGGCAAAAAGACCTATGACCAGGACGGTACCGTCTGCGGCATTAAGCTGCCTGATGGTCTGACTGAGGCATCTAAACTTCCTGAGCCAATCTTTACACCTTCAACTAAGGCTGAGCTTGGCGATCATGACGAGAATATCTCGTTTGAGCGCTGCTGCGAGATTGTTGGTGAGGATGTTGCTACTCAGCTGAAGGAAGCCTCGCTTGCAATTTATAAGGCTGCTGCAGAATATGCTGCAACTCGTGGAATTATTATTGCGGATACCAAATTTGAGTTTGGTTTTATCGACGGAAAACTTACACTTATTGATGAGTGCCTTACACCTGATTCAAGTCGTTTCTGGCCTGCTGAGGGTTATTCTGAGGGACACGTTCAGCCAAGCTACGACAAACAGTATGTGCGCGATTGGCTGAAAGCCCACTGGGACATGCAAGGAGAGCCACCTCATCTTCCAGAAGAGGTTATTGAGGGTACGTCCGAGCGTTATCGTACGGCATTCCAGATTATTACGGGAACTGAGTTTGTACCACTGAAGGAGACCAATGTCACTGCGTGACACCATTACAGGCGCAACCAAAGAAGCGCGTGAGGCTACCGCAAGCCTTTCAAAGAAAGAAACCTCTGAGGAGACTGAGCGTCCTTCGTATTCCGCTTTTGGTCGCAAATCTGCTGCTACTGCTAAACCAGTGCGAGAGGCAGCTGCGTCTGTACGTGTGAGTGGCTCCGGCTCTGGCTCCAGTGCTCCAAAGAGCAAAGAGGAGAAGCGTGCTGCACGTGCTCGCCAGCGCGAGCGCGAGGATATTCGTAGTCGCGGATTTGAGGCTATGCTGCGCGCGGATCCAGACTATCATCGTGCCGAGCGCGTTTGGTGGGTCTTCTTGGGTCTTGGCTTTGTAGCAACCATCATTACGCTGGTGCTTTCGTATATGGTTCCTGAGTCCAGGGATTTGAACACTGGCGTTGGTATGATTTCTGCCATCATGCTGGTCTTTGCTTACTTCTGCATCTTTGGTTCGGTTGTCTACAGCTTCTTTAAGATGCGTCCTCTTCGCAAGAAGATCGAGGCTAAGGTTGCTGGCATGACCGATAAGAAGCTCAACGATTTCTACCTCGAGCGTCAGGCTGAGTACGACAGAAAGAGAGCCGAGCGCAAGGCTCGTCGCAAGTAGCAGTTTCGTGCTGCTGCCGGCGCCGTAAGCGATGGTGATATTTGCGTACGCGAGCCTACGTGAGTAGAATATCCCACATGCCTTCGTAGCTCAGGGGATAGAGCACCGCTCTCCTAAAGCGGGTGTCGGCCGTTCGAATCGGCCCGGGGGCACCATTGATTTCAAACCGGCAGCTTTGCGCTGCCGGTTTTTCTCTGTTGAGGCGTGTCAGCGTCGGCTTTTAGGTTTGGCGTACAAAATGGTGCATCTTAGCCGCGCCTCGCTGAGAAATTGTCTAGTTCTTAATCAAGATAACCGGACAACTGGGGCTCAATGTCTGACGACCGAGTGGTCTCCCTGACTGATATACATCTTTATGCATAAACTTCATCTAATATGCTGGAAAATGAATAGAGAAATATAAAAAATCTAACTATAGGTAAATTTCACTTCTAAGCAACACACCTATGTCGGATAATCTGCTTAATTGCGGGCATATTACACACCTAATGACGATAATCTGCACGCCTTAGCTATTTTCGGCGTCATGTATACGTCTTTTTGACAGATTATCCGACTTAGGTGTGTTCGGCTATCAGCAAAAACAGGTCGTGTCGGTTACATCAGTTGTCTATGACCCGAAAAGCGCTGAAGTGCTTGCGTCGCCGGTTCCGGCGATGACACGTGCCGCTGTCGAACAATTTCTGTGGCAGCAAAAAGCCCTGCAACCAAACACGGTTGCAGGGCTTGAACGTACTGGTTGAGCACATTGTACGCCGCAGCGATTACACTGATGGGCGAGGTCCGCTAGAGACGCGGATGGTGATAGTAGCACCAGCTGCAGCGCTTGATGGTGTCTGGCCAACTACGTTTCCAGTTGCAACGTTGTCATCGTAGACCCAAACCGTGTTGACCTGGAAGCCAGCGTTTTCCAGCGTGGACTGAGCGGTTTCAAAGTCCTTGCCAACGACGTTTGGAACAGATCCGCTCTGAGCACCAGAGGAAACAACGATGGTTACGGTAGAACCCTTATCTGCCTTGCCGTTAGCTGGAGACTGGGAGATGACACGGCCCTCAGGAACGCTCGACGAAGGCTGTTTCTGAGTATCTACCTTGAAGCCTGCATCTTTCAAAACATCGGACGCACGCTCGGCAGTCATCTCGGTGACGTCTGGAACATCTGCCTTACCCTTGCCAGTAGACAGGTGATAGGTGATGGTGTCGCCAGCTTTAGCATCGCTACCTGCGGCTGGTTCCTGTGTTGCAACATAACCAACGGTTACGTCGTCCGACTCAACCGAGTCACCATTTCTTGCTTTGAGGCCAACAGCAGCAAGAGCAGACTCAGCCTCTGATGGACTCTTGTTGGTAAGATCAGGCACCTTAACTGCAGCAGCAGGTTTAGCGCCCTTAGAAATGACAAGGTTAACCGCGGTTCCTTCAGAAGCCTGTTTGTTAGCGCTTGGTGTCTGATCAATGACCTGGCCTTCAGGAGCAGAATCACTGTAGCTTTCTGTAACAGTTCCCAGCTTAAAGTGGCTATCAGAAGCATTTAGTGCCTGAGTAGCCTGGTCTTTTGTCTGACCAACAAACTGTGGAACCAGATACTGCTGGGCGGAGTTGCCGAGCATCTGTGCAATAGCAAAGCCGGCAAGAGCCAGGACAACCAAAGCGCCCAGAACGCCGAGAATAACGTTGCGCTTGTGACGTTTATTCTCGCGCCTGTCAAGCTCATCAGCCTCTTCGCGAGAATGGACGCGGTTCAAGCGACCAGTGTCGCCACCGCGCGTGATGTAGGTGTTGGAGCCGTCAATGCCGCGACGATCCAACCTGGAAGTTGGCTGAGGTGGTGTCACAATGCGGGGGCTCACGGTGGTGTTGCTTGGAATAGTAGCGCGGCCAGCAATAAAATCGCGCAGCGCACGAGCAAGCTCGTCAGCACTCTGATAGCGGTCAGCTGGGTTTTTCTCCATACAGCGAAGAATGATTGCCTCGAGTGCGGGGTCAACGTTGGGGTTGATCAGCGATGGTGGCTGAGGAGCCTCGTTGACCTGCTTCATAGCAACGCTGATAGCGTCATCACCAACAAAGGGAACGCGGCCAGTTGCAGCTTCGTACATGACAATGCCTAGGGAATAGATATCGGTGGTTGGTCCCAAAGGCTTGCCGGTACTCTGCTCTGGAGAAACGTAATGAGCGGTGCCAAGAACAGAGTTATCGGTGGTTAGACTGCTGTTCTTTGCACGAGCAATGCCAAAGTCCATGACCTTGATGTTGCCATCTGGCTGGACCATGATGTTCTGTGGTTTGATGTCACGGTGAATGATGTCGTGACGATGTGCTACAGAGAGCGCCTGAGCAATCTGAGAGCCAATCTGAGCGACCTTACGGGAATCAAGGGCTCCATGTTTGCGGATGCCACTCTTAAGGTCTGTACCACGCAGATACTCCATGACAATGTAGTAGGACTCGCCATCCTTACCCCAGTCGTATATCGAGACAATATAAGGACTGGAGAGCGCCGCTGCAGCCTGAGCCTCCTGCTTAAAACGGGCAGCAAAGGAAGGATCATTTGCGTACTGCGGCAGCATCATCTTGATGGCAACAGTACGACCAAGAACCTGGTCCTGTCCGCGGTAAACGGTGGCCATTCCACCGGTACCAATTTTGTCTTGAACCTGGTAACGCCCACTGAGCATTCTACCTGGCATAACTCAACTCCTATCAAGCGTGCGATTTTCTCGCCACGTCACTTACTATCTTAGAACACACCCAACTACTTGGGGAGAAGACCGTGCGGTGTTTTAGGCGCTACGAAGCAGCTCCCAAAGCCTGGATGTTCAGGCACTGCGCAAGAACACGTCCGCCAACTTGAGCACCGTAACCTAAAACGTTCTCGCCGTTGCCTTCGATGACAACAGAAACAACAAGAGTTGGGTGGTCGTAAGGCGCAAAACCGATGAAGAACGAGTTAAAGTTACCGTTCTCGACGTCTGCCGTACCTGTTTTACCTGCAATCTTGACACCCGGAACGCGAGCTCCCATACCAGTGCCAGATTCAACAACGCCCAACATTGCCTCTCGGACCTGCGCAGCGGTATCCGCAGACACTGCCTGTCCAAGCGATTTTGGTGACGTTGTAGAAACAACAGCTCCCTCTGGCGAGAGAACGCGATCAACAATGTAAGGGTTCATGACCACGCCGCCGTTAGCAATTGCAGCCGCAACAACAGCGTTTTGCATGACAGTGGTCTGAGGACCTGCAGGGCTTGCATGCTCTCCAACAGGAAGACCGCAGGATGCCCAGCCAAGCTCCCAGGTGGTCATCTCGGCAGGATTTGGCATCAGCGATGGTGTAGTGGAGAAGTCCTGGCCAAGCGCTGTGCCATAACCAAAGGCACGTGCATAGCTGACCAGGTTGTCTGCGCCAAGTGCTACGCCAAGCTGCGCCAACGCCGTGTTAGAAGAGCGAGCAAATGCCTCACGCAGAGGAATAGTGCCCATGTCCTCGTTGGCGTAGTTGTGGATGGTTCCACCGCCAAGCTCCATAGTTCCTGGAGCTGAATAGGTGGTGTCCAGCGTGGTGGTATGTGTGTCAATTCCAGCAGAAAGCGTAATGGTCTTAAACGACGAACCAGGGGAGTAGAGCGCCTGGGTAGTTCTGTCGACCAGCTGACTGCCGGTACCAGACTCGATAACAGTGCCCAGATCAGCGTGGGTGTATGAAGGGCTTGAAGCCTTTGCAAGCACGGCTCCGGTGGCTGGATCCATAACAACAATGGAGCCGGAATATCCCTGGAGTGCAGCTTCTGCTACAGCCTGCATCTGGGAATTGATGGTCAGAACAACGCTTGAACCAGCGGTATTAACGCCTGCCATCGAGTACAGAGCGCTTCTCCAGTCGGAATGATCTGCGTGACCAGTGAGCGTTTCGTTCATGGTGGACTCGATACCTGCAGTTCCGTACTGGGTTGAGATGTAGCCAACGGTGTGAGAAGCCATGCCGTCGTGCGGATAGTTGCGCACGTAGGTGCCGTCGTCTTGCTTGACGCTCTCTGCCAGAGTGACGCCGTCAGAAGTCATGATGGCGCCGCGCTGAACATATGCGCTCTTAGCAATAGTGTGGTTGTTGGTAGGAAGTGCCTGAATTCTAGGTGCGTCAATGACCATCAAGAAGGTCAAGTTGCCGAGAAGAACGGTGAAGAAGAGGGTAAACACGGTAACCAAATTGGTCAGACGTTTTCCAAGGGCAACACGTCCCAGAACACCGGATTCCTCAGACTGCAGTCCAAAGCCTCCACGGATGTGGCTGCCATGCAAAACGGAAGAGGCGTGAGCTCCACCAGAAGAAATTTCGAGCCTCTGGGAGTCAAGCGTTTTCTTGCTTGGCTCAAGCTCTGTTTCGCGACCAGTTCCCTCGTCACCTGCTCTGAGCAGCAGGGCAACAATGATAAAGCTGGAAAGAAGAGAGCTGCCGCCCTGACTCATAAAGGGTAGGGTAACGCCGGTAAGAGGCATGAGCTTAGTAACGCCTGCAACAATGAGGAAGGTTTGGAACGCCAAAACGCTGGTAAGACCAGCAGCCGCAAAAGCAGATGAATCGGACTTTGCACGAGCCGCTGTTGCAAGACCGCGCACAGTAAGGAGCAGGAACAGGGTAATAATTGCCGCTCCGCCAAAGAGTCCCAGCTCCTCAGCAATGGCCGAGAAAATAAAGTCAGACTCAACAATAGGGATAAGCGTAGGCATTCCCTTATCAATTCCAGTGCCAGCAAGACCTCCATCTGCGATGGAATAGAGGGACTGGACAATTTGGTAGCCGTCTCCAGCGGGATCTTTGAAGGGGTCAAGCCAAATGTTGACACGAGTCTGAACATGACCAAAGAAGTGATAAAGCACCACGCCGCCAATGGCCAAGAGCGCAATACTGACAAAAACGTAGCTTGCGCGACCTGTTGCTACATAGAGCATGATGACAAAGAACACGAAGAAGAGCAGAGCGCTACCAAGGTCGCGTTCAAAAATAACAACAATCAGGCTGATGCCCCACATGACAAACAGAGGAAGCAGCATTTTAAAGCGAGGAATGCGGAAAGGTCCAAAAGAACGCATGGAGACCGATAGGGCTTCTCGATTCAGTGCAAGATAAAATGCCAGGAAGAGCGTAATGGCAATCTTTGCAAGCTCACCAGGCTGGAAGGTGAATGTGCCAAAAGAAATCCAGAGTTTTGCGCCGTAGCGATCTTGGCCAATAACAATTGGCAGAAGAAGCAGTATGACGCCGAGAATACCAATGGAGTATTTGTAGCGTGCTAACGCGTCAAGATTTCTAATGACCGCTAGTACCACAATCATCACAACAACAGAGATAAAGAGCCAAATTGTTTGGTTGACTGCAAGATTTGGCGCAAGTCTGGTGACCATGGTGATGCCAATTCCCGAGAGCACAAACACAATGGGGAGAATGGCGGGATCTGCTGCGGGAGCAAGGAACCTAATAGCAATGTGAGCTACGGTAAATGCTGCAAAGAGACCAATAGGAACGGCCATTGTCTCAAGGCTGAGCGTTGAGCGAGCAGTAATCATGTACATGGCGTACAGCAGAAATACAGGGATTGCTCCTACAAATAGTAAGAAGAGCTCTGTATTACGCCTTAGTCCACCTGCTTTTTCCATTCCTACTCACCTCCCGAACTTGTTGTTGACGTTGTTGTTTCTGTTGTGGGTGTTCCGCCAGACTGAGCGTCTTCTTTCTTTTTGACCGCTTTAGTGTTGGCGTCGTCAATTTGTTTGCGGTAATTCTCGACGGTGCTATGTGCTTCATCCTCGTTTTTAACGCGAATTCCGTCTGCAAGAGAGTCTTGAACTGCGTCGGGCAAATCTTTTATTTCAATCGACGTAGTTTCAACAAGCGAAGACATGTTTATGCCGGCAATTGTTGTAGGAATACCTCGATAAACGCCAACGGTAGTTCCGTTAATTCCTAAGTACCACTCGCTGCTTACAAACAGGAAGAACACCGCAACAGTGGCTGCAAAGAGCGCAAGGAACGAGACAAACGTGGCAATGACGCCACGAGTAAGGTGTTTTCTGGTTTGATCGGCTATGCCGTCGTCCAAGACATCGATGACAATAACGGTAATGTTGTCTGAGCCGCCATAGGTAAGAGCTGCGGAAACAAGGTTATCGGCAGCCTTTTGTGGCGTGACGTTAGAGACAGCAATGGCTTCAATCTCATCGTCGGGCACCATGCCAGAAAGGCCATCGGAGCACAAGATGATGCGGTCACCATCAGATACTTCAAGCGAGAAATGATCTGCGTACATGTCTGGATCAGAGCCAAGAGCTCGCGTAACTACTGAGCGAGAAGGGTGTGTACGCGCCTCATCAGCAGTAATCTGGCCAGAATCAATGAGCTCCTCAACGTAGCTGTGGTCATGAGTAATGCGGACCAGCGTGCCATGATGGAGCAGGTAAATGCGAGAGTCACCAACATGAGCAACGGCCATCTGATTGCCCTCAATGAGGACAGCAGAGGCAGTGGAGCCCATGCCAGGTTTGCCAATACCCTTTGCAGGAGCATCAATAACTTCCTGGTTAGCAGCCTCAATTGCAGCGCCAAGACGGACATCGTCTGCGGTACTTGGTGCCTGTTCGGCAATAACCTTAACAGCAATGGAGCTTGCTACCTCACCAGCGGCGTGACCTCCCATACCATCGCAGATGGCAAAAAGGGGAGTGCGCAAAAGGAACGAGTCCTCGTTATGCTCGCGAACTAATCCCACGTCAGAGCGGGCGCCCCAAGAAATAAAGGTGTTAGAGCCAGAAACTGCCTCTGCGTCACAACGACCATCAAGTGGCAGCTCGCAACGACCAGGAGCACTCACGGGCTCTTGTGTAGGTGTATCAGAAATATGTGTTGTATCAGAAGAAACCATGAGCCTCTTATCGACGTCCAACACGCATAATCACATCGCCGACCTGGACTTCGTCTGTGTCACGAAGGGTAACAGGCTGCTCGATGATGTGACCATTAACCATGGTTCCGTTTGTGGATCCAAGGTCTTCAAGTACCAGAGCAGGACCCTGGATAGTAAAGCGGGCGTGTGAAGCAGAAACGTAAGGTTCGTCAATCACAATGTCAGACGAAGGAGAACGTCCAATAACAACAGGACCCAAGATGTCTACGTGAAGACCACGTAAGGACTTGACGCCCTTCTCGACATCAACGGACCAAATAGCTCCGTCTTTGCGCTGACCGCGGACAAGACCAATGCCCGTGCGCATGACCGAGAACAGGAAGATGTACAACAGGACAACAAGCAGAACACGTCCTGCAAAGAGAATCAAATCAATCATTAGTTCTCCCGGAACTGAAGGTCCATAAGACCAATGGTAATGAGGTCTCCGTCGCGCAGAATTACCTCATCTACGTCGATATCGTTGACAAGCGTTCCGTTAGTGGAGTGCAAATCAGCAATGTGCCAATCATGACCGTCATAGGTCATCTCGGCGTGACGTCTTGAAACGTTAGGATCGCGCAGAACAACGTCTGCCTGAGAGCGCTCGCGACCAATAATGGCTCGAGGAGCCTCAACGCGATACGAACGACCGCTCTGGCGATCAATCAAAATGCAGGTAGCGTCCATGTTTGCGCGTGGCGTGCCTTGCAGATTGCGAGAAGAACGACCGCCTGCGCCGTTTAATTGGGCATCAAGGGAAGGCGTGATACGACGCTGAGTCATAGGGACGGGAGCCGCTGTTGGGATAGCTCCGTTAACAGGAAGGTCTGGAAGTCCGTTTGAGCTTGGAAGAACAGGCATAGGAGTGGACTCAGCTGCGGAAACAACAGGAATTGCGCCTTGAGCCTCAACAAAGTCTGGTGGCATTACCGCAAGACCGGCGTCTGTACCAGCAAGATCTCCTAAAACCTCTGGCGTTGCATTATCTGCAGAAACGGGTCTAACTACAGACAGAGGATCTGGCTCTGGCTGTGGTTCTGGCTGAACAGCAGCGCGAGAATTGTGTTGCTGAGGCATTTGAGCTGCAGCTCCTCCAACACTGGAGTTTCCACCCAAGAAAGCACGCTCTTCATTGCGTAGCTGGTCAAGTGTATTGCCGTCAACGTTTTCTGCAAAGACAGCAAATTTTCCAGGCTTCAGAGATGGGTCAACCATAAAACGAACAAGCGGCTGACCAACAAATACATAATCTTTTTGCTGAGCCTGAGCAGCCACGAAGTCAGAAACCTCTGCAGTTAGATCAGCATAAAGAGGACGCATCAGTGAATCGTCTTGAGGAGCAACTAAAACGGTATACAGGGCAGGCGCAGTGTCTACGCCATCAATCTCATACGTCTCACGTTCCATCTCTTTAGCTGCGCGTTTGGCAAGCTTCTTAAAAGAGAAAGGCTCTGCGTATCCCTGAGGTGCGGCACCAAAGACCGAACCAATACGGTTTTCAAAGTCACTAAGAAAGCTCATCTAATTCCTCGCCTTCCTGATCCGCGTCAAGTGGACCTATCAGGACAATTGCAATACATACAAGTACACATAAGAATACCGTAATTAGTACAGAAACTATACTTTCAACTACCCAAAAATTGGGATTCTCCATCCAAGCTGCCCATATAAAGCCACTTGAAAGCAATATGGCACAGACAATTTGTCCAAAAACCATCCATCCGCGACGTCTTTTCTGGCTCATAAGCGAGCCTAAAAGAGCAGATAGGGAGCATGCCCCAAAGCGAATCCAAAAAGGAAGCCCTGAGGCCAGTGAGGTGTAGTCATAGGCAAGAGGAGTTGCCGCAAAGCCCAAAGATATGCCTCTTGCAAACAGTATTCCAAAAAGATAGCTAAAAGCTCCTGTTAAAACTGCAGGTAGAGGATGCATGGTGGCGGAGACAAGCACTGGTGCTGAAACAGGAGCAGGTAATAAAGCTGCTAATAAGCAGTTGATGCTGCTAAATTTTGAGACCCTTCCTGCAAAGGCCCACCAGATAACGCTTACCAAGGTTACAAGCGTTGCAAACGGGAATGAAGTACTGGTAGGGCTAATGCTTGCCAGAGCATATACCGCGCATGCAATGACCAGTGCAGAACCCAACGGAGTCCAAAGAGCAGCTGCCGCAGCTCCTACAAGAGAGCCTACCACAATAAACGTGAGCGATTCTGGAGCAATAAGCTGGAACAACTGGGCGAGAAGAACGCCGGTGACCAGCGCTGATACGCCACGCACGGCAGCCGAGGGCAGCCAGGGGAAGCGGATTGAGAGCGGAAGATGCTTGACGTCCCAGGTCTCGGTTTCCTCTTCTTCCGACTGTTCCACCAGGGATTTGAGGCTTTTCTCGCCTTGTTTTTCACTGCCAAGAGGAGTCACAATTTCTTGTGCAAACTCCAAGACGCTTCCTTGTCTCATTGACGGCTCAGGGGAAAGCGCCTGCGTCAAGGCGGCATCTACAGCAAAGGGAACCTCGGGATCTTCTTTGAGCAGAGGAATTTTTGGACCCTTGTAGATGTGATCAAGGGATTCTTTAGCCGTTCTGCCCGCAAATACATTGACGCCCGTCAAGGCCTGCCTCAGAACAACAGCAAGCGAGAAAATATCAGCGCGCTCGTCAACAAGCATGCCTTCAACCTGTTCTGGAGGCATGTAGCCTACCGTACCACCACGAGCGCCGCCATAACCAGCAGCTGAAGCAAGTGTTGCCATACCAAAGTCGGCAAGTTTTACCGTACCTTGGCGGTCAATCATGATATTTGTTGGCTTGATGTCCAGATGGAGCACGCCGTTTTCATGGGCATAGTGAAGCGCCTTTGCAAGTGAAGACACCATGTGAGCTGCTTCGGCATAGGTGAGGTAGCCACCCTCAACGCGAGCTAAGAGCTCCGATAAATTAAGGCCATCAACAAACTCCATGACCAGATAGGCGTAATCACCTTCAATCTCAAAGTCATGAACAGTCACAATGTTAGGATGCGCCAGCAAACAAGCGGTTCTTGCCTCAGAAAGAGCCTCGTCAACAGTTGAAGCAAGCACGCCGGGAGTCTCGGAAGCCCCTAACAATGGCATGCGTTTAATGGCTACGCGCCTCTGCAAACGAGTATCCCAGCAGGTACAAACGGTGCCAAAACCTCCGTTACCTCTGCGAGCAAGAACGCGATATCGGTCCAACAAAATTTCTGGCTCAGCCGCAGGTGATGCCTGCTGAGCAGAAGGTGAATGTAGATATGTAGTCTGCGTGGTCTGTGACCGCGAGTCACTCACGGCAACCTCCTGTGTTTAAAGTGTGTTTGTCGGCCGTGACTGTCTATATTCTACCGCTGAAAAGAATTTTCTTATATATCTATTGTTTTTCCATGAGAAGAAAACAAAATGTTGTAGTATTATTCCCTAGCACGCGGGTGTGGCGGAATTGGCAGACGCGTACGGTTCAGGTCCGTATGAACGCAAGTTCATGGGGGTTCAAGTCCCTTCGCCCGCACCATTTGCATTTAAAAAGCCCCTTTACGGGGCTTTTTTGTTACTTATTTGTTGTCTGCATCAAAGTCAGACCAGCCTTCTTCGTCTTCTCCAAAGAGGTCCCAGTCGTCTTCAGTCTTCTTGTGGTTGAAATACATCTTTTTGGTTTTGCGCTCTAACACAAAAGAAATAACCAAAAAGAGCAAAATTCCACCAAGTACGAGGAACAACACACCGGTCTTATCGCCAAAAAGCCAGCCGACAAATGAGTTAATTGCGTCCATAATCTAGCTCCAGAACATGTGAAGGGTTAAGAATCTGAATACAAGTATATACTTGGTAAGCTATAAGAAAAAATGCACTGCTAAAAAGTGTTGATTCAAGGAGAAGCTGCATGCTTGATATCAAATTTGTGCGCGAGAATCCTGACCTCGTGGATAAAGCTTGCGAGTCCAGGCAAAACGCCCATTGGGATCGCGAGAAATTCTTTGAGCTTGACGAGGAGCGCAGAAGCGTAATTGCCGAGGTTGAGTCTCTTCAGGCAGAGCGTAACGCTGTTTCTAAGCAGATTGGCCTTCTTATGCGTGAGGGCAAGAAGGAAGAAGCTGAGGCAGCTAAAGAGCAGGTAGCAGCTAACAAAGATCGCATCGCAGAGCTTGATCAGCGCCGCGGAGAGGTTGAGGAAGAGCTCACCGCCCTTGTTGCAGCTATTCCAAACATTCCTGACGCATCCGTTCCTTATGGCAAGGATGACTCCGATAACCCTGAGGTTCGCAAGTGGGGAGAGCCAACTCAGTTTGATTTTGAGCCAAAGGCGCACTGGGATCTTGGACCCGAGCTGGGCATGATTGATTTTGACCGTGGCGTAAAGCTTGCAGGAACTCGCTTCTATCTTCTTGGCGGCATGGGCGCTCGCATGGAGCGTGCGCTTATCAACTTCATGATTGATACACATAACCAGGCAGGCTTCAAAGAGTGGTGGCTACCAGTTATCACAAATCAGGATTCTCTGTTTGGCACTGGTCAGCTTCCTAAGTTTGAAGAGGACCTCTATCACGTACAGCCTGACCTCTACCTCATTCCAACTGCTGAGGTCCAGCTCACAAACATCCATCGTGACGAGATTCTGGACGCATCTCAGCTTCCTTTGCTCTATACCGCATTCACTCCATGCTTCCGCGAGGAGGCAGGTTCAGCCGGTCGAGACACCCGTGGCATCATCCGTGTTCACCAGTTTGACAAGGTAGAGATGGTCAAGTTTGCAAAGCCAGAAGACTCCATGAATCAGCTTGAGTCCATGGTTCAGGAAGCCGAGAAGATCCTTCAGCTTCTGGGCCTTCCTTATCACGTAGTTACTCTCTGCACTGGTGACATTGGCTTCTCTGCATGCAAGTGCTATGACATTGAAGTTTGGCTCCCAAGCTATAACGCATACAAGGAGATTTCTTCTTGCTCTAACTGCTGGGATTTCCAGGCTCGTCGTGCAAATATCCGCTATAAGGATCCAGCAGAGTTCAAGGGCACCCGTCTAGTTCACACGCTTAACGGCTCCGGTCTGGCAGTTGGCCGTACCATGGCTGCAATTGTGGAGAATTATCAGAACGCAGATGGCTCCGTTACCGTGCCCGAGGCGCTCCGTCCTTACATGGGTGGCATCGAGGTTATTCGACCAGAATAGTTTCTCTTTTTAATCAAAATTGATTCAATCTCTGAAATGGTCTTCTAGTGAATTGTGAAGACCATTTCTTTTACTGATTTATAGAACATATGTTCTATAAATTTGCTATACTGAGATCAGTAAAGGAAGAAAGAGGTGGCTATGAAAGGTCTGGTAGAGGTACAGAAAGAAATTGTATTAAGGCAGTTTGTTCAGGGTAGTGCGGCAAAAATTGGATTCGGCCACAAGGAGTTTTATTCAGAGATCCATATTGCATCAGAGCAACTTGCAACTTTAAGAAAGTGGATTTCAAGCCAAGGTAGAGTGGGTTTAAAAGATCTAAGCCCACAAGAGTATCTGGAGGTCATCATGGCAGAAACATGTATGGCTGAGGTAATGGATGAGCTTGATGAAGCCGGTATTTCTTATCAGTATTTGTATGCAAACTCTTCCGGTGAAGTAGCTTTAAGACCAGGTAGATAATAAAAAAGAGCTCCCGAAGGAGCTCCTAAGTTCAAGTGGTGCGGCGTATAGGATTCGAACCTATGACGCCCTGATTCGTAGTCAGGTCCTCTATCCAGCTGAGGTAACGCCGCGTGCAAGTAGATAGAATGCCATTTTCCAGTTGAAAATGCAAGACTAATCTTAGAAAAAGTTCTTCTTGGTAAGAAAAAAAGCTCGTTGCAGAGATGCAACGAGCAGAAAATTCTGGCGGAGAGCTGGGGATTCGAACCCCAGATGGGCTTGGGGCCCATACTCGCTTAGCAGGCGAGCACCTTCGGCCTCTCGGTCAGCTCTCCAAAATGGGCGCTTGAGAATGATACCCCGAACTGGCGTCACTCACAATAAGACATTTTACAAAACATGTGAAAAATGCTCAACAACCACGTTTTTTCGGTGAGCGCGAAGTGCATCCCATGAAAAGCGATTGGCAACTTGTGCTGCAGAAAGAGGTTCTTCTTTTTCTGCAAGACCTATGCAATACGCTAGAAAGCCAAGAATCTCTTCTGGTGTTTTTCCTTGGTCTCTCAGAACGCCAAGATCTAGATCGTGATTGCGTTTAGAAAGTCTCCTGCCATCTGGCGCAACAAGTAGCGGGAGGTGAGCATAGATGGGATGAGAAAAACCAAGCACGTCTTGCAAATAAAGCTGTCTGGGAGTAGATGAAAGAAGGTCTGATCCTCTAACTACCTCAGTTACGCCCATGTCAGCATCGTCAACTACTACAGCAAGCTGATATGCAAAGACTTCGTCTGCACGCTGGACGATAAAGTCTCCACATAATTTAGAAAGATTTTGAGATGTTTGACCATAGACTTTGTCTTCAAACGCGTAGGTCTTATTAGGAACTCGTATGCGAGTTGCTGGAATTTTATGTTTGGAAAGCTCTTCACGCTCGGATTTGCTCAGGTCGCTGCAGGTTCCCGCATAGACATATGCACCATCGCTGACATGAGGGGCTTGTGCAGCGTGTAAGTCTGCTCGGGAACAAAAGCAAGGATACAAAAATCCCTGTTGTTTCAATTTCAATAGAGCGTCCTGATAGAGCTCCGTACGCTTGCTTTGGAAAAACGGCCCTCTGTCCCAAGTTAGTCCCAGCCACTGTAAATCATCCAGGAGAAGAGAGGTGTATTGAGGATTATGAGCACGAATATCTAAGTCTTCAATGCGAAGAATGAAGCTGCCATTTTGGGAGCGAACGCTGGCCCAAGCCATAAGAGCTGAGAAAACGTTGCCTAGGTGCATCCTTCCAGAAGGAGTTGGCGCAAATCTTCCAATGCAAGAACTCATTCTTAGAGATCTCCCGCATAGATATAGGCAAATCCATAGTCTTGTCCGTTCGCTTTAACCGGAGCTTCATCTTTACAGACAAGACCCTTGTGTTGATAGAAACTAATGTCGCAGTCATCATCTGTTGCAAGGAAGCAATGCTTAGCTCCTTGTTCTTTCAAAAAATTGAGCATATAGGAAAAGAGCATACCGCCGACACCTTTTCCTTGAGCAGCAGGGCTTACGCAGAATAGTGTAATTTCCCACTTGGGAATTTTGACTCCTTCATTCCAGTATTTGCGGATCAGATTTGATTCGACGGTACCAGCGGCTTCATAACCTTCAAAGTCTTTCGGGCTTAAGAGCTTTTTAGCTGTAATGGTTGAGGCATTTTCAAGCTCAATCCATTTCTGCTTATCTTCTGGATCTTCTCCGTTGGAGCAGAAAATAAAGCCGAGAACTGTATTTCCGTGTTTTGCAACAAAACGATGAGTTGAAACACCAATGTAGTAAGAAATATCAATGGTAGCCAGAGACCTACTGGTTTCTTTAGATTCATCGCCATCCAAGTACCAGACGCGTTCAACGATTGAGATAAGTTCTGGTAAGTCAGTATCTTCGAAGGGGACTATGATTGGAGTATCGGCAGACATATGAAATAGTTCCTTTCAGGTGTTTTACAGCGGAAGATTATAGAATAGTTTCAAGTTTGTTTACATCTAGTACGTAGTGTTTCGCAGCTGATAGGCTGTAAGTGTTTCTGATAGCAAGTGTCAAACACAAAGGAGCGGCAATGGCTGAGGCCCCTATCAAACGTGCGCTAATTTCGGTAACAGACAAAACAGGTATTGTTGAATTTGCACAAACGCTTACTAAAGAGTTTGGCGTTGAGGTAATTTCAACAGGCGGAACCGCAAAAATCCTCGAAGAGGCTGGTGTGCCTGTAGTTCCTATTGAGTCTTATACCGGATTTCCAGAGATGATGGACGGCCGCGTTAAGACGCTGCATCCTCGTGTTCATGGTGGTCTTTTATGCCGTAGAGATAATCCCGGTCATGTCGCAGACGCAGAGAATAATGGTATTGGCATGATTGACCTGGTCTGCGTTAATCTCTATGAGTTTGAGAAGACTGTAGCTGATCCATCAGTAACTCTTGAAAATGCAATTGAGCATATCGATATCGGTGGACCTTCAATGCTCCGCTCTGCTGCAAAGAATAATGATTTTGTTACGGTTGTTGTTGATCCGGCAGATTATGGTCGTGTTCTTGATGAGATGCGTGTCCATGACGGTGCAACTACAAGGGCTTCTCGCCAGCAGCTGGCTTTGAAGGTATTTAAGACAACGGCTGCATACGATGGCGCTATTGCCACATACCTTTCTGGTGTTGTTGAAGCAGAGCAAAGTAAATTCCCAGAGACTTTGCTGGTAAAGGCAATAAAAGAACAAGATCTTCGTTACGGAGAGAATCCTCAGCAGTCCGCAGCGTTTTATAAGATGCCTGGAGCTCCTGCACACTCTCTGGCAAACGCTCAGCAACTTCAGGGTAAGCCCTTGTCTTACAACAATTTGCTTGATACTGATGCAGCTTGGGCTGCTGTTCGTGAGTTTGATGACCCATCAGTCATTATTTTGAAGCACCAGAATCCTTGTGGATCTGCTACGGCGGAAAATGTTGTTGAGGCATACGATCGAGCATTTGCTTGCGATCCAGTCTCTGCGTTTGGTGGAATTATTGCAGTTAATAGAGAGGTTCCTCTGGAGTTTGTTGAGCACTTTGCAGACATCAATAAGCAGTTTGTTGAGGTTCTTATTGCACCAAGCTTTACAGAAGAGGCTCTTGAGCGCCTGTCAAAGAGAACAAATCTTCGCGTATTGGCTACGGGCGGAATCGATAGAAGCCGCGAGCTTGAGATGAGAACTGTTGACGGAGGTCTTTTAGTACAAGACCTTGACCACGCAGACGAAACCGCAGAGAGCTTTGAGGTTGTTACTAAGCGCCAGCCAACTCCAGAAGAGCTGAAAGATTTGGTATTTGCTTGGAAAGTTTGTAAGACCGTTAAGTCAAATGCAATTTTGGTTGCAAAAGATCAAGCTGGAATTGGTATGGGACCAGGTCAGCCTAATCGTGTTGACGCCGCTCTTCTCGCGTGTGAGCGTGCAGAGGCAGCTTGTGAGCGCATGGGAATTGATTCAAAGAATCTTGTGGCAGCATCTGATGCCTTCTTCCCATTCCGAGATAACGTTGATACCTTGGCAGCTCATGGCGTAACAGCCATTATTCAGCCAGGCGGATCAGTCAGAGATGATGAGTCTATTGCCGCTTGTGATGAATGCGGCATTGCAATGGTGTTTACAGGCAAGCGCCACTTTAGGCACTAATCTGCTAATTCGGGATTAGCAGTTCATTTTAAAAAAGTTGGGGGAGGACACTGTGGACCAGGAAGAGCTTGAAGCAGCTCAGAAGTTTGAGCTTGATAATCCAGAACTTGTTTGTCGTTGGAGACTGGCTGGAGGTGTCCTCCCTCTTGATAACAGGCACTTACGTGCGCTGAGCAAGCGAGTTGTTGCGCAAAAAGAGGTTTCTCCGCACTTGATTGCTTGGGCTAAGCAGCATATTGAGGGAACGCTTAAAGAAGGGTCACAAGAGTTTCCAGATGGCGTTCTTATGATTTTGCTTGAGAGCAATGGACAGGCTGCCATGACTGTTGGACCTTACCAGTCTTTGGAAGAGCGTTCTGTTCTGTCTCTTGCGGGACGCGCAAGGATTTCACAGCGAGAAGAGCAGCAAACTCATTGTTCACCAGAGGTGCTTTGGCTGGTAAAAGACGGAAAACTTATTGCGGGTGTCTCGGAAGAAAGCGTTCAATCGGGAGTCACAAGTTTAGTGTTAGACCTGGCACAGACTCTTCATGAGCCAACAGAGTTTAATCCAGACGTTATTGCCCAGGTATTTGATGGAACCGCCGAATTTGATGAAGCTTTCCTTACTTCAGATGAACATGGAATCGTATGTGCTTCTGATGCTCAAGGTGAGATAGGAGAGCGTTTCTTATTTGGTTACAAGAAACTTTGCGAGATCAAAGCGGCCAAGTAATCAGATAAGTGCGATATTTAAGGCTCATCCAGCAAAGGGTGCGCAACGCACGATGAAGCTGTCGCACGTTGAGCGCCTACGTAAAAATCTGTCTGTTTTTCAGACAGATGGCTTCTTGTGTACTTGAATATTTTGTCGATTTACAAAAAACTTGCACTTTAGTGTTATGTTTATTTTGTAATTCCGCAGGTAGAAATTCCTACCTGAAAATAGGTATTTGTCAGCTTGTATTTCTGATTTGTTTCATTGTTTTTTTGCGCAATAATAAAAGCATTATGCGACCGCTGCCGGCCGAACTATGAAACATGTTTCCGTAGTCACCCAGGGTCTACAGCTTTATTTTGGATCGCACAGACGCATACTGTGAGAAATCACAGATTAGGCAAGGAGAGGAAATGGCAAGAAAGTTTAAGTCCATGGATGGTAACAACGCCGCGGCTTACGTGTCGTATGCGTTTACCGAGGTAGCGGGCATTTACCCAATTACCCCATCAAGTCCAATGGCAGACTATGTTGACCAGTGGTCCGCCCAGGGTGTAAAGAACATCTTTGGTACAACCGTCAAGGTTGTCGAGATGCAGTCCGAGGCTGGCGCAGCTGGTGCTGTTCACGGTTCTCTTGGTTCAGGTGCTCTGACCACTACTTACACCGCTTCTCAGGGCCTCTTGCTCATGCTTCCAAACATGTACAAGATTGCCGGCGAGCAGCTCCCTGGTGTTTTCCACGTCAGCGCACGTACCGTTGCAACCCATGCACTGAACATCTTTGGCGATCACTCTGACGTTATGTCCGCTCGCCAGACTGGCTTTGCACTTCTCGCAGAAGGCAACGTCCAGGAGGTTATGGATCTGGCTCCTGTTGCTCATCTTGCAGCAATCAAGGGCAAGGTTCCATTTGTTAACTTCTTCGACGGCTTCCGTACTTCTCACGAGATTCAGAAGGTTGCTGTTTGGGATTATGCTGACCTGGCTGAGATGTGTGACATGGACGCTGTCCAGGCATTCCGCGATCACGCACTGAATCCAGAGCACCCATCAAGCCGTGGTTCTCACGAGAACGGCGATATCTTCTTCCAGCACCGCGAGGCATGCAACGAGGTTTATAACCAGCTGCCAGCAGTTGTTGAAGACTACATGAACCAGATCAACGCTAAGCTTGGTACTGACTACGGTCTGTTCAACTACTACGGTGCAGAAGACGCTGACCGCGTTGTTATCTGCATGGGTTCCTTCTGCGATACCCTCGAAGAGGTTATCGATTACCTGAACGCTCATGGCGAGAAGGTCGGTCTGGTTAAGGTTCGCCTTTATCGTCCATTCTCTGTAAAGCACTTTGTTGACGTTCTTCCTGAGTCCGTCAAGAAGATTGCTGTTCTCGACCGCACCAAGGAGCCAGGTTCCGTTGGTGAGCCTCTCTACGAAGACGTTGTTTCTTCCCTCTATGAGGCTGGTCGTACAGGCATTAAGGTTGTTGGTGGTCGTTACGGCCTTGGTTCTAAGGACACCCCACCATCATCTGCATTTGCAATCTTTGAGGAGCTCAAGAAGGATGCTCCTCAGCGTGAGTTCACCGTTGGTATTGTCGACGATGTTACTAACCTGTCTCTCCCAGAGGATCCTGAGGCTCCTAACACTGCAGCTGAGGGCACCATTGAGTGCAAGTTCTGGGGTATTGGCGGCGACGGTACCGTTGGTGCTAACAAGAACTCCATCAAGATTATTGGTGACCACACCGATAAATATGTTCAGGCATACTTCCAGTATGACTCCAAGAAGACCGGCGGTATCACCATCAGCCACCTGCGCTTCGGTGATCACAAGATCCGTTCTCCTTACTATGTCACCAAGGCAGACTTTGTTGCATGCCACGTTCCTGCATACATCATCAAGGGCTACAAGATGGTCCGCGACGTCAAGCCTGGCGGTACCTTCCTGGTCAACTGCCAGTGGGATGCAGAGGAGTTTGCACACCACCTGCCAGCAGAGGCAAAGCGCTACATTGCTAAGAACAACATCAACGTTTATCTGATCAATGCAATTGACCTTGCCAAGGAAATTGGTATGGGCAAGCGCACCAACACCATTCTTCAGTCTGCATTCTTTGCTCTTGCAAAGGTTCTCCCAGAGGCAGACGCACTTCAGTACATGAAGGACGCTGCAACTCATTCTTACCTGAAGAAGGGCCAGAACATCGTTGATATGAACCACAAGGCAATCGACGCTGGTGCTACTGCATTTACTAAGATTGAGATTCCTGCTGATTGGGCTACTGCAGAGGATGCTCCAAGCACAATCACCCTTGAGGGCCGCGAGGCTCTGCTCAAGCAGGTTCGCGACATCATGACTCCAGTCTCTCGTATGGAAGGTGACGCACTGCCTGTTTCCGCATTTAAGAACCACGTTGATGGACAGTTCGAGCTTGGTGCTGCTGCTTATGAGAAGCGTGGCATTGCTGTTGTTGTTCCTGAGTGGAACGTCGAGAAGTGCATCCAGTGTAACCAGTGCGCTTATGTCTGCCCACACGCAGTCATCCGTCCATTCGTCCTTACCGACGAAGAGGTTGCTGCTGCACCAGCACAGTCTCAGTTCAAGGATGCCGTTGGTCCTAAGGCTAAGGGCTACAAGTTTGAGATTGCTATTTCTCAGCTCGACTGCACCGGTTGCTCCAACTGCGTCTACATCTGCCCTGCAGATGCTCTGACCATGAAGCCAATCGAGGAGCAGGAGTCCAAGCAGGAGATCTTTGACTACGCAGTCAACCACGTCTCCGAGAAGACCGAGCTTGTCGCTAACAACGTCAAGGCATCTCAGTTCAAGAAGCCTCTTCTTGAGTTCTCCGGTTCCTGCGCAGGCTGCGCTGAGACCAGCTACGGCCGCCTGGTCACTCAGCTCTTTGGCGATCGTATGTTCATCTCCAACGCAACTGGTTGCTCCTCAATTTGGGGTAACCCAGCTTCCTGCTCACCATTTACTACCGATGCAAACGGCCACGGCCCAGCATGGAACAACTCCCTCTTTGAGGACAATGCAGAGCACGGTATGGGTCTGATGCTTGGTCACCAGGCACAGCAGAAGCGTCTCCTGGAGCTTGCTCAGCAGCTTGTCGATGAGGACGGCGCATCTCAGGACCTCAAGGATGCTGCTAAGGCGTGGATTGAGTCCGTCAACGACGCAGCTCTCTCCAAGGAAGCTTCGAAGACCTTCGTAGTTGAGCTTGAGAAGTCTGATCTTCCAGCAGCTAAGGAAATCCTTGCTAACAAGAGCTTCCTCACCAAGAAGTCCTTCTGGATCTTCGGTGGCGACGGTTGGGCATACGACATCGGCTTCGGTGGCCTTGACCACGTTCTTGCTTCCGGCGAGGACATCAACGTCTTTGTCTTCGACACTGAGGTTTACTCCAACACCGGTGGTCAGTCCTCTAAGGCTTCCCGTCTTGGCCAGGTTGCACAGTTCGCAGCAGCTGGTAAGGACATCAAGCAGAAGAACCTTGCTGAGATTGCAATGACCTATGGTTACGTCTATGTTGCTCAGGTTTCCATGGGCGCAAACCTCCAGCAGACTCTCAAGGCAATTGCTGAGGCAGAGGCTTATCCAGGACCATCCCTCATCATCGGTTACTCCCCATGCGAGATGCACTCCATCAAGGGCGGCATGGCTCACGCACAGGAGGAGATGAAGAAGGCAGTCGAGACCGGCTACTGGAACCTCTATCGCTTCAACCCAGCTGCACCAGCAGGTAAGAAGTTCACGCTTGACTCCAAGGCACCTAAGGGTGGCTACCAGGAGTTCCTGATGAACGAGGCTCGTTACAGCCGACTCACCCGCGAGTTCCCAGAGCACGCAGAGAAGCTCTTCAAGGAGAACGAGGAAGCCGCAATGGCTCGCTACGATCACCTTGTCCGCCTCTCCGAGCTTTACGCTGCAGAGAAGAAGGAGCAGCCTGAGGAGTAAGGTAAGCTTACTTTCACGTAGCTTCAGCCGAGCCAGGACATCCTGGCTCGGCTTTTTTATGCGACATTTTTGGCGAGAAGCCCTGTGTTCTTCAAGCCCTTCTCGCGAGGTGATAAACTAGAGAGACTTTGCTCACGATGGGAGTTACTGTGGCACAAAAAAAGAGCAGACTATTTCCTGTAGCTTTTCTCGCTGCTAAAGCAACACTTGCAGCACTTAAATTGACTAACCATGAAGGCGGAACGCTGCCAGGCTTTATCGCTGAAGGCATTGATCCTGCATTTTTGGGAGACATTGCTAAGCCAGAGCAGATTGTCTTTATTACCGGCACAAACGGTAAGACAACCACCAACAACCTGCTCAACGATCTTCTCGCCGATAATGGCTACCAGACCGTTACCAACCGCGTTGGCGGCAATATTTCCAGCGGCTTTGCAAGCTCGTTTGCAAAGAACGCCACGTGGAAGGGTACGTCAAAGACTAAGCTTGCAGTTATGGAGTTTGACGAGCTCTCTGGACCTCGCATTTTCCCGTATCTGCAGCCTGATATTTTGTCTGTTACCAATTTGTTCCGCGATACGTTCTCTCGTAGCGCAACGCCAGACTACGTGTTTGACGTTATGGATAAGGGCATTCCTGCTTCAACTCATCTGATTTTGAACGCAGATGACATGATTAGCTGCAGGCTTGCTCCTCAGTGTACACATCGTACGTATTACTCCATTGCAAGGCTGGCAGAAGACACCGCAGAGCCAGTGGGTATTGTTTCAGATCTTACCGCCTGCCCCAAATGCGGTGGCAAGCTCAAGTGGGATTATGCTCACCTTAGGCATCTTGGACACGCAACTTGCGAGGAGTGCGGCTATACCAACCCAACTCCTGATTATGAGGTCATTTCAGTAGAGCCAGAGACTGGCAAGTTTGTGGTCAAGGAGCACTGCCACGAGGGTGCACCAACATACGAGTACAAGCTCAATAGCTACTCTATCGTCAACCTCTATAACTTGTTTGTGGCCATTGTAACCGCGCGTGAGATGGGTCTTGCACCTGCAACTATCGCTGCATCTTTGCAACGCGTTAACATTGCTTCCTCCAGGTATAACGAGATTGACTACAACGGTCGTCGTCTTATTAGCATGGCTTCTAAGGGCGAGAATGATACGGCAACCTCAGTCACCATCGATATCCTTCGCAAACAGCCAGGCGATAAGGCAATTATCATCATGATTGCTGATGCGTACATGGCAAAAGCAAAAGACCAGACAGAGTATATTGGCTGGTACTACCAGACAGACTTCGAGTTCTTGCAAGATCCAAGCGTCAAGCAGGTCATTATTTATGGAGACACATCGCTTGACCTGCAGCTTAGACTCAGACTTGCGGGCATTGATCCAGCTAAAACCTTTGTGGCAAGCTCTCCTGAAGAAACCGCTGACCTGGTTGACCTTAACGCTTGCCAGCACATTTTCTATGCACACGGCCTCTATAACGGTGGCATTGCTGATATCAGCAGAAACCGTATCATTGAGCGCTTGAAACAGATGGAGGCCTCCCATGAGTAATCCAGCAACTAAGATTGAGATTCTTTACCCAGAGTACGGTAACCAGGGTGGAGACAACGGAAATGCTCTCTACCTGGAGGCCTGCCTTCCAAAAGAGAACTTTGTGTACACCTCTCACGCCACAACGCCTTACTTTGTTGAAAACACGCCATCAGCAATCATCATGGGTGGCATGACAGAAGCCCAGCAAGAGCTTATTATTTCTCGCCTTATGCCTTACAAGGACAGGCTTTCAGAGCTGGCTGATCAGGGCGTTCCTATGCTGTTTGCGGGCAACGCTTCAGAGCTTTTTGGCGAGAAAATCGTTAATCCTGACGGCTCTGAAATTGAGGCTCTGGGCCTCTTCAAGTTTACGACTACTCGCTATATGCCCCAGCGCTTCCACGATGTCCAGGTGGGAGAGTTTGATCCCGGCAATGGCAAAGAGCCTTTTGTTGTCGTTGGCTTTAAGATGCAGTTCACACTCACCGAGGGAGATAACTCTAACTGCTACTTCCTTAAAAATAAGGTAGGTTTTGGCATCAATAAAGAAAGCAAGCTGGAAGGTTTCCGTCGCAAGAACGCTATTGCCACCTGGCTTATTGGGCCACTGCTTCCGCTCAATCCTTATCTCACACGGTGGATTTTGGATATGGCAGGCGAGGAAGACACTCCTCTTGCTTTTGAAGAAGAGGCAGTCGCAGCGTATCAAAAGCATGCTCGTGAGATGGTCTATCCAGGAATGCACCTGCATTACTAATTGTATGTCTGCACTGCTCATTTGCTCATATATACATTTCGTCGTATCATGAACTAAGTTTTTAGAGTTAACAAGGGGATTGTTTTGCCACAGGTTTCTTCAGCTTATGCAACAAAACAGCGCGCTCAGCGCCTTGCACGTATTGGTATTATTGCTGCCCTTTATGCAGCACTTACGCTTGCAGCTCTTCTTTTCTTGGGCGGTCTTGCTTGGGGTCCTGTGCAGTTCCGCATTTCTGAGGCGGTTGTGGTTATTGCACTCTTTACCGCTGACGCAATCCCAGGACTGACGCTTGGCTGCATTATTGCCAACCTTGCAAATATGGTCATTTCTGGCACAGGAGCTTTGGGATTGTTAGACGTAGTCTTTGGTTCTCTGGCAACTGCTCTTGGTGCATGGTTTACCTGGAAGAACAGGAAGAACGTACCACTTGCGCTTCTGGGGCCAGTGCTTGCAAATGCCGTTATTGTGTCTGCATATCTTCCCATTTTGCTTCAAGGATTGGGATTCTACACAATTCCATTTACCACCATTGAACTTGATGGATCGTATCCTCTTATGTTCTTGTTTGGTTTTATCACCACAGGGCTCGGAGAGGCTGTTGTTCTCTATGTACTCGGAGCTCCTTTGGTTCGTGCGCTTAAGCATTCGCCTTTGCCGCAGCAGCTTGCTTCTGAGGATTCTGCTGCAGAATCAGTCGGGAACTAGACAGTCATGCAAAGACTTGCTCAGTACATACATAGATCAACCAGGATAGTCCTGATTATTCTTGCCTGTGTATTGCTGGGCTTGCTTTCTTGGAGCGTCATGGCAGACAACCTGTTTGCCGCTCTTGTTGCAGGCGGAGGACTTGCCACGGTCATTGTTCTTGGTGGCACTACCCAGCCTGGTAATGAGCACGCCAGGTCTCAAGCAACAGAGCGAACACTTGAGGTTGCCTCTAAGACGCTCAAGACCTTACGCGGAGGCTTGTCGCAAGAAACAGCGCCAACTATCTGCACACTATTGCTTCCAGAAACTTCTGCAGCCGCCATTTCCATCACAGATACAGAATATGTATTGGGCTTTGAGGGAGACATTGCAACCTCGCATATGCCTGGTTCAAAAGTGGTTGGCCCTGCAACTGAGGTTCTGGAAAGTGGCCGCATGGAGACGTTTGTCTCGGTAGATAGTCGTCAGCAGGTACTACAAAGGCGTGGCGGCTTTGGCAATGGCGGCAGCTCCTTTGGCATCATTGTTCCGTTGATTGTTCAGGATCGCACAGTTGGCACTATCAAGCTCTACTATCGTCGTGGCATTGAAATTGATCGTACGCAGTTGGCAATTGCTGAGGGACTGGGTGAGCTTCTCTCCACGCAGCTTTCCTCGTATGAGCTTGATCGCCAGGCAGAGTTAACCGCTCGAGCCGAGGTCAAAGCCTTGCAGGCGCAGATTAATCCACATTTCTTGTTCAACACGCTCAACACCATTGCATCTCTTACGCGTACAAACCCCAATAAGGCGCGAGATCTGCTTCGCGAGTTCTCTGTGTTTTATCGCCGTACGCTTGAGAGCTCTCAAGGCGCGCTCATTCCGCTTTCTCAGGAATTGACACAAACGCGCAGGTATTTGACAATTGAGAAGGCGCGTTTTGGAGAAGAACGTATTCAAGAGTCTGAGCATGTCGATGAGGGATGCGAAGATGTTCAGGTACCGTCTTTTTTGATTCAGCCCATTGTCGAGAATGCCGTGAGGCACGCTATGAAAGATGAAGGCGCCCTCCATATTGACATCCACGTCACACGCGATGATGATGATATTCTTATATCTGTTGCTGATGATGGTCTTGGAATGGATGAAGAGACTGTTTCTCGCTTACTTAATGGTCAAGGTCCTATCCCGCAGGATTCTTCGGGGAGAAATAGGGGCACGGGTATTGCCATTAAGAACGTAGCTGAGCGAGTTGAGCGCTTCTACGCCGTTGGCTCTGGCATGGAAATCATGTCTAAACCAGGGCAGGGTACGTGCGTGACACTCAAGCTTGCAGGTGCGGCACTGCAGGCAACAGCATAATAGTATCGGTTTTGCTTAACGCTACGTTAGGCCGTTGGGAGTGAATGACATGCGTGCCATGATTGTTGATGACGAGGCTCCAGCCCGTTCTGAACTCAAGTTCTTGCTTGAGGAGACCGGACGTCTCGAGGAAATCATTGAGGCCACAAGTGCAAGAGATGCTGTCGAGAAACTCATGGAGTCTCGTGTTGAGGTCTTGTTCCTCGACATCTCCATGCCTAAGACAAATGGAATGCAGCTTGCAGAGGCTCTTCACAAACTGAAGAATCCTCCCCAGATTGTGTTTGTCACTGCATATAGCGAGTACGCGCTGGATGCTTTTGGCGTTAACGCGGTAGATTACCTGATGAAGCCCGTTGAGACCGAGCGCCTTGAGCAGGCTCTTGATAAGGTTGAGGAGCGCCTTCGTCCTCAGTCTCCTATGGCAACCATTGAGCGAATTCCTGTCATTAAGAGCGGAAGCAAGGTTCTTGTTCCAATTGATCAGATTCGCTTTATTGAGGCAAAAGACGATTATTCTTGCATCTACACAGAAGACGATCGCTTCTTGTCTACTATTTCTCTGCAAAAACTTGAAGAGCGCCTTGCTCCACACGGATTCTTCCGCATTCATCGTAGCTTTATCGTGAATCTTGAGTATGTTGACGATGTTGAGGTTATCTCTGCTGGTATCCTACAGTTGACTATTCAGGGATTTGAGGAGCGTCACATTTCGGTTTCTCGCCGTCGTGTGGTTGCACTCAAGCGAGCACTGGGACTGTAGAAGCTCAAAGGGTTTCTCGCCAGCAGCAAAAAGCGCACGTAGGAGTTTGGTATGGCACTAGTAAGGTTTGACGTAATTTCAGATACGCATGGGTATTTGTCATCTGAGTTGCTTGAAGCTCTGCAAGGCGCCAACTACATTGTGCATGCAGGAGATATTACCTCTAACGCCGATTATCAGACACTGCAGAAGATTGCTCCGGTAAAGCTCTGCCTGGGTAATAATGACTTTTGCTACAACTATGGCCCCATGGTAAAGAAAAAGATTATTTTCTTTGCGGCCGGCTTAAAGTGGCAGGTATGTCATTATCGCGAAAGGCTTGACCTGGTTAAATGCAATATTGCTATTTGTGGTCATACGCATAAGCCTTTTGTGCAGCGTGACGAGTGGACCAACACGCTTGTAATGAATCCAGGAAGCCCTACCTACCCGCGCGGTCGCGAGGGCGCAACAATGGGACGCATTATTGTTGATGATGAAACAGCCCAGGTAGTCAGCGCAGAGATTATTAGTCTGTCTTCGCTTGAGGTGCTTTCTTCTTGTAAATAAGCGATGGAATCATCAGCTTGGTAAAAAGCACTAGCCATACAAGGGCAAGCGAGAAACCACCAATGACGTCGGTAGCGTAGTGCACACCCAGATAAATTCTACTGACGCCAATCATAATGATGACACCTGAGAACAGGCCACACCAAATCCAACGCTGTAGCTTGTCTTTCTCGTAATGCCAGACAAGCCAAATGAGTAGGCCATAAAAAGCCATCGAGAACATCGAGTGGCCCGACGGGAAGCTGTAGCCAGTTTCAACTACTAGCCTAAAGCCATCTGGACGAGGACGCTGGACAATAGCCTTAAAGATAAGGTCAACAATAACAACGCCACCCAGATTAATAAAGGCAAGCCTGCCGACACTTGGCCCTGGTGCAAACGCGGCAACCACAATAAGCATGACAATAACGGTGACGGGGCTTGCAAGTCCAGAGAACCCTTCCATAACCTCTGTAAGAAGTGGAGTTCTCAGGTGGACAACAAAGAGCCTGTAGGCAAAGTGATCAATGCCGATGACGTCACCTTCAGAAACGTCAATCAGCAAAAAAATAAAAATTGCTGAAGAGACAAGCAGAATGATGGTAGAAAGGCTAGAACGCAGACGCTGTAAAAAAAGGCGCTTGCGAACTCCTGTTAAAAGTCCTGTCTTTTGAGCATCAAGGCTTTTATCGGCCATTAGTTCTCCTTGTAACAAAAAGGCGGCACGCCGATAGACGTACCGCCGCTTAGTTCAATGATAAGCCAGCGCAGCCGCGTGGCACACAAGAACTTACAGGTTAGCGTTAAGCTCAGAGACGAGGTCAGCCTTAGGAAGATTGCCAACCATGGTGTGAACTGGCTCACCGTTCTTGAAGAGGATGAGGGTTGGGATAGAAACGATGCGGAAACGAGTTGCAAGATCAGCCTCGTCGTCAACATTTACCTTGTAGACGTCAAGCTTGTCTGCCATCTCATGGCCAACTTCCTCAACGACTGGACCAAGAGCGCGGCAAGGACCACACCAGGATGCCCAGAAATCAACGAGGACAGGCTTGTCTGCGTTAGCAAGAACAGAATCGAACTCTGCAGTAGTGAGCTGCTGTGCCATAGTGAACCTCCAGTTACATACGGCTATAAAGCCATTAACTTTTTATTGCTAGCAAACTTATCCCCAAATTAGGGAAGTGTATACACATAACTTTGTAGACTTGCTCAAATTGTGAATTACGTGCATAGTTGGCATATAAGAAAGAGGTGCGCATGCCAAGCGAAAGATCTATGCGAAAAGAAGCCTACATGGCAAAAACAACGCATGAGTTTGGAGATTTTGCTGCTCAGGGGGTGTGTATGGCAGGCAATGCTTTTGCATCGGTTTTATTGGTAAAAGGCCAGGAAGACTTTGAAGAGGCTGAACTTTCTGCACTTAAAGCTTCTTTAGAGCATTTAGGCTATGCACCTGAGGCATGGGCCACCTTGCTTACCACAACAAAAACAGGCGATCCTATAAATCCAGAGCTCGTTAGGCAGGCGATAAGTGCTTTTAGCCCTGACACGGTGCTCCTGGTAAATGATGCAGCAGTTGCATCAGTGCGTGAAGCATACGCAGGAGAGCTTGAACAGCTTAAAACTGATGCCGAGAAGACCTTCTCGCCCCGTGTTCTTGTTCGTGTGTGCGGAATGCGGATGGTAAATCTTGATAATTTTGCTTCAGCGCTTGATGATCCTCATCAGAAGCAGATGCGCTGGGCTGCAATTAAACAGGTTCCACCTTTGGGGGAACCCTATTAGTAATGATTTGTCGTATTTTTTTACGAAAAACAACATTGTGACGTTTCATGAGCGTTGCTCAGACTATCCTTGAGGTAGTCAAAAGAAGGAGACTGGTATGGCATCACCTACAGCACCAAGCATTTTGCCTACTGACGCAACACAGACTAAAGCTTGGCAGGCACTTACAGAGCATTACACCAGCTTAAAAGATACTAAGGCTACGCTGAAGGAATGGTTTGCAGAAGACTCACAGCGTGCCAAGAATCTTACGTTTGAGCTAGATCAGTTCCATATTGATCTTTCTAAAAACCTTGCCACGCAAGAGACACTTGATCTTCTGTGTGACCTTGCAAAAGAGGTCAAGCTTGAAGAGCGTAGAGACGCTATGTATGTCGGCATGCATATCAACACTACTGAAGACCGAGCAGTTCTTCATACAGCACTTCGTCGTCCTGCCTCTGAAGCAGGCACGCTTATTGTTGATGGTCAAGATGTTGTCGCCGACGTTCACCAGACGCTGAACAAGATGTACGCCTTCTGTGACCGAGTTCGCTCGGGAGAGTGGAAAGGCGTTTCTGGCAAGCCTATCAAGACTGTTGTAAGTATTGGTATTGGTGGCTCTGACCTTGGTCCTGTTATGGTTTACGAGGCCCTAAAGCCTTTTGCTGACGCCGGTATTACTGCTCGCTTTGTCTCCAACATTGACCCTGTTGACCTTGGCGAGAAAACCGAGGATCTTGATCCAGAAACAACGCTCTTCATTGTTGTTTCCAAGACCTTTACCACACTTGAAACACTTACCAATGCACGTTGTGCTCGTGCGTGGCTTTTAGAGAAGCTTGCTGAACAGGGCATTATTGATGGCTCTGATTCTCAGAATGCAGAAGCTATTCGTAAGCATTTTGTTGCTGTTTCAACTGCGCTTGATTTGGTAGAAGACTTTGGCATTGATCCAGAAAACACCTTTGGTTTCTGGAACTGGGTTGGCGGCCGTTATTCGGTTGATTCTGCAGTTGGTCTTGTGCTGGCTATCGTTTTTGGTCCACAGCGCTTTGCAGAATTCCTCAGTGGCTTTAATGCGGTTGATGAATATTTCAAAAACACTCCATTGAGACAAAATGTTGTTGCTCTCATGGGTCTCTTAAACGTTTGGTACGTTAATTTCTTTGGCGCAGCATCTCATGCCGTACTTCCATATAGTCAGTACCTGCATAGATTCCCTGCATATCTCCAGCAGCTCACCATGGAATCCAACGGTAAGTCTACTCGTTGGGATGGTACGGCGGTTACTTCAAAGACAGGCGAAATCTTCTGGGGAGAGGCTGGAACTAATGGTCAACATGCGTTCTACCAGCTTATCCATCAGGGAACCCAGATTATTCCTGCTGACTTTATTGCGTTTGTAAATACTGCCTTTGCCACCAAAGATGCAGACCTAGACGTCCATGAACTCTTCCTCTCCAATTTCTTTGCGCAGACTAAAGCGCTTGCTTTTGGTAAGACTGCTGATGAGGTCCGTGCTGAGGGAACACCAGAGTGGATGGTTTCTGCACGCGTCTTTGAAGGAAATAGGCCAACTACTTCTATCTTTGGTAAAGAGCTTAATCCTCGTGCTATTGGTACGCTTATTGCACTCTACGAGCACATTACCTTTGTTGAAGGTGTTGTGTGGGGCATTGATTCCTTTGATCAGTGGGGCGTAGAGCTTGGTAAACAGCTTGCAAAGCAGATTTTCCCTGCAATTCATAACGACGAAGAACTAGCAAAACAAGACGCTTCCACTCAGTCTCTTGTTGATTTCTATCGCAGAAACAGAACATAACACGTTACATAACATAAAATTATTTTTTTATTTCATGTTAAGAAGGTCATCTTGTATGGCCTTCTTTCTTACTTTTAGAAATGTATTTCGAGGAGTGCTGAGCGGACATTTCTTTATCTAATATATGCAATATTGCTACTTTTATGTTCATATATGCAAAAAATTTCTGCATATTTTTTTATGCTGTTAGAACGCCTGTTCATCTAAAAGAAACTGAATCAATTGAATTATTTAAATAAAATTTAAAAAAATAATACATCAAGAATATTAAAAATTTGCGAATGCCAATAGCGCATGTATACCTTTGTGTTATAACGGCTAGGCAAGTGACACTTGGCTTGGAATGTAAGTTTTGATGCATAGCAATTTACATAACAGGCTGGAAATTTTGTATTGGCGTAGTACGGCTGTTAATACAGGCGAAGTACAGCCACAGTGGTGATGTCTGGAATGGAGCAGTAATGAAGTACCTTTTGCTCGTAAGTCATGGAACGTTTGCACCAGGTCTGCATAGCGTAATGGACATGCTGATGGGACCCAGAGAAAACATCTTGAGCTACAGCATGGAAGATGGCGTGGGCGCAGCTGAATATAGAGAGAATTTGTCAAAAATTCTTGAGCCTCTGACTGCTGACGACGAAGTTGTCGTTCTTGGCGACATCATCGGTGGTTCTCCACTTACTAATGCGCTTGATCTTCTCGCCAAAAAAGGCCTGCTTTCTCATACCGTGGCTTTTAGTGGTGCCAATCTTCCCATGGCAATTGGTGCTTTGATGGCAATCGATGATGGCCTAAGTGGTGAAGCTCTTGTGTCATCAATCCTGAACGAAGGAAAAAATGGCGTCAATCAGATCGTCTTAGCTCTTGAAGACGATGACGAGGAAGACCTTTAGTAATTACTGCAAGTACGCGTAGCTGCTTGCGTAAGAAATATGTTAGGAGAAAACATGATTTCATTTGTTCGTGTTGATGACCGCATGATTCATGGTCAGACAGTCACTCGTTGGGCCCTTGAGGTTCCTTGTGACGGAATCATTGCAGTTAATGATGCGGCTGCATCAAATCCTGTCCTTAAGTCTGCTTACAAGTCAGCAGCACCTGACAAGAAAGTATTTGTTTGGACATTTGATCACTTCAAAGAGAGCGCTCAGAAGGTTCTAGACAGCGATTCTCGTTATTTTCTTATTACTAAAAACCCAGTTGACATGAAGAAAATTCTTGTTGACTTTGGTTTTAAGCCAGGAATTAACACGGTCATTATCGGTCCTGGTAATGATCGTCCTGGTGCGGTAAAGCTGGGCAACAACCAGTCCTTTACTCAAGAAGAGGGACAGGCATTTGAGGATATAACCAAAGCTGGTTATACCGTTCAATTTGCTCTTCTTAAAGAAAAGGCAATTGGTGAGTGGCCTAAATTCCGCGAGAAGTTTGACGTAAAGTAGTATTCGGAAGGCGATTTTTATGGCAATTAATGCGTTTCAAGCTGCCCTTTTGGGTTTGTTTGCATGCCTTGCGTCACTACCTGGCATGGCTGGTACTACCGTAGGTAACTATACCCTCGGTCGTCCACTTGTTGCAGGTCTTGTCGTTGGTGTCATTCTTGGCGACGTCCAGACTGGCATTATTGTTGGTGCAGCAATCCAGTTGGTCTACATTGCACTCGTAACACCTGGCGGAACTGTTTCCGCTGACGTTCGTGCAGTTTCCTACATTGGTATTCCTCTAGCAATTCTTGCAATCAAGGCTTATGGTCTTGATCCAAGCTCTGTTGAGGCTGCATCTCAGGCAGCTGCTATTGGCGCAGCTGTTGGTACTCTTGGTACCGTCTTGTTCTACGGCACCGCTACCATGAACCTTGTATGGCAGGGTATTGGCTGGCGTGCAATGGAGAGCAAAGAGTGGGGTCGTATTAAGAAGACCATTCCAATGGTTGACTTTGTATTCCCTTGGGTTTCTCACATTCTTTTCTCGTTCATTCCAACATTCTTCATTTGCATGGCTGGCGAGAGCATGGTTGGCATCATGAAGGAATACCTTCCTATGAACGGTATCCCAATGATGACCCTCTTCACCGTTGGTACCCTTCTTCCTACCGTTGGTGTTGCAATTTTGTGCAAGCAGGTTATTACTAAGCCTCTTGATTGGGTAACTTTTGCCTTTGGCTTTATCCTTGCTGGCGCACTTGGCCTGAACCTCATTGTCTCTGCAGTCGTAGCAGTCTTCTTTGCTGTTCTTAACTATCAGCTTCAGCAGGCAAAGAATGTTCGTTTGGCTGCTGCAACATCAGGCAATGTAAGCGCAGACGATGAAGAAGAGGAGGATATTTAATCATGGCTGAAAAGAAAACCATTTCTCAGAAAGCACGTAATAAGTCTTTCTTGAGCTGGATTTACGGCAATCTTACCTGCTTCTCTCAGGAGCACATGCAGACATTTGGTTACCTTGCATCCATGCTTCCAATCGTTGACGAGCTTTACGATACTGATGACCAAAAGGTTGAGGCACTTTCTACCTATACAACCTTCTTTAACACCGAGCCACAGATTGGTTCTATGGTTGTTGGCTTGACCGCTTCTCTTGAAGAGGCTCGTGCAAACGGTGAGGCAATCGACGACGAGACCATCAATGGCCTTCGCGCTGGTCTTATGGGCCCTCTTGCTGGTCTTGGTGACTCCATTATCGTTGGTACTTTTATTCCAATTCTTCTTGGAATTGCACTTGGCCTTTCTAAGGGCGGTTCCGTTCTTGGCCCACTGTTCTATGTTGTGGTCTGGAACCTCATTATGTACTTCGGCATGAAGTTTGCTTACGACCAGGGCTATAGCCTGGGTTCTTCTGCTGTTGAGGCACTTGTTGGTCCTGAGTCCGAGGCTCTCCGTAGCTCCATTGTTATGATTGGTACTATGGTCATTGGCTCTGTTGCTGCTACATGGATTAACGTCACAACTTCTCTGAATATTGCTGGTGTTGACATTCAGACAACGCTTAATGGCATCTTCCCTAAGGTATTGAACCTTCTGTTTGTATACCTTTGCTGGTGGTTGATGACTAAGAAGAAGCTCAGCCCAACAGTTGTTATGCTTATTCTTGTTGTTGTAGCACTTGTTGGCGTTGTTATTGGCGTCTTCAACCCAGGTCTGTCTTACTAATTTTTTGCGCAAAATCCTGTCTGGCGCAGAAAAGACAAACGTAATAAAGTGGCATCGTCATACGGCGATGCCACTTTTGATTGAGAGTTTTTATGAACAAGAAAAACTATGTAGGAGCAGCTTCTCATTCACACGAGGATAACCCTTTGGTTGTCGAGGCTCGTATGCAAACAAAAGCTCTTGGAACGCTAAGCGTTTATAGAAGAGCAGCTTATTCTGGTATCGCAATTGGAGCATGGCTTATATATCTCAGTGTGTACGGGAGTCTTTCTACAAGTTCCATGGCAACGGCTGTGCTCGTGGGCGGCATAGTTCTTCTCGTCATATCTGTTCCTATAGCTGGGATTTTGCATGTAGGTATCTCAAGAGGAAAAAAGAACGTCGAGAAGATCATCAAAGCAATTGAAAAAAATTCGTCAAAAAATGCATAGAAGCGATATTTGACTTGTGCAAAGATTACTCTAATAGGGTAGAGTATCTACAGCGCATTGAGCGGGTGCGGATGACGTGACACCTCGAACCTGGTCAGGATCGGGAGATAGCAGCCATAAGGGGTCACTTGCGGGCATCCGTTCCCACTCAATGCGCTTTTATTAGGCGTTGACTATGCTTGCCGCGACATTTGTCACGACGATTGGACTTCGATGGGTTTTGTAAACTACATCATTGAGCTGCTTAGAGATCCTCGCGCATTTATTGCTTCAATGATTGCCACTGGTCCTCTCGCTGCGTACGGCTTTGTTTTTCTGATTGTTTTTATTGAGACCGGCGTAGTCTTTTTCCCATTTTTACCAGGTGATTCTCTGCTTTTTGCAGCAGGATTTTTTGCTCACAACGGTGGTTTTAATATTGTTTTTTTGCTTGTTATTACGTGGGCTGCCGCAATTCTCGGCGATCAGATGAACTTTATGATTGGCCATTTCTTTGGTCAAAAAATCATTGCTTCTGGAAAAGTTAAAGCACTCACTCCAGAGCATCTTGAGAAGACCCAGAAGTTTTTGGACAAGCATGGCCATCTGGCAATTTTCTTAGGACGCTTCTTCCCCTTTATCCGCACGTTCGTGCCTTTTATTGCGGGTATGGGCGGTATGCACTGGCGCAACTTTGGCATCTATAACATTCTGGGCGGTCTTACCTGGTCCACGATGTTTGTGTTGCTCGGCTATTTCTTTGGCGGCATTCCTGTAGTTCAGGAGCATTTTGAGCTGCTGATTGTGGGAATTGTTGCGGTCTCGATCATCCCTACAATTGTGGGAATTGTTCGTGGGCGTATGCATAAGGGCGAGAAGAACGACGAAGAAGCCACAGATAAGGAAGAAGACAAGGTGCAGTAACAAGCCTTTGTACTTCTCGTAATTTGATGATAGAAATCCCGTCAGGAAAGACTCGGCCTGACGGGATTATTTTTACTCTTTGGAGAGCTGGTAGGTATCAGTAAAGGTGACGGTCTGACCGTTTTCCGTGTGGGTGGAAATAAGCTGAGCTACCACGCTGTTATCAGCAATATCAAAAGTAACTTTCAACTGTGGTTTTTGAGCTGTGCTGAGGGACGTGCTAGAAGCAGAATGAGCATCCAGACTTGCATTGGTTACATCTACCACTCCAGAAACCTGAATTTGATCTCCGATGGTTCCAGAAGTAGTCAGAGAGACAGATGCGTTCTTGAACTCAGTGTCACCTGGATACCAACGGTACGAGGTGTTAAGCGCTCCATGGTTGTGGACAACACCCTCTGCAGTACCCGTAAGTACCAGCTGATCTCGAGAAAAACCTGCAGACGTTACGGTCAGCGTTAAAGGATTAGTTCTGCCAGCGTAACAAGGACTGCCACTACTGGCTTCACAGCTAACAAAGGTGCCCTTCCACGTTCCCACAAGTCCGCTGTAGTCGTACTTAAGTCCTGCCGAGGGGCTGACTGTGTCTAGCGACCAGGTGCCCGTAGAGGCATCAAACGTAAATGAGGCCGTAATATCGCAGGTGAGCGAGCCATAGAAGGTTGGCGAAACACCTGACATTCTTACCCAGCAAGTCTGCTGTTCACGATCAAAACCCGCATCAAGAACAGTAAACGTTGCGCCAGAGAACTGCGAGCTATAAGAAATAGCTTCGTTTGGATTTTTTTCATCAAGCTTGGCTAGTACATCGCTAATGGCATCAAGGACTTTTGTTGTGGAAACACCTGAAGTTGCCTGGTAGGAGACAGATTGGGTCTCTTCGTCACCAATAGCGTTCCAGCCCTGGGTATTTGCGTATCCTAACTTGGAAATCTTTGTGGCAGCAATTGCGTTGCCCGTGTAGGTAAGGCGTACGACAGAGTTGGCGTAGCCGGTGGCACCAAACTGAGCGGCATCGCTGGAGATTGCCGTGGTGCTTCTGGTGCGAGAAACAACCTCAATGCCGGTCAGCAGTAAGGATTCATCAGCGTCATACTCACCCGGAGTCCAAGCTGGAGCTTCGGCTCGTGTACGAGCATCAGCGATAACAGTATCTGTTGAAGGAACGTTGCTCACGCGAATAAAGAAGACGATAACCGCAGATAAAAGAGCAAGACTTAAGAGCGCAAGAATGCCAGAAAGCAAGCTGTAGCGGCGTACAAACCTAAAAAGTGCACGACGCCTACTGCGAAGATAGCTTGAGAACGTATCTGCAACATCTTTTATAGAGGTTGCATCATCGTCGGACGCTGCATCACTCGCGCTAGTAGCGCTTTTGGAAGGAACTTCGGCGGTTTTGGCCTCTGAGTGTTCGTGGGCGCTCTCTTCAAGCTCTTTGAGGCGAGCTTCTACCGCAGAAAGATCTTGCGTTAGAGCTGCATCGTTTACGATTTTCTCCAGGTCAGTTGTGCTGTCTGCATCGTTTTCAGAAGAGTCTTCATCTGAAGCTGAGTCATCCTTGTCCTCTTCGCCGTCTTCGTCTAGACCAGGGAAGATGGGGCTGACAATTTCCATGATGTAGTCTTCGTCAGCGGCAGCCATGTCAGCAGCAATAGGGTCGGTGACCTCTTCAAGCTCGTCGGTTTTCTCGCCATCAGCGGCGGGTGCCTCAACGGCCTGAGCGTCAAGGGTCTTCTGATCAGAGGAGATGTCCTCTGCAGCAGGCGTGTTATCTGGTTGTGAAGTTTTATTCTTAGAAGTCATGGCGCCTCATTACCGTATGAACCTGCTGTAATTTTCTCACAATTACGTAACTTGTGTACCCTCATCCTGTGCAGATAGCGAGGTATCGGTTTAAAAACTGCCTAGTGGTGGTACACTTCTTTAGTTGAAATCTCACCTCGCAAGCAGCTTGCGCTACAGTTTGGCCACAGGCTTATAAGCCAAGCGCGCACGAGGCACTTATCTTAGGAGCAGGAATGCGTGACAAGCTAGAAAAAATCGTTGATGCCTATGCTGAGCTTGAGCAAAAGCTTGCAGACCCAGCCGTTGTCTCTGATCCAAAAGAGTATGCTCGCGTAGCAAAAGAGCACTCTAATCAGGCGGACTTGGTTGCTCACGCCAATAAGTACATCACTGCCCTCGATGACATTGAGGCTGCAAAAGAGCTTCTCAACGCCACTTCTGATCCAGAAGAAAAAGAGATGCTACAGGAAGACATTGCTGCTAATGAAGAGATGCTCCCTCAGCTTGAGGATGAGATCAAGGTTATGCTGATTCCAGGCGATCCAAATGACGAGAAGGACACTATCGTTGAGATTCGCGCTGGTGTTGGTGGCGATGAGGCGGCAATCTTTGCAGGTGACCTCTTCAAAATGTATGAGCGCTTTGCTGAGGCTCGTGGTTGGAAGACAGAGATTCTGTCCAGCTCTCCATCTGAGGCAGGCGGCTTCAAGACTATTGAGTTCAAGGTCACAGGCGATAAGGTCTATTCAGTTATGAAGTATGAATCCGGTGTTCACCGTGTTCAGCGCGTTCCTAAGACTGAGTCTCAGGGCCGTATTCAGACCTCTACCGCAACCGTTGCAGTTCTCCCAGAGGCTGACGAGATTGATATTCAGATCAACCAGGAAGACCTGCGTATTGATACCTACTGCGCATCCGGCCCTGGCGGTCAGTGCGTTAACACCACGTATTCCGCAGTTCGTATTACTCACCTGCCAACAAATACCGTTGTTCAGTCTCAGGACCAGCGTTCTCAGATTCAGAACCGCGAGGTCTGCATGCAGATGCTTCGTGCCCGTCTTTACGAGATGGAGCTTGAGCGTCAGCAGGCTGAGCAGGGTGCAGAGCGTCTTTCTCAGATTGGCCATGGCGCACGCTCCGAGAAGATTCGTACATATAACCAGCCACAGGACCGCGTAACTGACCACCGCGTCGGCTTCAACGGCACCTACAATGGCGTTCTTTTGGGCGATACGCTGCCATCCGTTATTGAGGCTCTCGCTGCAGCAGAGCGTGCCGAGAAACTCGCTCAGGCTGTTTAAGGTGCAAACTTCATGACAGATGAAGTTTGGACAATCCAAAAAATTTTGACGTGGACTACTCAGCACCTGGAAAAGAAGGGTGATGAGCATCCACGTCTTTCTGCAGAATGGCTCCTGTCTGCGGTGACAGGCCTTTCTCGCGTTCAGCTCTACACTAACTTTGACAAGCCGCTTTCTGCGGATGAGCGCACTCGTATGCGCGAGGCAATTAAGCGCCGTGCAGAAGGGGAGCCGCTCCAGTACGTGACGGGCGAGATGCCCTTTAGGCACCTGGTTCTTACCTGCGAGCCAGGCGTGCTTATCCCACGACCAGAGACAGAGGTGCTGGTAGACGTTGCGCTAGCAGGCGTTGACGAGGCAACTCCAAACGCTGACGGGGAAGTGTGCGTGCTTGAGGTTGGCGTAGGAGCGGGCTGCATATCGCTCTCTATTGCTACTGAGCGTCCACAGACACGCGTCTACGCTACAGATCTTTCTCCTCAGGCGATTGCGCTGGCAACTCGCAACAGAGATGCTCTGGACCTCCAGGAGCGCGTGGAACTCATTGAGTGTGACCTGGTAGAAGGCGTACCCACAGAGCTTGCACGGTCCTTCTCGGTGTTGGTGTCTAATCCGCCCTACATCCCCACACGCGTGCTTGAGCAGGAGGTACCTGCCGAGGTCAAGGGCTTTGAGCCTGAGCTAGCGCTTGACGGGGGAGAGGACGGCCTGGACGTCTATAGGCGATTGCTTGAGGCTGCTCCACATATGCTTCTACCTGGTGGTATGCTCTGCGTTGAGCTCTACGAGGGGCACCTGGACAAGGCGGCGCACCTTGCCGAGGAACAGGGTGTGTGGGAGACCGTTGAGGTCAAAGAGGACCTGACGCACAGGCCGCGCATTCTTGTGGCGCACCTAGCAAAGTAGCACTTCAGTCGCCTGGCGAGAAAATCTGTGTAACGCGTATCAGTGCGCATCAGGCAATATCGCGCAGCACACAACAATGAGTCGAGGGTTTTATGGGAGAGTACATCAAAGTTGATCAGATGAATCCGGATTCATCTGTAGTTTCTTTAGCAGTTGAGGTGGCGCGCCGTGGTGGCGTGCTTATTATGCCCACCGATTCCGTCTATGGCATTGGCGCTGCTGCAACTCCTCAAAACCCAGGTCATAAGCGCATCTTTGAAATTAAGCAGCGTCCTTCAACGCAGACGCTTCCCTGGCTTGTGGGCAGCAAATCTGACCTGCAGAAGTATGCGCACATTACGCATAACTGGGCAAATAAGCTGGTAGAAGCATATTGGCCAGGAGCTCTTACGCTGGTGGTTACTGCATCAGAGAACGTTCCTGATGAGTACGTCTTGCCAGATAACAGAACCATTGCGCTCCGTATGCCCAACTCACCTCTAGTATGTCAGATTGCACAGCAGCTTGGATGCCCTTTGGCTACTACCAGCGCCAACACGCACGGGGCTCCTTCTGCAGTTGATGGATGTGGCCTTGAAGCAGGCCTTATTGAGCAGGCAGACTTGACGCTTGATGGAGGTCCGGCGCCCCTTGCTATTGCGTCGACTATTGTCGACTGCACGGGTGATGAACCGCGTATTTTGCGCGAAGGCGCCATCACAACCGAGGATATTCTCGCCACTGCGGGATTTGCAAAATAGATAAAAAATCCTATCCCTTTTATGTGTTTTGGCTGCAGCTTTTGCCTGCATGCGGTACTCTCTATAGGAGTGAATTTTCTGAGGAGGATACGTATGCGTATTGCAGTTGGTTCCGATCACGCTGGCTTTATCCAGAAAGATCCTATCATTGAGCACATCAAGTCGCTTGGTCATGAGGTTTTGGACTTTGGTCCCGCAAACGATGACCGTGTTGATTATCCTGATTTTGCAGATAAGGTTGCTCGTGCAGTTGCAGCAGGCAAAGCAGATCGCGGCGTTCTGATTTGCGGAACTGGTATTGGTATTGCTATGACTGCTGATAAAGTCCCTGGTATTCGCGCAACTCCTGTTCAGACTGTTCAGTTTGCAGAGCTTGCTCGCGAGCACAATAACGCAAACGTCATTGGCCTTTCTGGTCGATTCACCGATCTTGCTGTTAACGAGGCTATTGTGGATACCTTCCTAAGCACCGAGTTTGCAGGCGGTCGTCATACGGGACGTGTCGAGAAGATCATGCGTGAAGATGATCCTAACTTTAAGGGTGTTGACGCTGAGTAAGTAAGCGGCACATAAACAGTGCCGCTTAAGTAATACATACGCAAACCTGCAGGGAATGTAGAGGCTAGGTTAAAGTTGCTCGCATTCAAATAAAGCGCAGGTCAAGCTCTTGGAGGGAGCATTATGGCAGATTACGATGAGTCCAGACTTACGGTTGTTGACCACCCACTAGTTCAGCACAAGCTTCACATTCTCCGTGACAAGACAACCACCACTAAGCAGTTCCGCGAGCTTGTCAACGAGCTTGCAATTCTTGAGAGCTACGAGGCAATGCGTGACTTCCCACTTGAGGATGTCGAGGTAGAGACTCCTCTTGAGACTATGACTGCTAAGCGCATTGCTGGTAAGAAGGTTGCTATTATTCCAATTCTTCGCGCTGGCCTTGGTATGGTTGACGGCATTCTTGAGCTGGTTCCCTCTGCTCGCGTCGGTCATGTTGGTATGTATCGCGATCCAGAGACCCATCTTCCTCACCAGTATTACTGCAAGTTCCCTGCAGACATCGAGAACCGCACCTGCCTGGTTGTTGATCCAATGCTGGCAACTGGCGGCTCTCTAACTGCTGCTATTCAGTTCCTGCGTGAAGCAGGTGTCAAGGACATTCGTTGCCTGACTATTGTTTCTTGCCCTGAGGGTGTCAAGGCAACTCTGGACTTTGACCCAGAGGTACGCCTCTACACCTGCACCGTTGATCGTCAGCTAAGCCCAAATGCTTACATTCTTCCAGGCCTTGGCGACGCAGGTGACCGTATTTACGGTACCAAGTAAGGAGTCCCTCGTCCTTCTCGCAATTTAATATAATTGCGAATACGTACGTTAGTACCTGATCCAGCGCTCATATAACGTGTGTACTGAATCATTTTTTTCAAATCATCACTTTACGAGAAGAAATAACGGTTGGCATATATCAAAAACTTTGCGAATACCAGGGGATATTGATGCGACTATTTTTACCTGGACATAACTGTGTTTCTCAAGAAAAT
Organism: Lancefieldella parvula DNF00906; assembly: GCF_000758945.1. Classification (GTDB taxonomy): domain Bacteria; phylum Actinomycetota; class Coriobacteriia; order Coriobacteriales; family Atopobiaceae; genus Lancefieldella; species Lancefieldella parvula_C. The sequence continues at coordinate 116,436 of NZ_JRND01000007.1, forward strand.
AGCAACGTAACAGCAGTTTATTAGTGTTATAGTTGAATGAAACAATAACGGCAGCTAACACGAAATGTGTCAGTAATGTGAGAGTTTGAGCATAAGTCAATTATTTGATTTTGTAATCGTGACTATGCATTCATTTAGTGCTAGTATCGCCGTTCGTCGCAAATATGCACGCCGAGTGGTAGATAATACACTCCAAGTGGCATATTCTTGGCATCTTACGTTGCGTTTCAAGTATGCTGAGCAGTGACGGGCAATCTGAAATGGTTGCAGATTGTATGGGGAGGTTGAGACAGAGTGGATGTTCTTGCGCAGTTGCCAGCAGAGATGGCCGAGCTGCTCGAAAGTTTTTTGCCACACGCATTGGTTGGTAACACCACCTTTGGTTTCACTAACTACATTTTCTATTTCTTGATCGCTGCTGTGATTTTCCTGATTGTCTGCTTTAAGTTTAAGAAGAAGCAGGCAGAGAGCATCGTCCCTCAGGGACGCTTCGTTAATGGCGTTGAGTACCTGATTGAGTACATTAGAGATGACGTCTGCAAGGCTTCTCTTGGAGAAACTTGGCGCACTCACTTCCCATTCTTGATCACTATGTTTATGTTCATCCTGATCAACAACATCATTGGTCTTATTCCTGGTGCACACCCAGGCACCGGTACTATTGGTGTTACTGCCGCTCTTGGCCTTTGCTCCCTTGGATACTTTATGTATGTAGGTGCAAAGAAGATGGGTGTTATTGGCTACATCCTAAGCCTTGCACCAAAGGGCGTTAACCCTGTTATTGCAGCAGTTATCTGGGTTATTGAGGTCTTCTCAACATTCCTTCGTCTGGTTACTCTGGCCGTCCGTCTGTTCTGCAACATGTATGCAGGTCACATCGTTATGGGTACATTTGCAATTCTTGCATCTATGTACTTTATGCCAGCTATTGAGAACTTCTCCGCATCAACAGCTGCTCAGGCAGGCTTTTCGATCTTCTGGGTTCTGCTGTTGATTATCATTTATTTGGTAGAAACTATTGTTGCCTTCATTCAGGCATACGTTTTTACCCTACTCTCTACTGTCTACATCCAGCTGGTAGAGTCTGAACACTAAGCAAAACGCTTAGTTGGTGGCATTGCCACACTGTGGTGCCAAACGGCACAAAAGATGAAGTCATCTGAGCCCACGCTCAGTTGATGATAGGTATGTATATTGGTCGCCTTGAGAGGGGCGAGCGAAAAAGGAGGAATCGTGGGTATTTTCGGATATGCTCTTTGCGTTATGGGAGCAGCAATTTGTATTAGCGCCGTAGCAACGAGTGCCGCTAACAACATGGCTCGTCAGCCTGAGGTTCAGGGTCGTCTCTTCACAGTCTTTATTCTTGGCTGCGCATTCATCGAGGCACTTACCCTAATTGGCTTCGTTGTTACCTTGATGGTTAAGTAAATTACTGTTTGTAACAGCGAAAACGCTACGTTGGAGGAATGCATGAATACGATTTGTAAGGGAGTTAAAAAAGCCAGCACAGTAGGCGCAACTGCTGCTCTACTTGTGGCAATGGCTCCCTCAGTCGCACTTGCTGAAGAGGGTGCAAGTGGTGCCGATATTCTTCTTCCAAAGCCCGCTGAGTTTGTTCCTGCTCTGATTGCGTTTCTGATCATCTTTGCTGTTGTAGCAAAGTTTGTATGGCCTTCCGTTCTACGTATGCTTGACAAGCGTCAAGAGAAGATCCAAGGCGATCTGGACGCTGCAGCAAAGGCTCGCGAGGAAGCCAACAAGGATCGTGAAATCGCAGCAGCTGGTATCGACGCAGCTAAGCAGCAAGCAGACGAGATTGTTTCTGCTGCTAAGCGTGAGGGCGAAGAAGAGCGTGCTCGTATTATCGAGCAGGCAAAGGCAGAAGCTGTCGAGATTATTACTAAGGGTAAGGGCGTTGTAGAGTCTGAGCGTCGTCACGCCATGGCTGAGCTTTCTGATTCCGTTGTTGATCTTGCCGTCGATATTGCCGGAAAGATTATTGGCAACGAGCTTTCAGTAGAGCAGCAGCGTGCTCTTGCCGAAAAGTACCTTGCGGAAGTAGGTACTCCAGATGAGCACTAATAAAGACGATCAAGACAGAAAAGTAGAGGGCTATACCAGGGCACTCCTGGAGGCTGGCCGCGCAGAGGGTCGTGCAACTGCAGACCTTGTACAGGTGCAGCACGCAAAGAAGTTCTCTCCAGAAGTTCTTGAGACTCTTGGTGCTATGCAGGCGAGTGAGGATGTCAACCTTATCAATGATGTTGCCGCTACGTTCCAGGAGCTTCTTGAAGAAGAAGACAAGACACTTACAGTAACGGTAACTACTACAATGCCTCTTGATGATGAGTTACGTGCAAAGGTCACCGAGAAGCTCGAGAAGAACTTCAATACTCAGGTGTATCTTATTGAGCGTGTTAATCCCAAGATTTTGGGCGGCATCGTAGTTGAGGCACGTGATCATCGTTATGATGCATCGGTAAAGACACAACTCACTCACATTAAGAGTAGGCTCTCTTCAGATCACGTTGAAAGTGAATTGTAATGACTGATAAGACCACCATACAGGAAGGAACGCTTAGCTCAGATGCTGTAATGGCACAGCTTAGAGAGCGCCTTTCTAAGGTCAATTCAACCGTATCCCAGCAAGAGGTATCTGCTGTTACTGAGGTAGCAGACGGTATTGCTCGTGTTGCTGGCCTACGCAGCGCTATGGCAGGCGAGTTGCTGGAGTTTACCAGCTCCGTTACTGGCCACAGCGTATTCGGTCTTGCTCAGAACCTTGATGAGACTTCTGTCGGTGCTGTTTTGTTCGGCGAAGTTTCTGAGATTAAGGAAGGCGACGAGTGTCGCACTACTGGCCGTGTTATGGACATCCCTGCTGGATACGACATGCTTGGTCGTGTTGTTAACCCACTGGGCCAGCCTATTGATGGTCTTGGCGCTATCCACGCTACACATCGCCGTCCTATTGAGTTCAAGGCTCCTGGCATCATGCAGCGCCAGCCTGTCTGCGAGCCAGTTCAGACTGGTCTTCTCGCAATTGACGCTATGGTTCCTGTCGGCCGTGGTCAGCGTGAGTTGATCATTGGTGACCGTAAGACCGGTAAGACCGCTATCGCAATTGACGCAATCGTAAACCAGAAGAACACCGACATGATTTGTATCTATGTCGCCATCGGTCAGAAGGCGTCTACAGTTGCAAACATCCGCGAGTCTCTTTCCCGCCATGGTGTTCTTGACAAGACCGTCATTGTTGCAGCTACCGCAGCCGATTCTGCTCCAATGCAGTACATTGCCCCTATGGCAGGCGCTGCTATTGGTGAGTTCTTTATGTATAACGATAAGGACGGCAAGCCTGCTGACAAAGACCATCCAGGCGGACACGTTCTTGTTGTTTACGATGACCTCTCTAAGCAGGCAGTTGCATACCGTCAGATGTCACTGACGCTTCATCGTCCACCAGGACGTGAGGCATATCCTGGTGATATTTTCTACCTGCACTCACGCTTGCTGGAGCGTGCATGTAAGCTCTCCGATGAAAACGGAGCAGGTTCTCTTACCGCACTTCCAATTATTGAGACGCAGGAAGGCGACGTTTCTGCATACATTCCTACAAACGTCATTTCCATTACAGACGGCCAGATTTATCTGCAGTCTAATCTCTTCTTCCAGGGCCAGCGCCCAGCAGTCGACGTAGGTATTTCTGTATCCCGCGTTGGTGGCGACGCTCAGGTCAAGGCAATGAAGCAGGTTGCAGGTACACTTCGTCTGGACCTTGCAAGTTATCGTGAGAAGCAGGCATTCTCGCAGTTCGGATCCGACTTGGATGCAACTACGCAGTACCAGCTCAACCACGGTGCTCATATGATGGAGCTTCTCAAGCAGCCACGTTATTCAGCTCTGGACGTAGTAGACCAGATTTGCGCAATTTACGCTGCAAAAGAGAACTTCATTGATGACGTTGATCTTGAGAACGTTGCTCTCTTCCGTGATGGCCTTGCTCAGTACATGAGTGAGTATCACCCACAGCTCCGCAACTCTCTGCGCAACGGAAAGATTTCTGATGAGCAGGCAGAGCGCTTGAGTGATCACATTAAGCACTTCAAGGCTAAGTTCTTGGAAGAGCATCCAAACAAGGTTGTGGATGAGGCAGAAGCTAATTCAGACACACCAGGCTCTTTTGACGCAGTAACCCAGGGTTCATTGCAGGAGTAATTATCAATGGCGAACCTTCACGAAATATCGAGGCGTATGAGCTCCATCAGGAGCACCATGCAGATTACGCGCACGATGTCGATGATTTCGACAGCGCGTGTCCGCAAGGCACTTGATAGGGCCGAGGCTGCTTCGCCATATAAGGAAGCTATTACCCTTATGCTTGCAAATGTAGCAGGCGCTGGCTTTAATCCTAAGAAACAGCCTCTTCTTGCTACACATAAAGTCGAGAAGAACGTGCTGTTCTTAGTCATCGCATCTGACCGTGGCCTTGCAGGCGGATTTAACATCCTGCCTCAACGCGAGGTTGAGCATGAGATGGCACGTCTTAAGGCTAAGGGTGTGTCGTCCGAGATAATTACTTGCGGACGCAAGCCAACTGAGTACTTTACGTATAGAAATATCAAGCCCACCATGTCCTATGTAGGCATTTCCTCTGAGCCTACAGCAGACCAGGCTGATCGTATTGCCTCCTATATCATGGATGGCTATATCAAGGGTAAGATTGATCGTGTCGTAATCAAGTACTGGCATGCAAAGAACCGTGTTGACCAAGAGCAGGTTACAGAGCAACTTCTTCCTATTTCGCGCGATAAACTCACGATTCCTAATAAACCACGTACCGAAGAAGCCCTCTCACAGGTGAAGACGTATAACAAGAGTGAATATCAATTCTCGCCATCTGCTTCTCAGGTACTTGATTCGTTGATGCCCGCTTATATCAAGACGGTCATCTTCCACGCACTTCTTGATTCTGCTGCAGCCGAGCATGGTGCACGCCGTCGTGCAATGCAGTCTGCAACTGATAATGCTGAGAACGTCTTAGGCGCTCTTAGCCGTACGTACAATCGCGAACGCCAGGGCGCAATTACCACTGAGCTCAATGAGATTATCGGTGGTGCTGCAGCATTGGAGGATATGTAATGTCAGATATGCAAGTAGAGACTTCTTCCTTTGAGGAAGCTATTCTCAACAAGCGCAATCAGCACGTTGACGATGGCGTAATCGTTCGCGTAGTTGGACCAGTTGTCGACGTTAAGTTCGACGGACCTGTTCCAAGCATCTATACCGCACTGACGGTAGAGGATGACACGCCTGTTGGTCACGTCAGCACCGTTCTTGAGGTTGAGTCTCAGCTTCCCGGTGGTGTTGTTCGTACCGTCGCTATGTCGTCAACCGATGGTCTTCAGCGTAACCTTCGCGTTAAGGACACCGGCAAGCCAATGATGATGCCAGTAGGCGAGTCTACGCTGGGCCGCGTCTGGAACGTCATGGGTCAGCCAGTCGACGGTGGAGATATTCCTGAAGACGTTGAGTTTTATCCAATTCACCACCCAGCACCTCTCTTCGAAGAGCTCACTACTGAGACAGAGATTTTCGAGACGGGCATCAAGGCAATCGATCTTCTCGAGCCTTATGTTCGAGGCGGAAAGACTGGCCTCTTTGGTGGCGCTGGCGTTGGTAAGACCGTTCTGATTCAGGAGCTTATTAACAACCTGGCTCAGCAGCATGGTGGTACTTCCGTATTCACCGGCGTTGGAGAGCGTACTCGTGAGGGTACCGACCTCTTCCTCGAGATGACTGAGTCCGGCGTTATTAACAAGACCTGCCTAGTCTACGGTCAGATGAACGAGCCACCAGGAGCTCGTATGCGTGTTGCTCTTGCAGGCCTTACTACTGCAGAGTACTTCCGTGATCAGGGCCAGGATGTTCTGTTGTTCATCGACAACATCTTCCGCTTCTCTCAGGCAGGTTCTGAGGTTTCCGCACTTCTTGGTCGTATGCCTTCCGCAGTTGGTTACCAGCCAACCCTGGCTACAGAGATGGGCGAGCTTCAGGAGCGTATTACTTCCACCAAGGAAGGTTCTATTACTTCCGTACAGGCAGTTTACGTCCCTGCAGACGACCTTACTGACCCTGCTCCTGCTACAACCTTTACGCACTTGGATGCAACTACCGTTCTTTCTCGTGCTATTACCGAGCTTGGTATTTACCCAGCAGTTGACCCTCTGGCCAGCTCCAGTTCTGCTCTTGATCCATCCATTGTTGGTTCAGAGCACTACCGCGTTGCTATGGCAGTTCAGGAGACCCTGCAGGAGTACTCCGACCTTCAGGACATCATTGCAATTCTGGGTATGGACGAGCTTTCTGAGGAGCAGCAGCGCACCGTTGCTCGCGCCCGTAAGATTCAGCAGTTCCTCTCTCAGTCATTCCACGTTGCCGAGAAGTTCACTGGTAACCCTGGTGTGTACTGCACCGTTGAGGAGACTGTCCGCTCGTTTGCAGAGATTATTGACGGTAAGTGCGATGACCTTCCTGAACAGGCATTCCGTTTTGCAGGCACCATCGAAGATGTTCGCGAGCGCGCTGCAAAGATGTCCGCTTCGGATAGCTCACAGAACTAGGATTTCTCATGGCTGAGTTGACTTGTCAGTTTGTCAGACCAGATAAGCTCCTTTACGAAGGAACCGTTGAAAGTCTGATTCTTGCTTCAGCAGATGGAGAGTATGGTGTGTGGCCAGGCCACGCACCAGAAATCATTGCGCTTGGCGATGGTGTTGTAAGACTGCACATGCCTCATCCAGAGAATGAAGAATCTATGACCAAGATAGTGATTTCTGGTGGATACGCAGAAATCGATCCAACAGGAGTCATTATCTTGGCAGATCATGCTCGTCGCGTTGATGACATTGATGCAGATGTTGTGCGCGAGACAAGAGATGACGTCATTGACCAGATGCTTTCTCTTCCAGAAGACGATAATCGTCGTGCCTACTACGAAAAAAAGATAGACTGGTGTAATCTACTTCTGAAGCAAGTGGTTGAGGAGTAAAATTCTCTCACTGTCGTTTTCGGAGGTTTATGGACGTCATAAAAGTAGTAGGTGGCCGTTCTGTCACAGGAGAGGTCACTGTAGAGGGTGCAAAAAACTCTGCCCTTAAATTGATGGCTGCAACCATCATGGCTCCTGGTGTTACTACACTCACTAACGTTCCTAATATTGCAGACGTTCACGTCATGGGCAAGGTGCTCAAGACGTTAGGCGCTCGCATTGAAGTCGTTGGTCTTCACGAGCTCAAAATTGATACCACAGATATTACAAGCTGGGAGACTCCTTACAGTCTTGTTGCACAGATGCGTGCATCAACTGCTGTTTTGGGTCCCCTTATTTCTCGTTTTGGCAAGGCTGTTGTGGCGATGCCAGGCGGTTGTAATATCGGTGCTCGCAAAATTGACATGCACATCCTGGGCCTCGAGGCTTTGGGTGTTGAATTTAAGGTTGAGCACGGCAATATTCACGCAAGCGCTCCTCACGGCATAACCGGCGAGACCGTTTCTTTAGCCTTTGCCTCCGTTGGCGCAACAGAAAACCTGATGATGGCATCAGTTTTTGCCAAGGGTGTAACGGTCATTGATAACGCAGCTCGTGAGCCAGAAATTGTTGACCTTGCTACTATGCTCAACAAAATGGGTGCCAACATTCAGGGTGCCGGATCTCCTGTTATTGAGATTCACGGCGTTACAGAGCTGCATCCTGTTGAGCATGAAGTTGTCGGCGACCGCATTGAGGCTGGTACCTTCCTGGCTATTGGCGCGCTTACTGGTGAGCCTATTACTGTTCACGGCTTCGAGCCAAATCACCTTGGCCTGGTACTTAAGAAGTATGAGCAGATGGGCATTACCATCGAGACCGGAGATAGGTGGGCAAGGGCTTCTCGCCAGCAAGATCTTAAAGCTATCGATATCCAGACGCTGCCATTCCCGGGTTTTCCAACAGACATGCAGGCACAGACCATGACGCTGCTTGCTCTGGCTAAGGGTACCTGCATCATTACAGAAAACGTCTTTGAGAATCGCTTTATGTTGGCGTCTGAGCTTTCTCGCATGGGAGCCGATATTACCATTGAGGGCCATCACGCTATTGTTCGCGGCGTCTCCGGCTTTGAGGGGGCGCAGGTCAAGTCACCAGATCTTCGTGGTGGTGCTGCGCTTGTTATGGCTGGTCTTGTGGCCGAGGGAGAAACAATCGTTTCTGCCATTCATCACATTGACCGCGGTTACGAAGGATTTGTCGAGAAACTCGTCACGCTGGGAGCAGATGCTCAGCGCACTACCATTCCAGACGACGACTTTATCGAAGGATAGTTTGTGTCAACTAAACCAAAGCATGCAAAACTGCTCGACAACGGGGCCGCACAGGGCGCTTCGGCTGACACTGCACAAAATACTGCTACGGGAAGTACCCAAGGTACTGCACCAAGCGCTGCAGCCAATACGTCGCAGAACGCTGCGGTTAGTAACTCTCCTTTTAGTCGCACGCAGGCAGAGGGCTACCACAAGCGTCGTAAGCGTGTCTTCAGAAAGCAGATGGTAGTCAGGTCGCTTCTGGGCGTTCTTGCTGCTGTTTTTGTTGCCGCTGTGGTGGGCGCAGGTATCTGGTATGCAAGCGTTCAGGCACAGCTCAATAACTCACAGGTCATTACTGCTGAGCTTCGTCAGACGCTTCAGGAGCCTTCTGCACCAAGCGACCCCTATTATATGCTGCTTCTAGGAACCGACGGTCGACCTGGCGAGACTGAATATCGTGCGGATTCCATTATTTTGGCGCGCGTTGACCCTATCCATAAGCGTGTGACCATGCTTTCTATTCCACGAGATACCCGTGTCTTGTGGAAGGGTTCTTACATGAAGATTAACGCTGTCCACTACTATGACGGCGCAAATGGCATGGTACAAGCTGTAAATGAACTGTGCGGCGTACATATTGCCCACTATGCAGAGGTCAACTTTGATGGTCTCGCAGGCATTACCGATGCTCTTGGTGGCGTAACCGTAAACGTTGAGCAGTACATGCGTGATACAGAGAACTTCAGCGACGTTGTTGAACTGTACCCCGGTGTTCAGAAACTGAACGGTGCTCAGGCACTCTTCTTTACTCGTGTTCGCTACGCTTTTGCAGACAGCGATTACACCCGCATGCGCCATCAGAGAACCTTCATCAAGGCTATGATTGCTCAGATTCTGAACACAGGAGACCCTGTAGCCATTGCAAATACTGTCAATTCAACGGCAAGCATGGTTATTACTGATCTCTCTGTCTCAGACATTATTTCTTTGGGCACTCAGATGATTGGCATGAACACTGATAAGGATATCTATACGGCATACGTACCATCCGAGGGAACAGAAATTGACGGTCAGTCGTATGTCATCGCAGATGAAGATGCACTTGCAAAGATGATGAAAGTAATTGATGTAGGAGACGATCCGTCTAGCTTAAACGGACAAACAGATGCCGAGGCAAATGCTGAGGCTGCCGAGAAAAGCTCAGAAGAGTCCTCAGAATCTTCAAACAGCTCTTCTCGCCAGTAAAACTAAGCGCCGTTTTTGGGTATCATTCAAGTGTTAGAAATATTTTCGTTGCGTAGCGCAACTGATTTTGCATGAAAAAGACTGTCAAGCAGTCGTCGGAGGAGATTTATGGCCAACGATAACGTACAAAACGACCACACACTGACAAAAGCCGGCGAGGACTATCTCGAGGCAATTTATCGAATTGCACTTGAGCAGCCAGATGACGATAAGAGCGTCCGCTCCGTTGATATTGCCGAGAGTCTTGATGTTTCCAAGGCAAGCGTCAACAAGGCACTGTCCCAGCTTAAAGAGCAGGACATGGTTGAGCAGAGCCGTTATGGTCGTGTCACGCTGACCAAAGAAGGCGAGGCAAATGCCCGTACCACATGGCGTGCTCACCGTGCGCTTCGCACCTTCCTTGAGGAGGACTTGGGTGTAGACACAGAGACTGCAGATGCAGAGGCTTGCCTTATGGAGCACTCACTTTCTGTAGACACGCTGGCTAAGCTCATTGAATTCCTTGAGAAGCGTGGAATTGAGATTCCAAGCAAGTAACGTAACCTGGCGCTTATGCAAGCTAGGTACGTATAAAAGCGCCTGTCATTTGAGTTTATCGGCGGCAAAACCGTCATTCTTACAAGCACACGTTAGGTGTGCAGAGCCAACAGGGCTCATAGGTGAAAGGCAAACACATGAAGGCAATTATCCCAGCAGCTGGTCTAGGTACGCGCTTTCTACCTGCAACAAAGGTAACCCCTAAAGAGCTGTTGCCTGTTTTGGATAAGCCCGTCATTCAGTACGTAGTAGAAGAGGCTCTTGAGCCAGAAGAGGTTGATGAGGTAATCATCATCAATTCTCGCGAGAAGCCACAGATTGAAACCTACTTTGCTGAAGACCAGAAGTTTGAGGCAGACCTTTCTTCTCGTGGAAAGCAAGACCTTGCCGAGAAGGTCCATGCAGCTTCTGCACTTCCTGTTTCCTTTACCTATCAGGACAATCCTCGTGGCCTTGGCCATGCCGTGCTTTGTGCCGCAGATGGTGTTGGTGACCAGCCATTCTTTGTACTTCTCGGCGATTACTTTGTTCCAGACCGTCAGATGTGCATCCGCATGGCAGAGATTTCTAAGCAGCACAATGGTGCATCCGTCATTGCAGTTGCTCCAGTTCCTGCAGATCAGGTGAATCGCTACGGTATTATCGCAGGTGAGTGCATCTCTTCTCCTTCAGATAACTCTGAGGGCGAGGGTGCTATTTGGAAAGTAACCGGCCTTGTCGAGAAACCCCGTCCAGAGGACGCTCCTTCTCACCTGTTTATTGTTGGCCGTTACCTGCTTTCTCCAAAGATTATGGAGCTCCTGGCAACTCAGGGTCCTGGTGCTGGCAACGAGATTCAGCTGACAGATGCAATGGAGCGTCTGCTTGCTGAGGAAGAGATGTATGCGCTGGTAATTGACGCGGAAGAGGGCTGCGATACCGGCACTCCCGCAGCTTGGGCAGCAACTAATGCACGCATGGCACTCTCTGACCAGAGTTCTGCAGCAGCATTTAAAGAGGCGCTCGGCAGCTATGCCAACCGCATTGGATAAAAGACCTGACATACTCCGTTTTGGCAGCGATGGCTGGCAAGCCCGCTATGACAAAAGCTTTACCAGGGATAATGTAGTTAGACTTGCAGAAGCCCTTGGTACTGTTTGGTCACAGGAGTTGCCTGGCGGCATTGTGTTTGTCGGTTTTGACACGCGCTTCGAGGCAGATTCGTCCGCCCTTGAGGCTGCAGCAACACTGGCCTCCTTTGGCCTTGACGTGCGCGTTTCCGAGACGTTTTGCCCCACGCCATCTATTTGCTGGGCTTGTGCGCAGCATAAAAATGTAGCTGGTGGCCTTATCATTTCTGCAACCGAGCTTTCCTGCGAATATTGCGGCATGATTATTCGTGCTGCTAACGGTGGCCCAGTTTCGCGTGATTTTCTTCAGCGCGTAGAATCTGCAACACCGCTGGAGCCAACAGACCAGCGTGGAACTTTTACCACAACAGATATTGTGACGCCTTATAAGCGTGCACTTCTTGATCAGATTAATGTGCCTGTTATCAAGGAGCTGCGTCCTAGCGTGGTAGTTGACCCTATGTATGGTGCGGCAACAGACCTTCTTGCCGACGTGCTTTCATCTGCGGGATGCGTTGTCCATCAAATGCATCAAGGTCCTGTCAGGGATTTTGGCGGCATCCACCCACAGCCAGCAGATCCTTGGGCCGATGAGTGCTCTTCGATGGTGGTAAGTCGCCATGCACAGCTGGGCCTCTTGGTTGATTGCGACGGAGACCGTGCAGCTGCTGTAGATGAAACCGGCCGACTTCTTAGTCCACACGAGCTTATCCCGCTTATTACTCGCCATCTTGTACAAAACCGCAAGCAAACTGGTCGAGTTGTTTCTACGTTAACCTGTTCCGCAACAGTGTCCAGGCAAGCAGCTCATCTTGGGCTGGAATCCGCAAGCGTGCCCGTTGGATTTGCTCGACTCTATTCAGAGATTGAGCAAGGAGACGTTCTTCTCGCCGCAGAGGAGTATGGCGGAATCTGCATTCCAAGCCACCTTTTGGAGCGAGACGGCCTGCTTGTGGCCCTGCTCGTCGTGGAAATGCTTGCGTACACCCACAAATCGCTTGCACAGCTTGTTGCTGAGGATGAGGCTGAGCTGGGTCGCATGTGCTATAGCAGGCGAGGAGTACGACTTGATGCTGCAGCTACCCAGGCGTTCAGAAACATCCTTCCAGGCCTCAATCCAGAAAACGTTGCAGGTAAAGTGCCTGTTTCGGTAAGCCATGCCGATGGCCTTAAGCTTCAGTTTAAAGACGATTCTTGGGTGCTCATTCGTCCTTCTCGTATGGATGCGCTGGTACGCGTGTATTCTGAGGCTTCCAACGAAACACTGCGCGATCAGCTCCTTGACGCAGCTTGCCAGATTGTAAAAGACGAGATTTAGCTCAAACAAAGCGTGTCGAGAAGACCGTTTAAAAAGCGGCGTAAAACGACACTACAAAAAGCAGCGTAAAAAAGCGCAAGAAGACAACGTCAAAATCGCGTAAGAAGACAGCGTCAAAAATCGCGTAAAACTCGAACGAAGATAATGCTAAAAAATGCGTAAAAAGCTAACGCAAAAAGACAACACTATATATAGATGAAAAATAAGGGATTACCACAAGGATATATGAGTAATTTAATGACCAGAATGCCCCTTAGTTCACTAAAGACTGCGAATTGTGTAGAAATTA
>NZ_JRND01000008.1:0-5263 GCF_000758945.1 Lancefieldella parvula DNF00906
TGGAGGAATTAAGAAGATACAAAATCTTCTTCACAAACGAGTCGTAAGTGCGTATAGTTAATCCCCGCGCCGCGCACCACGCAATGTGAAATCGCAGCGCAGCGAACCTTGAAAACCGGATACTGCGATCGAAAGATCAGCAAAGACAGACAAGCGAAATTCGAATTTGAACATTTTGTTCAATAGTCAATTCATAATTTCAGCGAATCCGAGATCAGCGGGATTTTAGAGACGTGGATTCAACTCAACCTTAAATTGTACTGACTTTTAGTCAGTTAAATTTTGAATGGAGAGTTCGATCCTGGCTCAGGATGAACGCTGGCGGCGCGCCTAACACATGCAAGTCGAACGATTAAAGCACCTTCGGGTGTGTATAAAGTGGCGAACGGCTGAGTAACACGTGGGCAACCTGCCCCTCTCATTGGGATAGCCACGGGAAACCGTGGATAATACCGAATACTTCGAGACTTTCGCATGAAAGACTCGAGAAAGCTCCGGCGGAGAGGGATGGGCCCGCGGCCTGTTAGCTTGTTGGTGGGGTAACGGCCTACCAAGGCAATGATGGGTAGCTGGGTTGAGAGACCGACCAGCCAGATTGGGACTGAGACACGGCCCAGACTCCTACGGGAGGCAGCAGTGGGGAATCTTGCACAATGGGCGAAAGCCTGATGCAGCGACGCCGCGTGCGGGATGAAGGCCTTCGGGTTGTAAACCGCTTTCAGCAGGGACGAGGCGAAAGTGACGGTACCTGCAGAAGAAGCCCCGGCTAACTACGTGCCAGCAGCCGCGGTAATACGTAGGGGGCAAGCGTTATCCGGATTCATTGGGCGTAAAGCGCTCGTAGGCGGTCTGTTAGGTCGGGAGTTAAATCCGGGGGCTCAACCCCCGTTCGCTCCCGATACCGGCAGACTTGAGTTTGGTAGGGGAAGGTGGAATTCCTAGTGTAGCGGTGGAATGCGCAGATATTAGGAAGAACACCAGTGGCGAAGGCGGCCTTCTGGGCCATAACTGACGCTGAGGAGCGAAAGCTAGGGGAGCAAACAGGATTAGATACCCTGGTAGTCCTAGCCGTAAACGATGGACACTAGGTGTGGGGGAATATTTCTTCCGTGCCGCAGCTAACGCATTAAGTGTCCCGCCTGGGGAGTACGGCCGCAAGGCTAAAACTCAAAGGAATTGACGGGGGCCCGCACAAGCAGCGGAGCATGTGGTTTAATTCGAAGCAACGCGAAGAACCTTACCAGGGCTTGACATTTAGGTGAAGCGGCGGAAACGTCGTGGCCGAAAGGAGCCTAAACAGGTGGTGCATGGCTGTCGTCAGCTCGTGTCGTGAGATGTTAGGTTAAGTCCTGCAACGAGCGCAACCCTCGTCGTATGTTGCCAGCGGTTAGGCCGGGCACCCATACGAGACCGCCGGCGTCAAGCCGGAGGAAGGTGGGGACGACGTCAAGTCATCATGCCCCTTATGTCCTGGGCTACACACGTGCTACAATGGCCGGCACAATGGGCTGCCAACCCGCGAGGGTGAGCGAATCCCTAAAGCCGGTCCCAGTTCGGATTGGAGGCTGCAACCCGCCTCCATGAAGTCGGAGTTGCTAGTAATCGCGGATCAGCACGCCGCGGTGAATGCGTTCCCGGGCCTTGTACACACCGCCCGTCACACCACCCGAGTCGATTGCACCCGAAGTCGTCGGCCTAACCTTTTAGGAGGGAGACGCCGAAGGTGTGGTTGGTAAGGGGGGTGAAGTCGTAACAAGGTAGCCGTACCGGAAGGTGCGGCTGGATCACCTCCTTTCTAGGGAGATACCCTCTTTAGAAGAGATAACACTAACTTTTTTGACGAGTAGTTCCCGTCTTTCCCGTTGATGTCTTTGTTGCACGAAAGTGCGCAGTATTCGGTCTCGAGGGTTCGCCCTCGCGTACCTTGAGAGCTGCATAGTGTGACAAACAAAAATTCGATTTTCTTCAAGAAGATCGCATCTGATCGCATTTGATAAGTAATTATCAAAGTGCAAAAAGTATGTTCAAACCATCGAAAAGAAGATGGTAAGGGCAAACGGTGGATGCCTTGGCACAAGAAGCCGATGAAGGACGTGATAAGCTGCGATAAGCCACGGTAAGGAGCACATATCCTGTGACCCGTGGATTTCCGAATGGGTAAACCCACCAAGAGTCATTTCTTGGTACTTCCTGCTGAATATATAGGCAGGATAGAGGTAACCGGGGGAACTGAAACATCTAAGTACCCCGAGGAAGAGAAATCAAACGAGATTCCCCTAGTAGTGGCGAGCGAACGGGGATATAGGACAAACCGTCAGTTGCGCAAGCGCTGGCGGGGTTGTAGGACCATTCATTGTGGAGTTACAAAACTTCGTGGAAGCAGAATAGCTTGGAAAAGCTGGCGAGACAGGGTAAAAGCCCCGTACGCGAATCTGCGAAGACTCCCGAGTGGCACCTGAGTACTGCCGGACACGTGAAACCCGGTGGGAACCTGGGGGGTCCACCCTCCAATCCTAAATACTCTCTTGTGACCGATAGTGAACCAGTACCGTGAGGGAAAGGTGAAAAGCACCCCTAGCGGGGAGTGAAATAGTACCTGAAACCGTTTGCCTACAAGCAGTCGGAGCAGACTTTTGTCTGTGACGGCGTGCCTTTTGTAGAATGAGCCAGCGAGTTACGGCATGTGGCAAGGTTAAGCTAAAAAGCGAGCCGCAGCGAAAGCGAGTCTGAATAGGGCGAGTGAGTCGCATACCGTAGACGCGAAGCCAGGTGAGCTATCCATGAGCAGGCTGAAGCGGGGGTAAGACCCCGTGGAGGGCCGAACCCACTTAGGTTGAAAACTGAGGGGATGACTTGTGGATAGGAGTGAAAGGCCTATCAAACCTGGAGATATCTCGTTCTCTCCGAAATAGCTTTAGGGCTAGCCTCGGATGTTTACCAATGGGGGTAGAGCACTGAATAGTTGCGGGGGCTTCACCGCCTACCAAGATTAATCAAACTCCGAATACCATTGGTCTAGAATCCGGGAGTCAGAATATGTGGGCTAAGCTGTGTATTCGAAAGGGAAACAGCCCAGACCGCCCGCTAAGGTCCCAAAATCAATGCTAAGTGGCAAAGGATGTGCGTTTGCTCAGACAACCAGGATGTTGGCTTAGAAGCAGCCATTCATTTAAAGAGTGCGTAATAGCTCACTGGTCGAGTGGACATGCGCCGACAATATACGGGGCTAAGCATTGTACCGAAGCGGCGGATCAGTACTTTGTACTGGTGGTAGGAGAGCTTTCTGTACGGGTTGAAGCAGTTGGATAACCAACTGTGGACTGTCCAGAAGTGAGAATGCTGGCATGAGTAACGAGAGACATGTAAAAAACATGTCCGCCGTAAACCCAAGGTTTCCTGGGCAAGGCTAATCCTCCCAGGGTTAGGCGGGAGCTAAGGCAAGGCCGGAAGGCGTAGTCGATGCACAACAGGTAGAAATTCCTGTCCCTCCAAAAGAGCGTTATCACCAATGGGGTGACGGAGCAGGGTAGCTAGGCGGGGTTCTGGACGTCCCCGTGATGGCACGTAGGCTGAGAAGTAGTGAAATGCGCTTCTCATGTGGCTGAGGTGTCGGACGAAGCAATTGAGTGAAGCTAGTAAGCCCATACTTCCAAGAAAAACCTCTAGGGAGCTCTGAGGAGCCCGTACCGCAAACCGACACAGGTGGGTGGGTAGAGCATACCAAGGCGATCGGGAGAACTATGGTTAAGGAACTCGGCAAAATTGCCCCGTAACTTCGGGAGAAGGGGTGCCGGTTTCGGTGAAGGGATTTACTCCCCGAGCTAAGATCGGTCACAGTAAATAGGTCCAAGCGACTGTTTATCAAAAACACAGGACTCTGCTGAAGTCGTAAGACGACGTATAGGGTCTGACGCCTGCCCGGTGCCGGAAGGTCACGAGGAGTTGTTAGCATTAGCGAAGCAGCGAATCTAAGCCCCGGTAAACGGCGGCCGTAACTATAACGGTCCTAAGGTAGCGAAATTCCTTGTCGGGTAAGTTCCGACCTGCACGAAAGGCGTAACGATTTGGACGCTGTCTCAACCATAGACCCGGTGAAATTGCACTAGTCGTGAAGATGCGACTTACCCGCAGAAGGACGGAAAGACCCCGTGAACCTTTACTGCAGCTTGACATTGGCTGCCGGTTCGTCGTGTAGAGGATAGGTGGGAGACTTTGAACCAGGGACGCCAGTCTCTGGGGAGTCACCCTTGGAATACCACCCTCGACGTTCTGGCATCCTAACTTGCGACCGTTATCCGGCGTGAGGACCGTGTCAGGTGGGTAGTTTGACTGGGGCGGTCGCCTCCTAAAATGTAACGGAGGCGCACGTAAGGTCTGCTCAGGATGGTCGGCAACCATCCTTTTGAGTGCAAGAGCATAAGCAGGCTTGACTGCGAGGCCTACAAGCCGAGCAGATGGGAAACCAGGTTCTAGTGATCCGGCGGCTCAGAGTGGTATGGCCGTCGCTCAACGGACAAAAGGTACTCCGGGGATAACAGGCTGATCTTCCCCAAGAGTCCACATCGACGGGAAGGTTTGGCACCTCGATGTCGGCTCATCGCATCCTGGGGCTGGAGCAGGTCCCAAGGGTATGGCTGTTCGCCATTTAAAGCGGTACGCGAGCTGGGTTCAGAACGTCGTGAGACAGTTCGGTCCCTATCCTCTGTGGGCGTAGGAAAATTGAGGGAGGCTGCCCCTAGTACGAGAGGACCGGGGTGGACGGACCTCCGGTGTACGGGTTGTTAACCAATAGCATTGCCCGGTAGCTGAGTCCGGTCGGGATAACCGCTGAAAGCATCTAAGCGGGAAGCCCATCCCAAGATGAGTTTTCCTTTCGGTAAGACCCCTTGTAGACTACGAGGTTGATAGGATGCAGATGTAAGTGCTGTAAGGCATTCAGTCGAGCATTACTAATCGGTCGAGCTCTTCTTTTCTTTACTATATTTTGAACTGATGCGTGATTTTTGAAGCCTTTGAATTTAACGTCACACTGTGCGGCCCTCAGGGCACGTGAGAAAACCCTCATGAAACAAGAATACCCCTTGTTGGTCAGCGACCATGGCAGGGGAGGCACACCTGGTCCCATTCCGAACCCAGAAGTTAAGCCCCCGAGCGCCGATGGTACTGCGGAGTAAGTCCGTGGGAGAGCAGGACGTCGCTGACCAACAAGGGGCATTTTTATGTCGAGAGGATCTCACGTTTGTGAGGTCCTCTTTTTTGGTAG
>NZ_JRND01000009.1:0-8567 GCF_000758945.1 Lancefieldella parvula DNF00906
AAAATATTCGAAAATAGCATAAAAATTTTTACTAAAAATCCATATTTATTACGTATTATATATTTATTGTGTATCACAATATTTACATAATTTTCTTAATTAAATGCCGTTCACGGAAGATAATTTTTACCATTTGATGTTATCTTGTTTTAACATTTGTGCATTTCTGTGTGTATTTTGTTACTAATCTGTCACGAATCTGACCATATTTCACCTACCGTTCACCTAAACCTTCTCACTTTCTGACAAATTTGGCTTGATTATTTATCCCACACCAAATTTTGAGACAAGAAATGTTAGAGCGCATGTAGCGCTTGAGTGTTTGAATAGTAAGGAGAGGTTTTATGGAGTCAGAAAACAGAGAAACTGCTGGAACAGAGTCGCTGCTCGGTGGGTCTTCTCGCCATGTGATGGGTGACTATAGCAGGGTAGTTCCACCTCAGCACTTCCTCAGAACAATGGAAAAGACCAATAGGCCGCTCGCGCTTTGTGCAGAGCCCTGCATGGGTAAGACCATGTTTTTGCGTGAGTTGGCGGATTATGCGCAATCACACGGATGGACTGTGTATGAAATCTCTCTTTCTAGTTTGTCGGCTAAAGAGGCAACTCAGATCCTTACTAAGAAAAGCACTTCTATCTGCAATGCTAAGAAATCAAAGGCGGTTAAAAGGTTAGTTCTTATTGATGATTTTCCTCCGTCTGACGAGTATTTTGTTGCTCGCCAGGTTAAATCAATTGCGCGCCTTCGTATGGCTGGCTGTCTTGTTGCGATTTCTTTATCTCCTGAAGCTCGTCAGTTAATCGACGAAGTCCCTAGCGTGTATGTTTTGGGAAAGAATGAGCTGCTCACGTTTATGCCTGGAATAGATAATTCTGAACAATCAATTTTGACTAATATGAGATTGACACGCGGTATTCCAACGCTTGTTTATTCTTTGCCAGTTACATTTTGCGAGCATGGAGATGTGGATGTTCCAATTACGTATCTAACTAGTCTTGCTTGCGTTGCATCGTATATGCTCAGAAGCTCGCTAGGCATTGAGGAACTTAGGCTCAGGCTGGGCATGATGTTGCTCGGTGTTGGCTCATTTGATGATTTGAGCCGCATATGCGGACAAGTTGATCTTGAGTATTTGGCCAAGATAGAGCAAGATGCGCCTTTCTTTGGCGTGCATGTAGAAACTAGGCGTTTCTCGTGTATTCATGCTACAAGATTTGATGTGTTGAACTTTAATAAACAGGAGCTTGTGGCTCTAGCGGGTAAACATGAAAAGCTTGTTCTGAAAGCTATAGCCCTGCTGATCGATAGAGAAGATTTCTCTAAGGCTGCGTTTGTGAGCTCGCTGGTTAGAGAAGAGATTATCTGGGAAATTGTTCTTTCTCATGCAGCGGAATTTGTAGACGCTGGATATATTGAGCTGGTAGATAACGCACTTACTGCCACGCATTCTGACTGTACGCTTGATAACTCAAGTAAAAAAGCTGCTAAGGGAATGGTGGATTCGCTGTCTACTGCTAAGGGGCCGATGAATACTAAAGATGCTGATAGGGCATTCAAAAATCTCACTTCATTTAACGGATTTCTAAAGCAAACGGCATATATGAGTTTACTGAAGATGATTTTGCAAAAGCCTCTGCCACCTTTGAAAGAAGACCTTGAGCTGGGTCCGCTAGAGAAGAAAATTGCTCTACATAAACGCGCAATTGATTTAGCTTTGCAAGGAAATTTTAAGTATGCCCTTCAGCTGCTGCTTCTTGAGCAACAGTATGAGAAAGCTGCATCAATAACCTCGTCAATTCAAGCTGTTGACGTGGAATTGCTTTACGCATTGCTGGGTGTATATCAAAAAGAATTTGATGCGCGCACCTCAGGCTCGCTCTCCTTTTTACAAGAAGGTGAGGCCGGAGGCCTAAAGGGGTCTGTAGGACTACTTAAATGCGTTCGCTACCTTTTTGAAAAAAGCTCTTCTGTGGGAGACTTATACGATACCGAGCAGCTCATCAGCCAAGCCGAACTACAGGGTAATCGTATGATTCAAGTGCCCGCACTTCTTATTGGAGCTCTTCTCAGCCTCAGAAGCAGAGCATATCCCAAAGCGCAGCTCCAGGCGAGAAGAGCGGTGCTGCTGAGTAGGGAATGGGATTCACTATATGTGGTGCAAGTCGGAAAGATTATTGAAGATATTGCGGGATTTTTCTTGGGCGTTAAACCTACGGAGAAAAGCCTTGAGGCAATTACCCATCCATCGCTAAAAGCTGCATGTAGAACAATATACAAAGCTCTCTTTAAGAGCGTAAACGGACATGCTCCCGTTTGGCTGGATGCGGTTGAGTATGGAGTTCCAGAAAATGCCATGTGGCTTGTGAGAGCGCTTCTGTCTGATGAGTCTGAATTTCAGCAGTGCTTAGAACGAGAAATGCCTGAAGAATGGCTCCATTACCTACGTTCAAATGAGGGAAAACGAGACATAACAAAATGGAGAGTATTCCGGCAAGGAACGGGGGATTCTTGGACTGAAGACTTTGCGGTGAAGGGCGCGCAGGTAGAGAAGGTAATTAACGCTCACCCAGGAGTTTACCTTGCTCTTCTCGGCAGATTTAGTTTGTCGGTTCAAGGAGAGGAGATTGCTGGCAGAAAAATTGCCTATCGATCGGCAAAGGCGCTGCTTGTGTATTTGGCGCTTGCTCACAATCACATGAGCTTTAGGTCGCAGATTGCGCAGCAGATTTGGCCGGAGGCTGATCAAGCACATTGGCAAGAGCGCCTGTATCAAGCAACTCGAGTTATTCGCAAAGAGGTCCAGGAGATTCAGACAGATTGTGAGCCTTTGGAAGCATCTCGGATTGAAAAGACACTTGGTTTTAATCCCCAGCAGGTGACCGTAGATATTGATATTTTTACGCGATTAGCAAAAAGTGTGGCGTCATCGAACAGCGATGAAGACATAGTGCATCTGGCTAAGCAGGCGGAAGAGCTGTACCAAGGGGATTTGTATCTTCCTGAGGATGAATGCTTTAGGTTTGCAGATCCCATTCGAGTTGCCCTGAGAGATCAATACATAGATACCATGGTAACGGCTTCGGTGGCTGCTTTGAGAATTACCCACTATACGCTTGCGGTGCATTTTGCAGAGCTCGCCTACCTTGTTGATGATATGCGAGAGGACACACTTATGGCGCTCATTCAGGCACTGAGAAAATGTGGTCGGGCGCAGGATGCGCAGCATTACTACGATTTGTACGTGCAGAAATACGTTATGAAGCGTAGAAAAATGCCGTCTAAACAGCTCAGGATGATTGCAGGTGCAGAAAAGGGAAAAGAATCAATAGAAACTAGTGGTGGAGAAATAACGAAATTGGGATTTTACGACGCCATGTAGTGTGATTCAAGCAGTTAGACGGGGTATGATATATAAGTTGAATACTGTGTCTATCAACCGAAGATAGATGCCCGACGTCAAGGAAAAAGCTATGCCTAATTTCCTCTCTAAGATTCTGTCCTTTGGCGCTGACAAGGACCTCAAAGCATATCAGCGTATTGTCGAGAAGATCAATGCGCTTGAGCCAACAATGCAGGAAATGAGCGATGAAGAGCTTCAGGCTCAGACCGAGAAGTTCAAGGCTCGCTATGCTGAAGGAGAAAGTCTAGACGATCTTCTCCCAGAGGCTTTTGCGACGGTACGTGAGGCGTCAGTAAGAACTATTGGTCAGCGTCACTTTGATGTCCAGCTCATCGGTGGTATCGCGCTGCATAAGGGCACTATCGCAGAGATGAAGACCGGTGAAGGTAAGACGCTTGTCTCCACTCTTGCTGGTTACCTTAACGCACTGAGCGGCGAAGGCGTTCACATCGTTACGGTCAATGACTACCTGGCTAAACGAGACAGTGAGTGGATGGGCACCATCTACAAGTTCTTGGGCATCAGTGTTGGCCTTCTGCAGAACGGCATGCGACTGAGCCTTAAAAAGCCTGCATATGAGGCAGATATTACGTACGGTACAAACTCAGAGTTTGGCTTTGACTACCTGCGCGACAACATGGTCACTCGCCCAGAGATGCGTGTTCAGCGTGGACACCACTACGCCATCGTCGACGAGGTTGACTCCATCCTTATCGATGAGGCTCGTACTCCTCTGATTATTTCTGGCGCTGGCACTAAATCCGCAGGTACCTATAAGGATTTTGCAAAGGCAGTTCGTGGATTAACTCCAGATGTTGACTTTGAGATGGATGAGGCAAAGCACACCATTGCAACAACAGAGATTGGTCTCGAGAAGGTCGAGCGCGCTCTCAACATTGACGATATCTACAACGATGAGACTGGCCAGCTAGTCAATCACCTTCAGCAGGCGCTGAAGGCTGAGTATATGTTCCATCGTGACCAGCAGTATGTTGTCATTGACGGCGAAGTAAAGATTGTTGATGAGTTTACTGGTCGTATCATGGAAGGCCGTCGTTATTCTGAAGGTCTTCACCAGGCAATTGAGGCAAAAGAGAACGTTCAGGTACGTGAAGAAAATCAGACTCTGGCAACTATCACCCTCCAGAACTACTTCCTCATGTACGACAAGCTCTCCGGTATGACCGGTACCGCAATGACCGAGGATGCAGAGTTCCGTGAGGTTTATCACGTTCCTGTTCAGGTTATTCCACCTAACCGTCCGGTTAAGCGTGAAGACCTCGATGACCTGGTCTATCGTACTATTGGTGCTAAGTTTGAGGCTGTCGTAAGAGACGTTGAAGAGCGTCATCAGAATGGTCAGCCAGTACTTGTTGGTACCGTTTCCATTGACAACTCCGAGCGTATTTCTCGCATTCTGTCTAAACGCGGCATTAAACATAATGTTCTGAACGCTAAGTTCCATGAGCGTGAGGCACAGATTATTGCTCAGGCTGGTCGTGAGGGTGCAGTTACTATTGCAACCAACATGGCAGGTCGTGGTACCGATATTCTTTTGGGCGGCAACCCAGATGTCATGGCTGAAGATATCCTTCGTAACCAGGGAATTGAGCCAGCTGAGGCTACTCAGGAGCAAAAAGAAGCTGCGCGCAAAGAAGCAAAGGAAATCTGCGCTACTGAGCGTGAGGCAGTAACTGCTGCGGGTGGTTTGTGCGTTATTGGTACCGAGCGTCATGAGAGCCGTCGTATTGACAATCAGCTTCGTGGTCGTTCTGGTCGTCAGGGAGACCCTGGTCAGACCCAGTTCTACCTTTCTCTTGAAGATGATTTGATGCGCCGCTTTGGTGGAGATCGCATGGATGGCGTTGCAGCAATGATGCAGCGCTATGAACTTCCAGACGATATGCCAATTAAGGCAAAGATTGTTACCAAGCTTGTCGAGGGCGCCCAGCGCAAGGTTGAGGAAGTCAACTTTGCAATGCGTAAGAACGTCCTTGATTACGACGATGTTATGAACAAACAGCGTCAGGTCATTTACGCAGAGAGAAACAAGATTCTTGACGGCAAGGATCTTATGGAGCTCATCGAGACAGTCACTGCTTCTACTACTCAGCGCATTTGCGAGGAGTTCTGTTACGGAGATGCTGACGAGTGGGATCTTGAGGGTCTTGAGAAGTGGCTCACTGAACTTACTGGTAAGACTGATCTTCCAGAGTTTACCGAGGACACCAAGTTTGATCAGCTTGAAGAGGATGTCACCGCGTTTGTCCAAAAGACTTTTGACGAGAAGACCCAGAAGCTTGGCGAAGAAGTTATGCGTGAGCTTGCTGCTCAGGTAATGCTTCGTGTCATTGACACTCGCTGGATGGCATATCTCCAGGAGATGGATTACTTAAAGACTGGTATTGGTCTTCGTGGTTTTGGTCAGCGCGATCCTCTGGTTGAGTACAAGACCGAGGCATATGAGGCATTTACGCTGCTGGTAAACACCATGTATGAGGACTTCCTCCGTACTATTCTTCGCCTTGAGCTGGTCAATCGCCCACGTCAGAATACTGAGGCAGAGGCATTCCAGAATGCTCACTATTCTGGTGGAGAAGAGACTGACGGCGATCAAAAGGCACTTAAGCAAGGTAAGAGCATGCTTAAGAATGCCGCAGCTATTGGAAAGAGTCCACAGGGAACCGGCGCCAGCCAGTCTTCTGTATCAACCTACCGTAAGTCTGACGATCCAAATCCTTACGTCAACGTTGGTCGTAATGACCCTTGCCCATGTGGAAGTGGCAAAAAGTTTAAGAACTGCCACGGCCGAAATAGGTAAGAATGGCTGATACAGAGGGTGTTTCGCTCCAAGCTTTAGCGGAGCGTCTCTCTGAGGTAGAAGGATATCTTCACCTCACTGAGAAGCGTCAGCAAATTTCAGAACTTGAGGCAGAAAGTGCTCGTCCCAACTTCTGGGACGACGCTGAAGCTGCACAAAAAATAATGACCCAACTAGCGTCACTTCGCGATGATGTTGCTGGAATTGATAGAGCTAAAGAGAAACTCGGTGATGTTGAGGCCGCTTTTGAGCTTGGAACAGAACTTGAAGACCAAGCATCACTCGACGAATCTCAAGCACTTGCGGTATCTCTTGAAAAAGACTTGTCAAAGCTTGAGCTTTCAAGCTGGTTTACTGATGAACTTGATCATGGTGACGCAATTGTTACTATTAAGCCAGGTCAGGGTGGTCTTGAGGCTCAAGACTGGTGCGAGATGCTTTTTCGCATGTATCTCAAATATTGCGATCGCCGTTGTTGGAAAGTTGATATCAACGACGCTCCTGTTGCAGAGGTTATTGGTCTTGACCGCGCAACCTTTACGGTAAGTGGCAAAAATGCTTATGGCATGCTTCGTGCAGAACAGGGCGTGCATCGTCTGGTAAGAATTTCTCCTACTGATGATAAGAAACGCAGGCAGACGTCATTTGCTGGTGTAGAAGTTTTACCTGTTCTTCCTGAAGATATTGAAGTTGCTATTGACCCCAATGACCTGCGTATTGACGTTTACCATGCATCTGGTCCAGGAGGTCAGGGAGTTAACACTACAGACTCGGCAGTTCGTATTACACATATTCCAACAGGAACGGTAGTAACCTGCCAAAACGAACGCAGCCAGCTTCAGAACAAAGCTGCAGCAATGAATATCTTACGCAGTCGTTTGTATGAGATTGAAAAGGAGAAACGCGAAGCTGAGCTGGATGAGCTTCGCGGTCCAAAGAGAGAAATCTCGTTTGGCAATCAAATTAGGAGTTATGTTCTTTATCCTTATCAGCTCATTAAGGACTTAAGAACAGGTGCAGAAACAGGAAACGTAGAGTCCGTTCTTTCAGACGGCGATCTTGATCAGTTCATCATTGCGTACCATCGCTGGGTTGTTGGCGGAAAGGATTAGTGTGCAAAAATCTACTTGGCAAAAGACCTTTAAAGATTCGTTCTTTATCGTCCTTGGCTGTGCAATTTTTGCAGTTGGCCTTGATGTATTTGAAGTTCCTAACGGACTCGCCGCTGGTGGTATTACAGGTCTTGCTACCGTTATTAGAGCTATCGCGCTGCCTTTTGGTTTTGACTTACCTATTGGTATGCAAACCATTGCCATGAATATCATTTTGATAGCATTTGTCGCAAAAAGTGGCAATAAAAAGTACCTGCTTAAGAGCGTTGCAGGCTTCTTAATTTCAAGTATCTTTGTTGACTTGTTTGCACCATTTTTGCCTGCAATTGGTACCAACGATCTTATGCTTGCTGCCCTATGGGGCAGTATTATCTGCGGTTTTGGTCTTGGCCTTGTATTTAGGGCGGGCGGAAATACCGGCGGAACAGACATCATTGCTCAGGCGGTTTCCAAGCGTTTTTCTATTCCATCAGGTACCGCAATCATCATTGTTGATATTGTCATTATTATTGCCGCTATTCCAGTCTTCTCGCTAGAAAACGGTCTGTATTCTGCTCTGGCAATCTTTGTTACAGGAAAAATGATTGACTTTGTCATCGACGGACCAAGATCTGAGCGTTGCGTTTATATTATTTCTTCTGAGCACGATGCCATCGCTCACGAGATTCTTTATAACCTCAACCGTGGTTGCACAGAGCTTCAGGCGCGCGGACTGTGGAGTGGTGCGCACAAGCCAGTTTTGTTGTGTGTCCTAGGTCGTACTGAGCTTGTTCAGCTAAAAGTTATCGTTTCCGAGATTGACCCTGATGCACTGGTATTTGTTTCAGAGGTCCACGAGGCAATCGGTGAAGGCTTTAAGTCATTTGAGGCTTTGGAAAGCTAATCGCTGTTTGGCCAGCAAGTTGCTCGACAGATGGTCCTGTTGAACTTCGGTGGGTGCGTGTAGCTGGATGCGATTAAACACAATTGCACGTAAAAATTTTGCGATTAAAATGGCGGCCTGTAATGAACTGCCTCCCATTTCTTATGTCCAAGAAATGGGAGGCAGTTCATATGCGGATGATTATGATTTTGCAGCGTGTTAGCGTCGGCTTTGAGGCTTGAGGTACAAAATAGCGCAGCTTTGGTAGGTTCTGCTGAAGAATCGACATGTTCCTAATCAAGAGAGCCAGGCAGCTAGATGACCGCACTACCCGATATTCATCTCTATGCATAAACTTCATCTAATATGCT
>NZ_JRND01000010.1:0-26156 GCF_000758945.1 Lancefieldella parvula DNF00906
CGGCCTGTAAAAGGCCGCCATTTTGTGTTCGCTTAAATAATAATAAAACGCAAGTCTTACTTAGCAGGAAGAATAGAAGGAGTGACGCAGACAACATCCTTAAGTCCTGCGGCTTTGAGCTCCTTGATCTGCTCGTCAGTTGCACCTGTATCAGTAATGAGCAGGTCAATGTCTTCTGCAGAACCAAACTGGAAGTTGGAAGTAGTGCCCAGCTTAGAAGAATCAGCAACAACATAGTGCTTTCTAGAGCGCTTGAGCATCTGAGCGTTAATTGCTGGCTCAGGGGATGTTGCAGAAGTAAGACCAAATTCTCCTGAGAAACCCGTGCAGCCCAAGAAGCATTTAGCAGCAGTAATGTGCTGGATGCACTCAAGAGCGGTATCACCAGTCATGGAAGCGCGTGGAGGACGGATGTCACCACCAGTAAGGATGATAGAAAGATCGTGGATGTTCTCAAGCAACAGCGCCTTGCCGTTGTTAGTAACAACAGTTACGTCGTGAGCATCAATCCACTCAAGCATCTCAAGAGCAACGGAGCTGGTGTTGATGAAGATGCAATCACCATCCTCAACGTAGCGAGCGGCCTCGCGGGCAATTGCTTTGTTAGAGCGAATCTGCCTTGAGCCAGAAGGACGACCATAAGGATTAATCAGGGTAGCAATACCATACTGACGAGTCAGGATGCCGCGCTTCTCAAGAAAATCCAGGTCACGTCTGATAGTCAAAGAAGAAACTTCAAAATGATCAGCAAGCTCTAAAACACTTGCCTGTCCTTCTTTTTCTAGCAGCTCAGTAATTGCCTCGCGACGCGAATCTACGTAAGCCTTACTCCTTTTCATAAATGCCCTCCCTTTATGAGCAACATTTTTTCTTTGAATGTTCATTCATCAATAAAATAGAACATCAGAAGAAGCATATCAAGATATTTCGGAAAATAATAGTGTGAATATATATGAATGTTTTAGATTATAAAAAATTTAACATATAAATTTTACATGGGATAATAGAAGGCGCTTCAATTACGTTCATAAAAACATGAACATTTGTATAGCTACATGAACAAAAGATGCGCTGAAAAAATATGAACAACTTTGATTACTGTTTGAGTAAAATTGATTGAAGTTAAGAACGTTTCGTGGCATATTATCAAGTTATTAAGACTTGTCATGAGGCGGCTTTGAGCCAATGTGTCTCATAAAGAGAAAGGCAAGGTAGTGCTGTGTTAAGTGATCTCCTTACCGAAGATCTGGTGCAGCTCAATGTTGTAGCTTCTAATTGGGAAGATGCAATTAGAAAATCTGCACAACCACTCGTTGATAACAAAAAAGTAACTGAGGGCTATGTTGATGACATCATTAAAGGTGTCAACGAACTCGGCCCTTATATTGTTATTACCGAGCATGTGGCCCTTCCTCATGCACGTCCTGAGTCCGGCACACTTGAGCCTGCAGTAGGCATTACCGTGCTTAAGGATTCTGTTGAGTTTGGCAGCAAAGACAACGATCCAGTTAAGTTTCTTTTCCCACTTGCAGCAAAAGATAGTGAAGGCCACCTTAGTGCCCTTCAGTCTCTTGTTGAATTGCTGAGCGATCCAGATTTCTTTGCTCAGCTTGAAAAAGCTCAGTCACCAAAAGATGTTGTGGACCTTGTCCACGCAAAGGAAGGTAGGTTGTAATGGCTGATAAGAAGTTTCACGCACTGGTTTGCTGCCGTGCAGGTATGGGTTCTTCCATGATGCTCAAGATCAAGATTGACCAGGTCATCAAAGAGAATGATCTTCCAATCGAGACTGAGCACGGTAATCTGGATTCCCTGATTGGTTTCAATGGCGATCTTGTCATCACCATGCCTGACCTCACCGATGAGCTCAACGCTGACGATCGCGTTCCTTCTGCAGTTGGTATTACCAACATTGTTGACAAGGCAGAGATGAAGGAAAAGCTCACCGCTTGGCTCGCAGAGCACAACGTATAAGCTCCCCTTTGTATCTTTTTGGCGGGAGCTTCTCGTCTTACGCAATATGAGTTGCCTTCGGCGAGAAGCTCTCGCCAAACCTTTGACAAGAGGTACTTGTCACTTGATTTAGAGAACTTATCTGAGTAGGTTCGTCGGTTTTTTGCTGAAAGGGATTACGCATACTCAATGCAATTCTCATGCAGCTCAGAGATACAGCCGTCATCATGGGCATTATTACTCTTGTCGGCCTCTTGCTGCAGAAGAAGTCCGCTGTGGACGTCTCCTCCTGAACTGTGAAGACCATTATTGGCTTCATAATCTTCAACATTGGTTTTAGCGCTATGTCCGCTCAGGTCAACATCCTCAGCGACATGTTTAGTCGTGCATTCGCTGTTAAGGGCGTTGTAACCCAGGTTGAGGTCGCAACTGCTCTTGCACTGAACACCTATGGTACTGAGGTTGCTCTTGTAATGGTCCTTGGCTTCATCATGAACCTTGTGTTTGCCAAGATTACCCCATTCAAGTCCGTCTTCTTGACTGGTCAGCACTTCCTGTACTTCTCCTGCGTACTCGCACTGGTCTTCAGTGCTCTTGGTCTCCCAATGTGGGTCACCATTGTTCTTGGTGGTGTCATCCTCGGCTTCTGCGGTACTGCACTACCTTCGTTGTGCCAGCCATTCGTAAACAAGCTTGTTGGTGGAGACTCCATCGCAATCGGCCACTTCAACTGCATCGGTTATGCATTCTCCGGTTACGTTGGAAAGCTCTTTGCTAAGAAGAACGAGGAGGAGGGCGAGAAGGAAGCTAAGGAGCTCCCAGAGTTCTTCAAGCTCTTCAAGGACTTTGTCTTCTCCGTTGCTCTCTTCATGATTGTTCTGTTCTACGTTGTTACTATTGCATGCCTTGTCACCGGTCACTTTGGCGACACTCTTGCAAACAACAAGCCATTCACCAGCTACTTTGGTAACGATATGTGGTGGATTTGGCCATTCCTTGCTGGCCTTCAGTTTGCTGCTGGTATGTCCGTTCTTGTTTACGGCGTCCGTCAGTTCATTGCTGAGATTACCGCTGCATTTGTCGGTATCTCCGAGAAGCTTATTCCAGATGCACGCCCTGCAGTCGACTGCCCTGCAATCTTCCCATTTGCACCAAACGCTGTCATCATCGGCTTCATTGGCTCCTTCCTTGGCGGCCTTGTTGCAATGGCACTTATGGTTGCATTCCACAGCCCAACCATCATGATTCCTGCAGCAGGCATCTGCTTCTTCTCTGGTGGTACTTGCGGCGTTTGTGGTTACGCTTATGGCGGATGGCGCGGTGCTCTTCTTGGCTCCTTCCTGGTTGGTATCTTTCTGACCGCTGGTCCTCTGATTCTCTATCCTGCATTTGCTCAGCTGGGAATTGCAGAGGCATCCTTCCCTAACGTTGACCACAACATCGTTGGTTCTATCATCTACGGCATCGGCTCACTCTTTGGTCTTGCCTAAGCCTAGATTTCTGTAGTACCTACTCAGCTCTACGATTTCTTAGGGCGCTCGTGGAAAGCCCGCGGGCGCCCTTTTAAAAGCTTCACAACAAGGAAAAACATGGCAGACGAGAAGAACAACAAAAGTGTTACTGAGTCAGTGCTTGGCGATATGTTTGGCCTCAGCGTTGACAAACAGCCTGCTCCAGAGCTTCCCAAAGATCAGTTAGTTCTAGAAGTTCTTGAAGATAGAACTCGTTTGATGGTTCAGGGAATTCTGTACTTGCTCCTGGCGTTTGCTGCTCTTGCTCTGACATTTTTCTTTTGGGTTTACGCCAATGTAAGCGGCAATATTTTGGGTCTTGTTGGTGTTATTGCAGGACTCACCATTACGTGGTTTGCATCACGAGCCATGGGAAAGCGTTTTAGTCGTTTTGCCAGTGGTATTCATGTTATTGATTTTGGTCAGAAACACGTATTTATCTTTGCAAAATCCGACAAGAGAAAAGCACTTGTCGTTCCTTATACCAAGATTAAAAGCTACAAACTCATCCGACAGGGCAAAGCACTTCGCCTACTTTTTGAAGGCGCTTGGGTAAGCCATCCTTCAGGATTTGAATTTGTAGACATCAACCGTCCTTTTATGGCCTCTACGCTTGATGAAATTCAGAAGCAGATTGAGCAGCTTATGGCTCAGCATAAGGTCAAAGAGACGCGTTAATTCATTGTGCAGTAAGTGTCTTTGAGCTTGGACTCACAGACAGATAAGGAGTTGTAATGGCAACTGAAAAAGAGCAGGTTCAGGAGTTTCTCTCCATTGTGGGAAAGTCCCTTCATCAGTACGTACAGAGCATTGATTTTGACGCACTCTCCGCAGCTAAAAAGCTTATTTTAGACGCAGAGGCAAAGGGCGGCCGCCTGCACGTAACCGGTATTGGTAAGCCAGGTCACGTCTCTGGTTATGCTGCATCGCTCTTCTCGTCAACCGGAACTCCAACCTATGAGCTTCACGGCACTGAGTGTGTTCACGGATCTGCTGGTCAGACTCGTCCTGGTGACGTAGTCATTGCTATTTCCAACTCCGGCGAGACAGGCGAGCTCAAGGCCACTGTTACCTGTCTTAAGAACGTTGGCGTGCGCATTATTGCACTGACCGGAAATCCTAACTCTTGGCTGGCAAACGAGGCAGAGGTTGCCCTTATTGCAGGCGTTGAGCAGGAGGGCGATTCCATGAACAAGCCTCCACGCGCCTCGATTCTGGCTGAGATTATGGAGCTCCAGTGCCTCTCTATCCTGCTTCAAAACGAGTATGGCCTTAACCCAGAGCAGTACGTTAAGTGGCATCCCGGTGGAGCT
This sequence comes from Lancefieldella parvula DNF00906, assembly GCF_000758945.1. Lineage (GTDB taxonomy): Bacteria > Actinomycetota > Coriobacteriia > Coriobacteriales > Atopobiaceae > Lancefieldella > Lancefieldella parvula_C. The sequence continues at coordinate 4,778 of NZ_JRND01000010.1, forward strand.
CTTGGCGCGTCCATTCGCGAGGGCAAATAACCCCAGATAAACACTACAATACGTACAGAGGAGTTTGCATGTCAACATTTAAGGGCGTTATTGTCCCTATGGTCACGCCGTTTAACCGCGACGAAGAGCAGTCTATTAACTACGAAGCAGCTGAGCAGCTTCTAGAAAAGCTTATCTCCGAGGGCGCTGACGGCATCTTTACGTTTGGCTCTAACGGTGAGTTCCACGTTTGCAACCCTGACGAGAAAATCAAGTTCTCTAAGTTTATTGTCGAGAAAACCGCGGGTCGTCTTCCTGTTTACGTAGGAACCGGCGCTTGCTCAACAAAAGAGGCTCTCTACATGAGCCGTGAAGCAGAGGCAATTGGTGCAGACGCACTTTCTGTCATCAACCCTTACTTCCTGGGCATTTCTGATCAGCAGCTGGTCGAGTATTTCAAGACTGTTGCTGCAAGCGTAAAGATTCCTGTCCTTCTGTACAACATTCCTAAGGGTACCGGCAAAAACATCTCTAAAGAGGCAGTTGAGCAGCTGGTAACCATTGAGAACATCAAGGGTATTAAAGACAGTTCCGGCAACATTGATAACCTCAAGGATTATCTGGACGCTGCCGCTGGTCACGACGTAGACGTACTTGTTGGCTCTGACGGAAAGATCTCTGAGGCTCATGCTCTTGGAGCTCAGGGTACTATTGCAGGCACCGCAAACCTTATTACCAAGGTTGTCGTTGACCTTTGGAAAGCTCTTGAGGCAGGAAATGTAGAGGAAGCAGCTCGCCTGCAGGCAGAGATTGAGCCAATTCGCGACATCCTTCACCTTGGAAGCACCCCTCAGACGCTTAAGCGTTCTCTTGAGCTTGCTGGATACCCTGTTGGTCCTGCTCGTTTCCCCGTTACCGAGGTTGCAGAGGGTGTTGACGAGAAGATCTATGCAATGCTTGATCATTACGGAATTGCTCATAACTAAGAATCAAAAATGATGGGTTTCTCGCCAGCTCAATAGGGAAGAGCGAGATACATTTACAAGGAGATGTTGTATATGAAGATGCAGAAAGCTGCTGTTTCTCAGGCACTGGTGGATACCTGTGCGTTTGCAGTTGTTCGCGTCCCAACAGTTGAGCGTGGTATTGAAATTGCTGAGGGTCTTGCAGAAGGCGGCGTTCATGCAATGGAGATTAGCTACACCCTGCCAAACGCAGGCGAGGTTATTGCTGCAATTAGAGAGCGTCTTGGCGACAAGATGATTGTTGGTGCAGGTACCGTTATGGAGCCAACAACTGCTCGTCTTGCTATCATGGCTGGCGCTCAGTTCATTGTTGCTAACTGCGGCTCTGATGAGGTTGCTCGTATGTGTAACCTGTATCAGATTCCTTACGCACCTGGTTGCACTACTATGACCGAGGCAAACCACAGTCTTGAGATGGGCGCTGCCTTTATTAAGTGTTTCCCAATTTCTAACGTCTATGGTCCTGAGCTGGTTAACCTCTTTAAGACTCCAACTCCTTGGATGCCTCTGATGGCTTCTGGCGGCATTAATCTTGACAACCTTGCTGAGTGGCTTGAGCGAGGCGTTGATTGCTGCGGCATGGGAAGCCTGCTTACTAAGGGCTCAAAAGAGGAGATTGCCGCTAACGCAGCTAAGGTACGTGCCATCATTGATGAGACACGTGCAAAGATGCAGACTGCATAAGAACGTGCAGACGCGTGTCAGTGCACGCTAAGCGCTTGCCAAGCGCGTAACTAACCCACAGTTTGCGCACAGCTAACGTACAACAGCGTTTTTCTCGCGATTTTTAGACCGCCTTTTCTGAAAAGAAGAGGCGGTTTTTCTGTGGATGAACTGCGTGACGTATAACATACCTGCACTTTTGGTAAAATAAATTCTGTATCTGTCTCTTCGGAGTAAGAAAAGGAGCAACTGTGGCTAATCATTTTCGCACTGATGAGCAACAGGAGTCCTCGTTTGATGATCGTTTTGAGGTAATTTCTCAGGATGATTTTAACCAGCTTGACCAGCAAGATGTTGTAGCTGATCAAGTTGAAACCCAGGACTTTTCTGCTGATGTGCCAGTGGCCCAGGCTGCTGATCCTGCAGCACCTGTATCTGATCCGTTTGCTTCCGGCGCTGAAGCTGTGCATGTAGTTACCGCTGAGCAGCAAAATAACCCTGAGCAGGCACCTCTTGATCGTGCAAAGTTTTTTGCAGATCTAGCTCAAGATGCACCTAAGGTAGAGCGCACTGGTACTCCAACCATTTCTTTTAAGAACGCTTCACTGGTGTATCCATCACAGCCAAACCGTCCAGCACTAGATAACATCAGCACTGACATCTATCCAGGTGAGTTTGTCTTTGTTGTTGGACACTCTGGTTCTGGCAAGTCTTCTCTCTTGCGTCTTATCACGCGTGAGCAGAAGGCAACTCACGGACAGGTTATTGTTGCTGGTCAGGACCTTACGCGTATGCGTAACTCCAAGGTTCCTTATCTGCGTCGTCAGATTGGTACCGTCTTCCAGGACTTTAAGCTTCTGCCCGATAAGACCGTCTATGAGAACGTTTCCTTTGCACTTGAGTGCATTGGCAAGCCTCGTCCTGTTATTGATATTCAGGTTCCAGAGGTTCTTCGTCTGGTAGGCCTTGGTCAAAAGATGAGCGCTTACCCAGATCAGCTATCCGGTGGTGAGCAGCAGCGTGTTTCTGTTGCTCGTGCAATGGTTAATCGCCCACCACTGCTTATCTGCGACGAGCCTACGGGTAACTTGGACCCAGCAATTTCTTTGGGCATCATGAAGCTTCTTGACCGCATTAATCGTGCGGGCACTACGGTTGTAATGGCAACACACGATCGCGAGATGGTTGACTCTATGCGCAAGCGCGTTATTGCACTTGAGGCTGGTCACATTGTTCGCGACCAGGAGAAGGGAGGCTATGGCTACTATGGGGCTCTCTAATTTTGGATATTCTCTGCATGAGGCCGGAAGCCACTTTAGAAGGAACTGGTCTACCGCTCTTGGTGCAATCGTAACCATCTTCTTATCACTATTTATCATCGGCCTGTTTATTCTTGGCTCCGCTCTTATCGAGAACATGGTAGGAAGTGTCGAGAACCGCGTTACTATCCAGGCATTTCTTTCGGATGACGCAGATCAGGCCGCAGTAACCGCTTTCCAGCAAGAGGTTCAAGGCTGGGATACGGTTGAGTCTGTAACCTATAAGAGCAAAGAGCAGGCTCTTGAGGAGTACCGCACCACCATGAGTTATCGCAATGCTTCTGATGCGGTTTCTGCTCTTGATGGCCAGAATCCAATTCCTGCATCTCTTGTGATCAAACTCAAGGATCCTAAGGATGTTCAAGACGTTGCCCAGCGTATTGCCTCTTCATCATCTTTTGCAGCTATTGCGGACAATAAGAGCAATCCATCTGGCGATGTTCAGTATGGTCGCGAGACCGTTGAGCGTCTGTTTAGCGTAACAGCATACATTCGTATTGGCGCTATTGGCCTTGTCGGACTTCTGGTGTTTGTTGCCTTTGTCTTTATTAACAACACCATTCGCCTTGCTATTAATGCTCGTCGTCGTGAGATTGCCATCATGCGTCTGGTTGGCGCATCTAACGGCTTTATTCGCGGACCATTCCTTATGGAAGGCGTGCTTGAGGCTCTTATCGGTGCTCTTCTCGCCATTGTCGTTTTGGTTGTTGGAGCCCACATGCTTCTCCCGGTTATGGCAGAAAGCATGACCTTCTTGACCTTTGCTATTCCAACAACGGTCATGCTGGGTATGAGTGGCCTTCTGTTGCTCTTAGGTTTGCTTTTGGGACTCTTTGGCTCTGCTATTGCTATGGGCCGCTATCTGAAGGCATAGCAACTAAGCAACCTGGTACTTCAATTGTCAAAGTGAAGTATCAATTAAGAAAGTTTTTTGCATAAAGATTGCAAGGTAAGACCTCGTGAATACCGTTCACGGGGTCTTTTTGCGTTAAACGGTATTTACCAATTTGCAGGTAGAATGATATTTTTAAGGGTGAATTGTTAGGCCACGTACTTGAATAGGGGCCAAGTATGGAGACCAACCTGCACAAATTCCAGGCTTTTACTTCCGCGGCATATCACAGTAGCTTTACGGTGGCGGCAGAAGAGCTGGGATGCACTCAGTCGTCTATTAGTCGCATGGTGGCAAGTCTAGAAAAAGAGTGGGATGTCCGCTTGTTTAACAGGCATGGTGGCTATGTAAGTCTGACTCCTGAGGGAAAGACGCTTTTGCCTGTTGCAGAAGAGGTGTGCCAGGCATACAGCAAGTTGAGCAATCAAGTGAATCGCGTCAGTGCCATTGAGATGGGCAACCTTGTTATTGCGGCGCCTTCGAGCTTTCTTTCACGAGCACTGCCTGGCCATCTGAAGAAGTACATGACTGACCATCCAAACATCAAAGTTGAAGTTATCGAATGCACCTACGGCGAAGCCCTGCGTCTTATTAGCAAGGGTAAAGTGGATATTAGTTTTACTATGACCCGCGCAACTGAGCAGGGATTTACTTCAACTTTATTTGATCATGATGAGGTTATTGTTGTTTCTCAAAAGGGACATTACGAGAAGGACCTTGAGACAATTCCTGTTAAGCGTCTTATTGAAGAGCCCTTTATTGTTGATATTGAGACGGCTCCTCTGCTTCAGAAGCAACTCAAAAACGCACGCATGACGTTTGCGTCATCGGATTCATTCACCATTATGTCCATGGTAGAGTCAGGTCTTGGTGTAAGTTTGTTGCCACTTGAGGCAACAAAAGGTACAAATTTTGATATTGACGTACATCATCTGGAGACTCCCGTACATCGTAATGTCTTTATTACACATCGTGTAAAAGGCGAGATGTCGCGTACTACAGAAGAGTTTTTAAAGTATTTGAGTTAAAGATTGATGCATAGTTGTGTACGTTAACTATTTGAAAATTGCATAACTGTTATTAGATTTTGGTAAAGATGTAAAAAGATTTAACTACCGCTCGCGGTTGTAGCCTTTACGCTTACGGGTTTATCTGACGCCCAGAGGGCGCTACTTCTTTTTTCAAATGGCTTCAGATGCAAACATAGTCTCATCAAGTTCTTCGTCCGAGTAATTACGGGAAGGAGTGGGACATGGCAGAAAATGCCGAGGCACCTGAGATGCAAAAGTCGTTGAGTCTATTCAACTTCTTTACCATCGGATTTGGTGCGATCATTGGTACCGGATGGGTGCTCCTGGTAGGCGACTGGATGGTTCTTGGTGGAGGACCATTCCCCGCGATGATTGCATTCGCAATTGGCGCAATTTTCCTTGTACCAATTGGATGTGTTTTTGGCGAGCTTACTGCTGCTATTCCAATTTCTGGTGGCATCATTGAGTACGTCGACAGGACATTCGGCCGCCCAATGGGCTTCTTTACCGGCTGGATGCTCCTTCTGGGTAACGCTCCACTGTGCCCTTGGGAGGCAATTGCTATTTCCACGCTTCTCACCGACCGCTTTGGTGCATTCCCTATTCTTTCTTGGCTGAGGTCCGTTAAGCTCTACACCATTCTTGGTGCAGATGTTTACCTGTGGCCAACAGTCATCGCTCTCTGCTTTGCTATCCTGGTCATCTTCCTTAACTTTAAGGGCGCTGGCGCAGCAGCTAAGCTTTCGAGCTTCCTTACCAAGGCCCTGCTGACTGGTATGATCCTTGCAATGGTTATCTCCTTTGCAACTGGTTCTCCAAGTAACGGCCTCCCCGTCTTCTCCCAGGCAACTGAGGTTGCAGGTGGCGAGGGCACAAAGGCTACCAGCTTCTTTGGTGGCATCATTGCAGTACTTGTTATGACTCCATTCTTCTACGCTGGCTTTGACACCATTCCACAGCAGGCAGAAGAGGCTTCTGCTGACCTTGATTGGAAGAAGTTTGGCATCATTCCTGCACTTGCACTTATGGCATCTGGTATCTTCTATCTCATCTGCATCTATGCATTCGGAACCATGATTGACTGGCACGAGTTTGTTAAGTCTTCTGTTCCTGCACTTGCAGTTCTCGAGCGCATCAACCTGTTCTTCTACATTGCAATGCTCATCATTGCAACGCTTGGACCTCTGGGCCCAATGAACTCCTTCTTTGGTGCTTCAACTCGTTTGATGCTCGCTCTTGGTCGTAAGAAGATGCTCCCAGAGGCATTCGCAAAGATTGACCCTAAGTCTGGCGCACCTCTGACTGCAAACATGTTCATGGCTGGCCTGACCCTTGTTGGTCCATTCCTCGGCCGCAACATGCTTGTTCCTCTGACCAACGTTGCTTCTCTTGGCTTCATCTTCGCATGCACCATGGCTGGCGTTGCCTGCCTGCGCCTGCGTCAGACCGAGCCAGACCTGCCTCGTCCTTACAAGGTCAACGGTGGTATCGCAGGTATCCTTGCTGCAATTCTTGCTGGCAGCATCATCATCGGTCTGATGGTTGTTCCTTTCAGTCCTGCAGCACTGAAGCCAGTTGAGTGGATCATCACCATTTCTTGGATTGTTATTGGTATGGCCATCTTCATGATCTTTGGTCGTCAGTCTGAGAAGGCAGCAGCATAAGTTGCTTGCAAGCTCTAAAGGTTTCATCGGTACGTTGAACTAAGCACGTTATTTGTTTCTTTAGTTTGGATTTTTTGCGCCCAAAAAGGGTGGGCGCAAAAAGATAGTATTTATCATTTACTAGAGGGGGAAAGAAATGAGTAAGATTGCTTTTGTAGGCGGAAAGCTCGTTGACGGCACTGGCGCCGCTCCTGTTGAGGATTCTCTTGTCCTCGTAGACGACAAGAAGATCGCTTATGCTGGTCCTCGCACTGAGGTTCCAGAGGGCTATGAGGTCCGTGACATCCAGGGCCGCACCATTATGCCAGGTCTTATCGATACCCACCTGCACTTCTCCGGCAACCTAACCGACAACGATAACGACTGGGTTATCGAGTCCGTTGCTCAGAAGCAGGCATGCGCAGTCAAGCAGTCCTGGGACGCTCTCTCCCATGGTCTTACCACCGTCTGCGAGATTGGCCGCAATGGTATCGCAATTCGTGACCTCGTCAACATGGGCGTCATGGAGGGACCACGTATCTTCGCTACCGGCCTTGGCTTCTGCCGCGTTGCTGGTCACGGTGACTGCCACCAGCTCCCACAGGAGATCTCCAAGAATGGTCACCCATGGGGCGACCAGGTAGACGGTCCTTGGGATCTTCGTAAGGCAGTTCGTCGTCGTCTTCGTGAGAACCCAGACGCAATCAAGATTTGGGCAACCGGTGGCGGCATTTGGCACTGGGACTCCGGTCGCGATCAGCACTACTGCTACGAGGAGATCAAGGCAGTTTGCGACGAGGCAGCAATGGTTGGCATTCCTGTTTGGTCACACTCCTACAACAGCTTCTCCGCAGCTTATGACTCCGTCCGTTGCGGCTGCGAGCAGATGATTCACGGCTTCGAGCTTGACGCAAAGACCATGGATCTTATGTGCGAGCAGGGCACCTTCTTCACTCCTACCATCGGCTTCCTGCCAACTTGGTACGGAACTTATCCACCAGAGTGGACTCCAGAGCTTGACGCATTCCCAGGCGATACCGTCGTTGAGAAGGGCCTCAACCGTACATACGAGAACCTCCGTGCTGCTAACGAGCGCGGCGTCACTCTCACCATCGGCTCCGACTCCTTCAGCTTCGTAACTCCTTACGGCTGGGTCACCATCGACGAGATGTATGACTTCGTTGAGAAGGCTGGCGTCACCATTCTTGAGACCATCAAGGCTGCTACCCTTAACGGCGCTAAGATGGTTCACCACGAGGATGAGTTTGGCTCCCTCGAGGCTGGCAAGCTTGCTGACCTCCTGGTTGTCAAGGGCGACGTTGCTGCTAACATCCGCGACCTTACCCCAGATAACATGGAAGTTATCATGAAGGAAGGCAGCGAGGTTATTCGCGGCACCTTCTAAGAGGTAAACCAATCCCTTCTGGAGCCCCTATGCAGTCTCTGCATAGGGGCTCTTTTTGTGTGTGCAGGGATGGCGAGAAACCCGTTGAGGGCCGCGACAACCCGTCGATATGCTCAGCGGGGTCCTTGGAACTTCTCGCCTTATCTGGACATCGTCTATCACAAGGCACTTTAGGGTACATATCAGAAGATTCATTGGGTCAGCGCAAAAGGCGCTGGCTTCTACCTACAGGAGGATTTTTGGCTAGAAAACGCATACATAAAGGAAACCGTCGTCAGGGACGTGCAAAAGTCTCAAAGCGACCATCGGCGTTGCTTACAGGCACGCTGAGTCTTTCTCGCCCAGGAGTTGCTACCGTAAGCACCCCTGAGGGTACGTATGCGCTGGCCAAGCACGGGATTCATGAGGCAATGCATGGAGACGAGGTCCAGGTTTCGCTTGTCTCGGCCAAGGGAAAGACTCCTCTGGCAAACGTGCGTTTTGTGCTTACGCGAGCTACTCAGACGTTTTTGGGCATCTACCACGACGCCGGTCCACTTGGCGCTGTGGTGCCGCTGGATAGTCGCATCCAGCGAGATTTCTTTGTGCTTCCAGAAGACCCTTCTGTAGGACGTCATTACGTTTTTGAGGGCGACGTGGTTGTCGCGCGCATTACAGAGTATCCAACACGTAAAAGCGCTGCTGTAGTAACTATCGAGCGCCGCGTGGGATCAGCCGAAGATCTGGACATGAACGTTGAGGCAACTATTGCTTCGTATGGTTTGGCAACGGAATTTCCTATCAAGGCATTGAGACAAGCCGAGAAAATCTCCGTTGACGCAGATAAAGCCCTTGCAGAAGACGCTTCAAGACACGATTTGCGAGAAGAGCTGTGCATCACCGTAGACCCCGCAGATGCTAAAGATTTTGATGACGCCGTTGGTGCGCGCAAGCTTGAAGATGGCGGCTTTGAGCTGTGGGTTCATATTGCAGACGTGGCTCACTACGTAAAATGGGATTCTCCCATTGACCTGGAAGCTCGCATGCGCACCTGCTCGGCATATTTAGTGGACCGCGTGTTGCCCATGTTGCCAGAAAAGCTCTGCAATGACGTGTGTTCTCTGCGACCAGCTGAAGATAGGCTGGCCATGTCGGTAAAGATGAAGCTGAGCAGCTCGGGCAAGATTCTTGGCGCAACTGCTATGAATTCCGTCATTCGCTCACGAGCAAGACTCAGCTACGACCAGGTAGATAGCTATCTGCAAGGAGACGCTACAGCACTTGACTCAGCTGTGCCTGAGGACGATGCCGGCGCAATCAAAGAAATGATTGGCGTTCTCAATCAAATCCGAGCACTGAGAGAAGAGATTCGCGAGAAACGCGGCTCAGTAGATTTTGAAAGCGTAGAGACGCGCGTAGTGCTTGACCAGGATAACAAGCCTATTGGCGTGTCGGTGCGCGAGCGCACTCAAGCAACGGGGCTCATTGAGGAAGCAATGCTTGCAGCCAATGAGAGCGTCGCGCACATGCTCAGCCAGCATGACCTGGAGTCGGCGTATCGCGTGCATGAGCAGCCTTCTCCAGAGTCACTTAAGCTTGCCGTTACTCCGCTTGTAGCGATGGGCGCACTTGAGCCAGATGTTGCATCACGCATTGCCATTGGCGATCAGACGGCATTGCAAGAAGCGCTGGAGTCAGTCCACGGCACACGTTATTCTCGTGTGGTAAATGCGCAGCTGCTTAGAGCCCAAAAACGAGCTATCTATCTGCCAACAAACCAGGGGCACTTTGCCCTAGGGGCGGATGCGTACTGCCACTTTACCTCGCCAATCAGGCGCTATCCCGACGTGATAGTTCATCGCGCACTCAAGCGTCTGCTTCGCGGTCAGACGGCGTCTCATGCAGAGCTCAGCGCCCTTCCAGATATCTGCAGCACCTGCTCTGAGCAGGAGCGCAAGGCAGACGCAGCAGCTCGTGCGACGCAAAAGATCAAGCTGGCTGAGTACTATCAGAGCCGTCTGGGAGAAGAAACGTGGGGAACCATTGACGGCTGCGAGCGCTTTGGCCTGTTCATTACGATAGATGATACCTACGCTGACGGGCTTCTCGCCGTGAGGGATTTGGGTCACGAATGGTACGTGTATGATCAGGAGACTCTGGCGCTGATAGGGGAATCAACAGGCAAAACGTATCGCATTGGTGGACGTGTGCGCGTGAAGATTTCTGGCGTAAATGTGGCTCGTGGTCAGATTGATTTGGCACTTGTGGAATAATAAGCACGTAGATTACGTGCGGGTTTATGAAGCGCCCGCACAGATGATTGCATGATTGATATTGAATGATAGGTGAGTAAGATGGCACTTTCGGCACTTTCAGATGAGCTGATGCGCGCTGAAGGCATGATGATGCAGGACCAGAATGAAGAGGCCCTTGAGCTGCTGCTTCGTTTGGCTGAAGACGCTGAGGAATATGTGGATTGCAACTGCCAAACCACAGATGAGCTGCAGTATTTTGCGTTTCCAACGTTATTTGACCGCTTAGCGTATAGGCGCGTGGAGAACGACCCTCGCAAGCTTGAGGACGTTCATGAGCCGTTTGATCGGCTGTACGGAGACCTTGCAATGGCTTACGTACGTACTGGCGATTACGAAAACGCCATGAATGCGCTGAAGACTGCCATTCGTTGGAACCCAATGAACTGCGGATTTAGGCTTGATTTGGCTGACCTGTTTAAGATTGCAGGAGATATTCGTGAGCATATTGCCCTGACATTTGGCGTCTTTGAGCGCGCAAGCGAGGCAAGGCATCTGACCAGGGCGTTTTTGAACTTTGCTGCGTGGTTTGAGGCTCAGGGTAGGCTTGAGCAGGCTGCAGCATGTCTGAGGGCTGCTCGTCGCTTTGAGGTTAAAGACAGCACGCTTGAGGCCGCTCTTGACCAGGCTGCAGGCACCCCTAAAGATCCTGATGGTCTTACCGACGAAGAGGCAAATGACCTGCTTGAGGCAGAGGGCCTGCCAACAGGCGCCAACGCCGAGATTGCGGTTTGCCTGCTGATGTGTGCGCAGGATTGCGCCGCCATGGGCGACAGGGCTACTGCAACTGAGATGACCATTCGCGCTCGCGATCTTGTGGGCGAGCAGGCAGCTCTTACGCTTCTGCAGCTTGTCCGCGACGCCGCAATCTCCGAGGGCTTTACCGCGGGCGGCAATCCTGTATCTGCTGACGCGCCAGGCAATGCATCTGGCGAGAAAACCGATGCAGCAGAAACTTCGGATGGGGAAGGCAAGTAAGTATGGCCGAGACCCAGGGAAAACAACAGGGCAAGAAGTCGATCGCACGTAATCGCTCTGCTCGTCATGAGTACGAGATTGGCGAGACCTTTGAGTGTGGCCTGGTGCTTACTGGCACCGAGGTCAAGAGCCTGCGTGAGCGTGGCTGCCAGCTGACCGATACGTTCTGCCTCATTCGCGATGGTGAGGCGTGGATTCACGGCATGCACCTGCACCCGTACACAAACGGTGGCGTGTGGAACGTTGACCCAGATAGAAAGCGCAAGCTGCTACTTCACCGCAGGCAGATTGACTATCTTGACGCAAAGCTTCGCCAGAAAGGCTTGGCGCTGGTTCCGCTTGAGATCTACTTTGACGAGCATAACCGCGTCAAGTTGCTGATTGCGCTTTCGCAGGGTAAAAAGCTCTACGACAAGCGTGCGTCTGCAGCCAAGCGTGATTCTGACCGCGAGATTCAGCGAGCTCTCAAGGAGCGCAGCCGCTAGTAGTGCGTCGCTGCCGTACGCGAGCGTACCGCCGGAAGCGGCTGGCGCTCGGAGCACGCCGAACTTCTCGCCAAAAAATTTCGTGCGAATTTTATGAGAATCATTCCTATTTTCGGAATAATGCTTTAGAATCACTCAAGATTTGTTACTATCTGCATGAGCACTTAACCGCGGATAAGGGCCACGGTTAGTTGCCGTCCGCGTTAAATGCGCGAATAGAAGGAAAAGCGCGTAAGCGCTTGGAGAGAGGAATAAAAATGGCAGAGACTACTTACAAGTTTGTTTGCACCGTTTGTGGCTATGAGGTTGAGGTTGACACTCCAGAGCTTCCTGAGGACTATGTTTGCCCAGTTTGCGGCGTTGGTCCTGAGATGTTCGAGCTCGTCGAGGAGTAAACTCCCCACAAATTAGTCGGATAGGTTATCCGCGCAAGATTGCACGTTGGTAACCTCTTTGATGATCACCCAAACAAAATCGTAAAAGCGATGTAGGATTTAACCTGCATCGCTTTTCGTATACGCCTGCATGATTCGCGTTTTAACTCACATCATATGGTTGGAGTAGTCTTGAAGCACGCGTTACAAATGTCAGATTCGGTGGAAGTTGCAGCATTCTTGGCCTTCTCGGGCGGAGTGATGGACGCCTATTCCTACCTGGTACGTGGCGGTGTTTTTGCCAATGCTCAGACGGGAAACTTACTGCTTTTTGGTATTAATTTGACAAGCGGTTCGTTTGAAAAGTGTCTCAAATACGCCCTTCCAATTTTGGCATTTGCCATAGGTATTGCGCTTTCATATGCCATACGAGCCATTGCGCGAGAAGAACATCTGCACTGGAGACAGCTGGCGGTTATCGTTGAGATTGTGCTCTTAGGTGTTGTTTCTTTGCTGCCAACAGACATGAATCTGTTGGCAAACAGCTTGACGTCACTTGCATGCGGCATTCAAGTCCAGGCGTTTAGAAAGCTTCACGGGCATGCGTTTGCCACCACCATGTGTATTGGTAATCTTCGCGGCGGAACGCAAGAAATTGCAGCGTATATGCACACTCACGATTCATCTCACATTGAGACATCGCTGCTCTATTTTGGAACTATTTTCTGCTTTGTAGCTGGTGCGGTAGTGGGTAACTTGCTCATTCCACTGCTGGGAACTCATATGATTTGGCTCTCACCTGCGGCGCTTCTCGTGGTTATTCTCATCATGTTTATTGATCGCGAGAAACAAGTTCTAGAAGCTCACGGTAAGTCTGCAAAGTAAGCCGTTAAGCAGGCCGCAAAGTAAGCCACAAAGTAAGCCGTTCCCAAAATAGTCATATCTTTTTTTGAAAGAATGGCAGTTCGTGGGGTATACTCTCTACACTTTGAATTGTGTGTAGCGTCACTTACGCACACAATTCAGGAACATTGAAAACTGCATGGTGGCAGTTTCTCTCATTTTTGGGGGTGACTGGATTCGACAAGGTGAGTTTGCGGTGGGCAGCAAGCCGTGGTCTCCTCGCCACGTAAAACAGGGGTAACGTCAAATTGAATTGACAACACTCTTACTTTTGAGCCTCGTATGGCTCTCGCTGCTTAATTTAGTTCAGCGCGTCTAACTGGGATTTTCTCCTGTTCTCAGGGTGACGTCATTTTAGGGAGATGCTTGTAAGGACGTAGTTGGTATGCCTTACAAAAAGATTGAACCAACTGGAGTACCAAACGCCTGTTACTAAGTGTGCGGTACTTGAGATCTAATTAGTAACTGAGCTTGGAGACACCTGCCTAGGATTTGCTTTGGACCGGAGTTCGATTCTCCGCACCTCCACCATAAGTGAAAGCGTTGAATTTTTTTCGTGAGAAATGAATTTGCGCTGTATAAAGATTCGAGGGTTGCTAACGCAGCCCTCGTTTTTTGTTTCAAGGATAATCTTTAGCACGTTGAGAGGCATTATGGAAGCTTTGTGGGTCAGTATCTTAGTAAGAAGATTGATTCACGAGACGATGTTACATATAACGGCGTCTGCAGTACATAGTACAGCATAGAGAACGGAATATGGATAAGTTGCAAGCCGATGTGAACAAGGTACGTATTTAGTTCAAGACTGGCGGAGAGTATTTTGACGAATTGAGGTGTCACAAGGTATCAAAATCTTTATGTCTTGATGTAACGTTTCAAGATTGCGAAGCAAAGAAAGATCAAGAAGCTTTTGAGTACATGTTGGACAATATGTTCGTCCAGATGATTCGAAGTACAATTAAAGAGGAATACATGGCGAAGATGTGGGATGAGCGTAAACTAATCGGAAGATGACTCATTGAGTTATGCTGGACCATGTGGAAATGAGGAGAAGAGACTCTATTTCGTCAATTGCGCCGTAGATCATGAAAATCAAGTCGACAAAAGACAGATGAGTGATAAGTTCAATGTCGGGCATCTATAAGGCTGATATTAATACAGATACGATAGATAATATCGGTCGTGAGTATAAAATTGTTTTTAATAAAGGGGTGGCTTATTTTAGCTTTTTAGTGTGGCTCAGGGAAACTTGCATCAGATTATGTTGTGTCGAAACAGGTGGTGCTTTACACATGCAGGTGAAAGGCCGAGTTATAGAAGACAATCTCATTCGCATGCTTAAATAAAACAGTTAGATATAGTGAACTCGTATATGCCTTAAGGGACAATGTAAGCATAATACTATGTAATTATGTAAATTAGTCTAGGAGGAATTTATGACTGGAAAATTGAGAACGTCCAAGGACACGAATTTCTTGCAATTTTATGTTGAGCCAGAGCTGCATAAGGCGCTGGGGCTGTATTGCCTGGAAACAATACAAAAAATACTCCCGTGGTAAGGGAGCTTCCAACCCGTTTTTAGAGGAGCAGGGATTTTACAGCAAAAGAGGTAACTAGTAATGGCGAAGAATTTGACTGAAGATGCGGTGCGTGACAAAGCTCGCGACATTCTCGGATTTAAGGATAAAAAAGGCGTGCGCTCTGGTGTTGGGCAGCTGACGACTTTTAATCAGCTTGGATTTACAGGTCTGGCAGATAAGCCGGACGGCTGGTATCTGCCGGATAATCATGCAGACACGGCTGTAGTGCTTGAAACAAAGGCATCTAAGATTGTTCTTGGAGAAAAGCAGGTAGACGAAGTTCTGAAGAACGTCAGAATCATCGAAGAGCAATATAAGCATGTTGTAGGCATTCTATATAACGGCGATGACGTGCGAGTGTTCAAGGGAATCGATGAATATGAGGGTGATGGAGCAAAGGTGCTTCATAACGTTGAGTATTATACGGCTTTATTTAAAGTTGACCATATCGATAAAGAACATATCTATGAATTAACTGCGAAGATTAACGACTGCCTGCATTTCGAGTTTGGTATCAAGAACCTGTATCACCGTATGATTTTCACGGCTTGCGCACTTGTGGCGAAGCGATATGACGCCCTAATGGTCAAGGGCATGGATTATTCGACATTCACGAATGCTATCCAGTCTTCCATCAGCAAGGCGCTGATTCGAGATAAACGACAGAACCAAAAGCTTGAGCTTCTTCTTGACGTGTTTTCTGAAATTCGCATGAATCTTAACGTGAATAGTGAGGATGAAAAGGAACAGAAGCACGTTAAGGACTTGATTGGGCAGTTTATTGAGTGGGTGACAGAGATTTCTGACTGTCTAAATTCAGATGCGTGGCGGGGCGAGGATGTCATGGGCATCTTCTTCAACGAGTTTAACCGTTACAAGAAGAAATCAGAGGCTGGACAAGTATTTACGCCTGAGCACATTACAGATTTCATGTATCGGATTCTTGAGGTCGACAAAGATGATAAGGTATTGGATGCTACATGCGGCTCTGGAGGCTTTTTGGTCAAAGCCATGGCAAACATGATTCGTGAGGCAGGTGGAGCGCAGACCGATAAGGCGAAGGAAATTAAGCAATCCCAGCTCTACGGTATTGAATTCGACCGTGAGATTTATGCGCTTGCGTGTGCAAACATGCTGATTCACAAAGACGGCAAGACTAATCTTGAGCAAATGGATGCGAGGACCGAGACAGCAGGTCAGTGGATTGCAAAGCAGAATATCACAAAAGTACTGATGAACCCTCCATATGAAATCAAGTACGGTTGCATGAAGATTGTTGAGAATGTGCTGGATAACGTATCAGCACATACGATGTGCGCCTTTATACTTCCAGATAAGAAGCTTGAAAAGGTGTCAAAAGCTCAGATGAAGCGAATTCTGTCACACCATCGTCTAAAGAAGGTTATCAAGCTACCAGAGGATTTGTTCTTTAATGTTGGGGTTACTACTTCGATTTTTGTGTTTGAGGCAGGAATTGCACAAGATGGGAAGGACGTGTTTGCCTGCTACATGGCATCTGACGGGCTTGCGACGGTTAAGAACAAGGGACGTCATGATGTTTATGGTAAATGGGCTGGCATTGAGGATTATTGGGTAGATGTCGTCGAGAAACAGTCGGGTGATGACACTTGCCAGTGGGTGAAATCTGATGAAAATCTGTCCTATCAGGTTCCACATAAGCCATTCGAGATATTTGAAGAAGACTTCAGAAAGACGGCGATGGATTATCTGATGTTTCAGAAAGGCATTGATGTTAAGTTGTTTGGGGAGAAACTACTCGACACGGCTTTGTATTCGAGCTGTGTCAGTGCTGATGAATCGGATGTGGTAATAAGCCTGAAGAAAGGCCGTGAAAGCAATGATGAGGATTGATACGAGTGAATGGAAAGAGTTTTTGCTTTCAAAAATTGGTTTTGTTAATTATCATGGACAAAGACTAAATAAAGTACAACGCACTGATGGTAGTATTCCTTTTGTTACAGCAGGGTTTAAAGACAGAGGAATAAGTCAATACATTGGGAATGATAGGCCTGTTTATAACAAAGCAATAACAATTGATATGTTTGGTAATTGCTTCTTTCAACCTATTCCATGCTCTGGCGATGACAACGTATATTTCTTTGTGAATAATGAGATTTCTGAAAATGCGAAGTTATTTATAGCGACGTGCCTCCATGCAAAACTTTCCGTTGAATATGCTTATACACAGCAATTTAGACAGTCTGACGCAGACAGTCTATCGGTATTGCTTCCCATTGAGTCTCATGGTTATCCCGATTGGGCATATGTGGATTTCTTCATGGAGGAAGTTATGAGGGAATCTGAGACCTATCTTGAAAATTTGAGGCTTATCGATAATAACAAGGCAGTTGTCGATATATCGCATTGGAAAGAGTTTGAGATTGGCAAGTTGTTTGAAGTTGTGAAAGGCACACGTCTAACAAAAGCGAATATGAGGGAAGGTAAAAATAGATTTATTGGATCATCGGCGATGTGCAATGGAATGACAATGCAGATCGAGAATGATGAGAAATTGCATCCAGCTAATACTATTACGGTTTGTTATAATGGCAGTGTTGGTGAAACATTTTATCAGGATGAGCCTTTTTGGGCTTCAGATGATGTAAATGTGCTATATCCAAAATTCGAGATGAACAAGTATATTGGTTTATTTATCGCACCATTGATTCGTTCTGTTGGGCGACGTTACGCATTTGTCGATAAATGGCGTTTGAAGGTCATGAAAAAAGATTGTATCAAGCTCCCAATCGACAGTAAGGGCAATCCAGATTGGGCGTACATGGATTCATATATGCAGGCTGCTACTCAGGATGCAAAATCAAATATTGAGAAACTGAGTAGATATTGTCGTAAGAACTATTACTAATACCTGAACGAAAGTCTTGGGTGTGAGGTGAAAAAAGTCAGATAAGCAGCAGAAATTCAAGCAGAACAAAAACAACCTCGCGACAACTTACTATTACTTCTTTTCCTCCACCATACATTCGTTACTCATGAATGGCGAGAAACCCCGTGATTCATGAGTATTTTTTAAACGCAACATTGTGTTGCACGTCTGCAAAAGAGCCGCACTCCGATGTATTTGGAGTGCGGCTTTTGCTGTTCAGGATTTATTTTTACGTTGGCGTTTGTTTTTTACTCGTTTAGCGGAAAGTCATAGGCTACGGGCAGTTGAGGGGTAATATTTAGTTAGCAAAATCTAACAAACATCAAAAGGCAAGTTCAGACACCATTTTCTGCACGTATAGTCCATAGCGTTGGTGGATTGCTTTTCAAATCAAATGACGACGTGAATGGAAAATAGAATCGAGGCGAAGCAATGTCAAAGAGCGCTTCAAAGTTTCAAAAGGTGCTGATGTCGTGGGTGTATCGTGGCAAAGAGATATTTAAGCCCCTTAATACGGGTTCCGTTGATGAGCACGTGAGGTGCATACGTGAGTATGTGGCCAATATTTTCTTCTACACTAAAGGCAGTACTACCATCATGATTGACGCAGGGTACAGCTATGATCGCCTGCAAGAAAAGATGGACTGGCTGGGAATTGACCCTAAGGATATTCAGCATATTCTAATCACTCACCTAGATACCGATCATATTGGCGCAATTGAGGCGGACAGTGACCAGCTTTTCAGCCACGCGCAGGTTTATATTGGCGATGTTGAAAACAGGTATTTAACAGGAGAAGTTCGTCGCCGTGTAATGAATGGCTGGTTCAAGCTGCCAAAGGTGATCATTCCAAATAAAAAGAAACTTCTGCATGATGGGGAAGTGTTTGAAATTGATGGCATTAAAATCGAAACAATTTTGGTTTCTGGTCATACCTGGGGTCACGTGGTGTATCTGATTGATGACGAGTATTTATTCTCTGCCGATACCATCTGGTTTGGCGCAGACGGCGGGTATAGCTTTATCAATAAGCTTGCAGAAGACAATAAACTGGCTGTTGAATCGCTTGCAAGGCTAGAGGGCATTCTGCGTGAGCGCGGACTTAATCCTAAAATTATCACCGGGCATACAGGCTGGGCAGACGACATCAACTTTGTTTTTGCTCATACCGATGAGGTGTGTAACGTCAACAAACCAGTCAAAGTTCATGACCCCAAAGCTCCCTACGACGCATATGACGAGCGTGACGACACACGCGAAAACGCGGTGAACACGCCACTTCTTCCGTGTAATCGATAGCGTCAGGACCTTGTCAGTATTCCGTAAGAATTACGTCAAAATTGCATCAAGACTCTGTCAGAAATGGCAGAGTCTTTTTTAGCCAGAAAATAGTTAAAGTTTTTTAGAATTTCTCGTTGACATATTCCACAAGTGGAACTACTATCGTTATAAGATATTCAACAAGTGGAATATAAGGAGATGAGAGATTTGCTCAAGCAGGGAATTCTTGGTCTCTTGAATTATGGAGATATGTCCGGCTACGAGATTAAAACCATCTTTCAACAGTCGCTTAATTACTTCTGGACCGCCCAGACAAGCCAGATTTATAGAGAGCTGCAGTCGCTAGAAAAAGACAGCTGGGTTACCGCAACGCTCGTCGCTCAAAAAGGGAAGCCGGATAAAAAGGTTTTCTCGATAACTGAAGCCGGCAAAGAAGAGCTGCAGAGGTGGCTGAGGGAAGACTCTCAGTCCTCGGTGCTGCGCATTCCGCTTTTGATGCAGACGTTCTTTAGGGGCGAGTGTTCCTACGAGGAAAACCTTGCATTCTTCAAACGAATCGCAGATAACGCCTCCTCGTTTCCTGGTGGAAGTGAGCTGGCAGCTGGCGCGGTGGCCGCTTACGCAGTGCAAATGGGTGATCCAGAGAAGGCGTTGTTCTGGCAATTTACTATCGAGTACGGCAAGATGCACGAGGAAATGCTTAGAGCATGGAGCGAGAAGTGCATGAAGGAACTGGAGGCACACCATGAACATTCTGCTCATTAACGGCAGCCCCAAGGGCAAAGCTAGCAACTCTCTGCGTCTTGCTAAGAGTTTTATCGAGGGCGTCTCTGAGCAGCACGCAAATGAAGACGTGACTGTTGAGCAGCTCAACGTTGCCGCTATGGACATCAAACCATGCAAGGGTTGCTTTCACTGCTGGAAAAACACGCCTGGCCAGTGCATTATGTCGGACGATGAAGAAACCGTCATCCAAAAGCAGCTCTGGGCTGACCTGGTTATTTGGAGTTTTCCGCTCTACTACTTCAACGTACCTGGACTGCTGAAGAACCTTATTGATCGCCAGCTCCCCATGAGTTTGCCCTTCATGAGCGACGCAAACAGGGGATATGGAAGTGGTGCGCATGAGTCTCGCTATGACATGACAGGCAAGAAGCACGTTCTTATCTCTACCTGCGGATTCTATTCGTCAGAGGGCAACTACGATAGCGTTACCAAGATGTTTGACCACATTCTTGGCCAGGGCAACTACGAGAGCATTTTCTGCGGCCAGGGCGAGCTCTTCCGCGTAAAAGAGCTTTCCGCACGCACCGACCGGTACCTTGCGCTTGTCAAAAAGGCTGGTACTGAGTATGCGCAGGGCGGCATTTCTAACCAGACAAGGGCCGAGCTCAAAGTTTTGCTGTATCCAAAAGAAATGTTTGAGCAGATGGCGGACGCAAGCTGGGGAATTTCTCGTGATACAAGCGCTCAGAGCAACACAAACGCTGGCGAGAAACCCGTTGAGCAGCTACCGTTTGACCATATCTTCACCTCCCAGATGGCGGCTTTGTACGACAAGACGGCTTACGACGGAAAAGATCGCGTGCTTGAGATGAATTACACCGATCTTGGACGTAGCTACCAGATTCTGCTGGGCAAAGACGGTAGCAGGGTCTTTACTGACGGCAGCCTCACTACCACCACAAAGCTCAACACTCCATTTGAGGTGTGGCAGTCCATTTCTCGTGGCGAGATTAGCGGACCAGAGGCGCTGGGCAAGCATCTGTATACCGTTGAGGGCGATTTTTCCTTCATGATTGATTGGGACAAGTATTTTGGTCCAACGCCTGGTAGTTCAACTAAAGCTGCGCAGGACGCGTCGGCTAAAGAAGCCGGCAACGCACGGAAAAATCCGCAGATGATTACAATGCTGCTCCCTTGGATTACCTTCTGGACTGCAACCTCGTTTGACTCTCAGGTTGGCGCCATGATTGTGCTGCTTGTTACTGCCTTGATGCCGCTGATTATGAGGAACTTCAAGTTCACCATCTGGGATAGAATCTCATTTGCCCTGGTCGGAGCATTGTCTGCAGGCGTTTTTATGAGCGGAAATGGCGACAGCAACCTGATTGTCAATTTGGGTTACCTGGCTTTTGGTCTTATGTGGTTGGCCTCGTGCCTGACTAAAGAACCTCTCTGCGCTGCTTACGTTAAGTACAGCTACGGTGGAGATAGTGCTTACAACAATCCGCTGTTCATGAAGACAAACTATATTTTGGCTGCTTGTTGGGGTGCTATGTACGTTTTAACTGCCATCTGGAGTTGGTTTGCAGTTCAAAATGGAGTGGGCGGCATTTTGGTTGTCGTGAACAACCTGGTTCCTATTGGAATGGGTCTGTTTACGGCTTGGTTCCAAAAGTGGTATCCAGCTAAGATGGCAAGTGGAAAGTAAGCAGCTCAATCCACTACAAACTCCTACACATCAAAAGAGAGCCAGTACTGAACTACCTCCCATTTCTTATGTCCAAGAAATGGGAGGTAGTTCATATGCGGGTGATTATGATTCTGCAGCGTGTTAGCGTTGGCTTTGAGGCTTGGCGCACGAAATAGCGCGGCTTTGGTAGGTTCTGCTGAAGAATT
>NZ_JRND01000011.1:0-25008 GCF_000758945.1 Lancefieldella parvula DNF00906
TAATCTGCATGTTTAAGGTATTTTCAGCGTCATGTATACGTCTTTTTAACAGATTATCTGACTTAGGTGTGTTTTGAACTGACTCCAATTTCTTATGTCCAAGAAATGGGAGGCAGTTCATCCGCTGGCTCTCTTTTTGGGCTTCTCATCGTTTTGCTTTACTATAGCCACATAAGGAGATGATGCGACGTGAATAAAGCGGCCCAAGTAATCAAAAACCTTTCACAAGGATTTTTAATTTCAGGTATTTTAAGTGCGCTCATGGGTGCATACTACCTGTTTGCTAAAGCAGGGCTTCCTTTGCAGGATCCTCCGCTGGCGCTCAAAATTCAATACGAGATTAACTTTGGCGTTGGCGAGAAAATGCTTATGTTAGGTCTAACCTGCCTGTTTATCGGCTGCGTTGGCTATACCGTTGCATGGATTTGCTCCAAGACAGAGAAAGTTCAAGAGCCAGATAATCATCAAGCTGGTAGACCTTCTCGTCCTGGCGGAGCAAACTAAGGCGCGTGAGCAGAGGCCTGCGGGCCGAGGCCGCGGACTGGGTGCGGCGTCTTGAAGCGCGACGGCTGAATTCATGTTCGCCAGCAGCAGATGTGGCGCGGATACAAAAATTTGAACTATTTTCAAAACAGTACTGTCCATGTGAACTGTACTATTTATCAGCCAAATTCACTTTTTATGTGAATACTAATTTCTCATATGTTTTGGCTATCAATTTGTAAGAAAATATAGATGTAATATGCACATCTTTTTGAGGGGCCATCATGAAAAAAGGTTTTCTTAAGAGAATCTCAGTCTTTCTCACCATGGTTGTGGCATGCCTGTTTATGTCTATTAACACAGCTCAGGCACTTGATCGCCAGAAAGACGATAGTGATCTTACCCAGATCAACATTTACCAGTTCACGCTGACCAGAGACAACATGACTGTTCTCTCGCAGGGAACTGGCGTTAAGCGTGTAGAGATTCCTGCTTCTGATACAGGCAGACTGCCCTCAACAGCTTTTGTTGTTCAGCCAACTAAAGACGGTTCCAACCAGCAGTATAACCAGCCGCTTTCTCTGAAGTTCTCTAACGCTGGTACTGTTGACGGCAAGTCCGTTGACGTTTATGTCACCATCAACTCTCTGGACCTTACCCTTAAGAACGCCAACGCAGATTACAACAACCCTAATAAGACTGACGTTGCATTTTTGACCGTTGATGAGAACTGGGGAACTAAGTCCTTCCAGATTATGGACTATATTGACGTGAATCACCCCAGCTATACGGCTGATATGTTCAGGTCCTATGCAATCAACGCAAACGTGACTGTAGAGCTTAAGTACACCGATGGCACCCCTTGTGACCTCAAGCTTGTTATGCAGCCAAGTGATATTGACGTTGTCGGTGATACTGGCGCAAATGAGACCTTCTCGCTTATTAACGCCAATAGCACCATCGATAGCATTGTTATGAACAACAGGAACATTCTTGTTGAGAGCACCAGCGGTGGCAATATTACCTGGAATCCTGTTCGTGGAACCTCTGGTCCTGACCAGGAGAAGAACCTTGCAGGTTTTGCTGTTAAGTCCAAGTCAAGCAGTATGACGTTTGAGTCCACCAGCGCGGCTACCAGCGGCAGCCTTTTTGGTGTGTACACTGAGGCAATTACTCCAGCTCCAGTAAAGGCCGTTGATCCAGAGCAGGCTCCTGCTAAGGCCGGAGAAACCATTACCTATACCGGCACCTTTACGCTGCCAAAGCAGGGCATTGATACCATCGGCAAGATTAAGTCGATGAGCATGGTTGACACCTTTGACGAGCGCCTTGATTTCCAGAGCCTTACCGTAAGCTTTGACGGCCAGACCCTGACCGAAGGTACTGACTATACCGTTTCTGTTGATGGTCAGAAGGTTACCGTCAACATCAAGGACCACCTGCTCACCAAGGCAAATGGCGGCAAGAAATTTGTTATTACCTACAAGACTGTTACCAACAGCAAGGTAGAGACTGATGGCTCCAACATTGATAACGAGCTCACACAGGTCGTTGACGGAAACGTTGCTCACTCCAATAAGGTAACCACTGAGCTTTTGTACGAGAAGACCCACGAGTTTGTAAGTGGTACTCCTAATAGGGAGCTTCCTCAGGAGGTCCTGGACCTGCTGCCTGGTAAGCAGACTAGAATTCCTAACGGAACCACCGTTACCCCTGATCAGCCTCTTGGTGGCGTTACTCGCGTAGAGACTCCGGATGGAACGTGGGTGTTTATCGGTTACGATCACGATTCCGAGGTCATTGACCACAAAAACGCTCACTTTATTGGCGTTTGGGTAGTTCTGCCTCAGCCAAAGAAGGATGTCCTGGACGGTCAGGGTAACTCCATCGACGGCAACAAGGTAACTGCTGGTCAGGTGCTCACTTATTCCGTTACTTACACCAACACCACCAACACTGCTCGCGATGTAACCATCACCGATGTCATCCCAGAGCACACGACCTACGTTGATGGTTCTGCTGATAACGGCGGCACCTTCGACCCAGCTACGCGTACTGTAACCTGGACACAGAACGTTGCTTCGGGCGACACACTCACCGTTACCTTCCAGGTCAAGGTCAACAAGGGCGAGAAGGACGTCACGGTTGTAAACACCGCTCACGTCAGTGATGGCCTTATCGACACAGACACCAATACCACCACCAACCCTGTTGTCCCTAAGCCTCGCAAGTCCCGCACTCCTTACACTGGCGACGACGCACTGCAGAACACGCTTATGTTCGCTATTGCAGGCAGCGCAGCAGTTCTCTTTGCACTGGGTACGCTCAAGCTTCACGCAGCTAGGAACTAAGCTGCAGCGAGGTTGAGACGCTCGCAGGCATAGCGCACGGTAACTTCAAGCCGCTCTCATTTTGAGGGCGGCTTTTTGTGTAGGACCGTGAATGTGTTCGCATGCACACGCGTTCGTACATGCGAGCTCGGGCGCACGCAAAGCGCCGTTCAAGCGACGTTCAAGCGCAAGAACGGCATCCGAAGCGCAAAGATTGCATTTCACGAGCCAGTTAGTGCATTTGAGTGACACGAAGTCCCACATAAGAGATGCAACCGTTATTCTAAAGATGCCTTAAGGCAAGGAAGCAAGCGGACTACAATTCCGCTGCAGCAAGAAAACGAAACGTTAGGTCAAGTAAGTTGTTTGGAAGTGTCATGGAAATTCGTGTAGTTGAAGAAAAGGGTCGCGCGCAAATCGAAGTGACCATCTTGAGCGGCCCCGATGACCCGCGCGTTTCGGGAATTGTCCGTCAGCTCCAGATGGTTGACGGAAAGATGACTGGATACGTTCCCGGAACCATCAACAGGCGCGTCGTCCTTCTCGCGGATGTTGCATGGATTCAGACGGATGGCAGTGTGACACTGATTCACCTGGTAAACGGGGAGACTCTGGAAAGTTCTAGTCGCTTGACCGAGCTCGAGGACGCGCTCAAAGACACGGCGTTTGTGCGCACTTCTCGACAGGAACTGGTCAATTTGGATCAGGTTACGGGCATCAAACCCGCAGGTTCCGGCCGCATGTTGCTGTCGCTTGGCGAGAAACCCCTTGTTGCTTCAAGAAAGTACGCTGCGGAAATCAAACGACGTATCGGAATTGTGTAAGGGCCAGCGGATTTTCTCGCGCATCGCTCCCGGTGCCGAGCGCCAAACACCACTCGAACCACACTTTAACAGCAGTTTTATCCCAGAGAAGGGAACATTATGGAACGCAACGAATCACAAAACTGGCAAGGAATTGAGCGAAAGACTCAGCAAGAATTTGATGAGGGACTCAATAAAACAGTAGGTCAAATCATGTGCAAAGGTATTTCAGGTGGCGCGATATGCTTCACCGGCATCTCGCTTGTGTATGGCGTCATTGCGCTGGCAACCAATTATGGTGACAGGCAAAATAACATCATACTTCTTACGCTGATCGCCGCCGGCGTCCTGTCGGGGATTTACCAGCAGATTTGGTTCAACTATCAGCCTCTGATTACTAAGCTCAGCTACCTTCACAGGTTTCTTGGCTTCAACGTTTGCCTGTTCCCAACGCTTGTAGCGATGGCGCTCATTGGAGGATGGGTGCCAAATATGGCTCAGGCTTGGATGTCGTTTACTGCGCTGTACCTGGTCATTCTGCTGGTTACAACCTTAGTCTTCAATGCTATTTTCAAGAAAGAGGAAGAGAAATATAAGGCTGCTTTCGAGAAGTATCAGGCATCTCGTCGCGCATAAAGTTTCAACTGATTCTGGATCGCGTAGCTGCGCCTGAGTTCTGCAAAGAATCGGTAGGTTTTGCCTGAAAACATAAAAGAATCGGTGGATTCTGCCTGATTTCTTCAAAGAATCTGTGTCCCAAACACAGATTCTTTGTACTTTTCAGGCTCAAAGGAACCTTCGCCGAGCTATACACAAAAAGCTCGGTCTGTCGAGAAGACCGAGCTCTTGCGAGTCGTATTTGACCTGTACCTAGGCTGGGCTCGTGCCGGCAAGCGCCTATCGTTTCTTCAGAGCGTTCAGGATGCTGATGATGATGTGGTAGAGGAGCGCGGAAACAGGCCAGATAATCCAGGAACTTTTCCAGTCCTTGGTGATGAAGCTATAGCCCACGTACAGCAAGGTAATGGTGCCAAAATACGCCCTGGCAATTGGCCTGTACTTCAATGCTGCGGATTTGGAGTCTCTCTTGTTGCTTTTCTCGTCGTGAGAGAAATCGCCTTCCTGGAGAAGAACCCTATAGCCATCTCTGATGATTCCCGAGTAAACCAGCAGGTAAACGCCAAGAGAAACCAGAATTGCTGCCACGAAGAAGCCAAGGGCAAAGATGAGGCCAGTCCCATAGTACGAGGCAATAAGGAAGGGGATTGCGCTCAGGATGGTAAGGCAGACGCCGGCGGCTTGTTGCATGTAGCGCAACGATTCGGTTGACTCGGCGCGTCTACGAACGGCGGCTTCGACACCGTACTGGAGCTCGAGAGAGGCCTCCTTGAGCTGCTTAAACTTCGCGAGCTTCATGTCTTGGAGAATCAGCAAGCCAACGCCCGCAGCAATGAAGAGCATCATGATGCAAATTCCTGCGATGCCCATCGCATCTGGAGAAATGCGCATCGGATTAAAGTAGAGCGCGTCTTCGCTGTATGTTGCAAGCGAGACAAGAAGCGCGGGTCCCAGGATAAAGAGGGTAATTGCGCCTGCTGTGGGGCGAGAAGTTCGTGCGATTGCATCCAGGTATTCGGTGGCTGTGTCGAGAGAAACGCTGAGCTTCGGTGCCGCAGTTTTGCTGGTAGATGAGTCGCCGCTGGTGGAGCTGCCGTCAGGGCTGTCTGCGGTGCTTGCAGCAGCGGGATCCGAAGAGCCGCTCTGCACCGAAGAGACCGCGTAATCAGCAGCAATGGCAGTGGCTGGAAGCTCCTCGAGCTCGTCTTTGAGCAGGTAGTCTGTGGAAACGCCAAAGAGTTCGCTCATGGCCATGATCTTTTGGATATCAGGCATGGAAGCCATGGACTCCCATTTAGAAACTGACTGCCTTGAAACGCCAAGTTGTTGTGCAAGCTCTTCTTGTGACCAACCATTACGCTTTCTGAGACTCATGATTTTCTCGCTCAGTAACATGGCTGTTCCTTTCTGTTGGTGATGTGGTGGGATTCACATGTGATGGCTATTACTCTAAAAATTGCCTTGATTGCACACCACCAAGTTGAGTTGGAAATTTGTCAACTCTGAGTTGCGTAATAGTTTACCTGCAGAAATGTTATCAGACTTTGGAAAATTAGTTTTAAAAGTCATTTAAAATTTTTGTGCTTCTCGGCGTTGGGTCCGGCGCATAAATTTTGGCGTAAAAGTCACATGAAGAATTTAAAGGTCTGTATCGCTTCATCTGCTCTTGCAGCCGCATTGGCACTTGCTCCAGCATCTGCGCTGGCAGAGGGCACAGCGCCTGCTCCTACAAGCACTACCGGTGCTACTGCTACTACTACTGGCGTAACTCCTATTCCTGCACCAACCAGAGAGCAGCTTATGGACCCAACGGTTAATCCATACGCCCCTGAGGACGCATACTTTCTGCCTGATGTAACTAACCCAATTCCAGACGGATTTATGGTTGGCAATGCTGATGGCGTAGTCATTATCGACAACGGCGATGGCACCGTTACGGTTAAGGGTCACTGGACTCCTGCGCTCGATTTTGACGAGGTCATTGAGGTTGAGTTTGTTCGCATT
This sequence comes from Lancefieldella parvula DNF00906, assembly GCF_000758945.1. Classification (GTDB taxonomy): domain Bacteria; phylum Actinomycetota; class Coriobacteriia; order Coriobacteriales; family Atopobiaceae; genus Lancefieldella; species Lancefieldella parvula_C. The sequence goes on from NZ_JRND01000011.1 coordinate 6,239, forward strand.
CCAGATCCAACTCCTGCACCTACTCCAGATCCAACTCCAGCTCCAACTCCTGATTCAGAGCCAGCTCCAGCACCAGAGCCAGAGCCTGCTCCATCTCCTGCACCAACACCAGAGAAGAAATCCACTCTTCCTGCAACTGGTATCGCAGACGTTGTTGTTCCAGCTTCAGTTCTTGCGGTAAGCGGCCTTGGTTTTGTTGCTGCTTCTCGTAAGGTCCGCAAGTAGGGGAAGAAGCGCAGTGAGCGCGTAGCGCCAGCTGCGGCTCCAACCGCGGCAACTGCGACACCGACCGCGTTGCAAAGCCGACGGGTTTCTCGCCAGAAAAAAATAACGTACATGTAAAGCGCCTGACCTCAGGCGCTTTTTTGTGAGGAAACCGAGCGGGCGACCAGGCGGAAATTGGGTACACTCTGAATAACGAAATTCGGAGGTTGTTATGGAAGACCAGCAGCAAAAATTCTCGCAGGACGGTGGCGTGGAGCAGGAGTCGGTGCACCCATCTTCAACTGCGCTTATTCTAGAAGGCGGCAGTTATCGAGGCATTTTTACCGCTGGAATTCTTGACGTGCTTCGCGAGAAGGGTGTCACCAACTTTGAGAGCGTGTGGGGAGTTTCCGCAGGTGCCATCAACGCCGTGAGCTTCAGGTCCAAGCAGATGGGTCGCGCCATGCGCATCATGCTGGCCTTTAGGGACGATCCTCGCTTTCTTTCGATTCGCTCGTTGATCACTACTGGCGACATCGCAGGTGCGGATTTTATGTTTGACGAAATCCAAAACCACCTGGACCCTTGCGATAACGAGGCGTTCAACCAAAATCCCATGCAGATGTACGCGGTGGCGTCCGACGTTACGTTTGGCACACCGGCGTATCTGCACGTAAAAAAGTTTCCGGAAGATGTGACCATGGTCCGAGCGTCCGCGTCGATGCCAACGGTTTCTCGCATGGTTGAGCTGGATGGACATCGTTATTTGGACGGTGGAACTACCGATTCAATTCCGTTTGCGGCCGCGCTTGGCCTGCCCGACGGTAAAGCGGAACGCGCGGTTGACATTCCCGACCACAAGCCGGCAAAGAAAGCGCTGGTCATTATCACGCAGGATAGGAATTTCGTAAAAACCGACGTCAATGAGCAGATTGCTATCCGCTCGCAGCTCTACTCCGCGTATCCATACTTTGAAGCCGCATTGGCTTCTCGCGCCGAACGCTACATGGATCAGCGCAAACAGCTCTTTGAACTGGAAGAAGAGGGTAGAGTGCTGGTGCTTCTACCTCCTGAGCCAGTTGAAGTTAAAGTTAACGAGAAGTCCGGTGAAGCCCTGCTGTCTCTATACCTGACAGGTCGCCAAGTCGCACTTGAGCGCCTCGAAGAGATTAAAAGTTTTATCGAGTAGACTTTTGGATTAATCGAGCTCCAAAATCTACAACATATGCCCTGAACGCGAAGCGAAAATTGATACGGAAAGAGTTTGTTTTGAAGACGCCCATGAATAAGTTTTTGAAGGTAATGTTTGCGCTGGTTATCGTCGCGATGACTGGTGCAGCGATTCTGCAAATTGTCGCCCCCGAGTACATGGGAAGCAATGCCGCTTATGGTATTTCGACCGGTTGGCAGCGAGAGATTGGTTTTTGGAATCTCGCGGTGCTCATCATTTTGGTTACCACGTGTTTCCACTACGATTGGGTCTATCTACGTGCGATTTTGCTCGCGCTGATTCTGGGTGGTATCGGAATTGGAACCAATCATTTCATTCATTTTTTAAGCGCTCACGAGTCGGTAAATTTGGTTGGTGCTATCGAGAATTACGTTCTTGCAGTTGGTTGGATGATCGGCTGGAAGCTCGAATGCAACCGCAGAAAAACTGCGGGCGTCGCTAAGTAGTCGCGGAAAAACCCGCGCGTTTTCGCATGACGGTGCTCCGAGCGAGACGTTATGCGCGCGACTTGCGTGCGAGACGTTATGTGTGCCTGATTTTCTCGTCATGTCTGAATTCTTTGCCGGAAAAGCACGCCATGTCTGAGTGGTTTTGCCGGCTTTTCTCGCCATGTCTGAGTAAATTCACTCAGACATGATGCAGCTTTCAGGCTCAAAATTTAGAGCTACGTAGTCTATCTTTCACGCGCCTGATTTCATCAAAGATTCTGTAAATTTTGCCTAAAAAGGTAAAAGAAACTGTGGATTTGCCTGATTTTGTCAAAGAATCTGTATTCAAAATACAGATTCTTTGCACTTTTCAGGCGCGCATGTTGTTAAGGCGCACCTGGCGAGAAACCCGGTGCACTCGTAGCTCTCCGCGCACCCGCGCTCGCACCCCGAACGCTAGCGCAGGCGCGTGAGCTGCACTTTCTCGATAAGCGAATCCACAACCGAGCGCTCCGCCGCTTGAGTTCCGCTCTCCATGACGTTTGCGGCACCCGTGGCCATGGCCAGCCGCAGCGCGTCTTCTGTCGAGAGACCCTGTGCATCCGCAAAGGCAAGCGCCGCCACAACGGAGTCACCGGCACCGACAGTACTTCCTACCTGGACTTTTACTGGACCTGCATACCAAACCTCGTTGGCCGTAGCGTAGACGGCGCCGTTTCCACCCATGGAAACGCAGACCGTGTCGATGCCACCAGCAACAATTTCGGACGCGGCAGCGGCAATCGCGTCCACATCGGTCAGCTCGCGACCAAGCATGGCGGAGAGCTCGTGGTCGTTTGGCTTGGTGAAGTATGGTTTCTGCTCAAGTCCAGCTGAAAGTGCCGCGCCGTCGGCATCCAGGTAAACCTTCAGTCCGGCGTCGCGCAGGGCGCGAGTCCAGCGGCCATACGTATCAGCGGAAGCTCCGCGGGGGAGGCTGCCGGAAAGAACCACAATGTCGCCAGCGGAAGTCTTGGCAATCACGTCAGCAAGCGCCTGGTCAAGCACGGTATCGGTGACCTCGGGACCAGGTTCGTTGATGTCGGTGTTGGTGCCACCCTCGGTGTCGACGACCTTAAGATTGGTGCGCGTCTCGCCGGGAACGGAAATCGCCTGGACCTTGATGTTATTCTCGCCAAGCGTGTCAGCGATCCATTTGCCGGTTTGACCTGCAAGAACGGCGATGGCGGTAGACTCTCCGCCCAGCTTAGCGATAACCTTGGATACGTTGATGCCCTTGCCGCCCGCGTCTCGCCTGAGCCACGTGATGCGATTCACCTGGTCAACGGCAAAATTTGACACCTGGACGGTCTTGTCCAGAGCGGGGTTGAGCGTGACGGTGTAGATGCTGGGCATAGTCGCTCCTCGGTTTGCGGCGCCGCAATCGGCGCTTGAGTAGCACCGCCAAGCGGCGCAAGTTATCTACGCTGATAATACTTCAGTTTCGGCAAAAAAGTAACCGCGGACAGCGCTGTTACGCGCATATCCGCGGTCTTTTCTGACGAGAAACCCGGCGCACTCGTGGCGTGTGCTGTGGACGGCTTTTCAATGTGGAGAAACCCGTCAAATTTGAACGAATTGTTGCATTCGTGAAGCAACAAAAATTCCCGCGTACAACAGCTAAAGAGTGGAGTATACTTTTAAGGCTTTTCCACAGAGCCCCGTAATCTCTGACAAGAAAAAGCATCGATGACCCGTCCAGGGGTTATCAACTCGTAATTCGTAGGAGGAGTCAAGTGAAGAAGTCGACTCAGTTCGCCAAGGCTGGCGAAGTCGAGCGCAAGTGGGTGCTCATCGACGCTGAGGGCGCAACGCTCGGTCGTCTGGCTACAAAGGCTGCCATGATTCTTCGTGGTAAGAACAAGCCACAGTACACCCCAAACGCTGATACTGGTGACTTTGTTGTCATCATCAATGCAGACAAGATCGTCCTTACTGGTGTTAAGGCTGATCACAAGGAGTATTGGCGTCACTCCGGCTACCTTGGTGGCTTGAAGATCACTTCCTTCAAGGAAGAGATGGAGAAGCACCCAGAGCGTGTTGTTGAGCACGCAGTCAAGGGCATGCTTCCTAAGACCACTCTTGGTCGCAAGCAGGGTATGAAGCTTAAGGTTTACGCCGGCGCTGAGCACCCACATGCTGCACAGAATCCCGTCAAGATTGAGCTGGAGGGCTAAACGATGGCAGATAACACCGCTGTTTACACCGGCACCGGCCGTCGTAAAGAGGCCGTCGCTCGTGTTCGTCTTGTTCCTGGAACTGGTAAGGTTACCGTTAATGGCCGCGAGGCAACCCAGTACTTTGGTCGCCAGCAGCTCGTAGACAACGCAACCGCACCTCTCCGCATTACTGATACTCTTGGTCGTTTTGACGTCCTCGCAAACTGCGATGGCGGCGGCATCAACGGCCAGTCCGGCGCTCTTCGCCTGGGCATTGCTCGCGCTCTTCTTGAGGCTGGCGAGTATCGTGATGACCTTAAGAAGGCCGGCTACCTCACCCGCGATTCTCGTGCGGTCGAGCGTAAGAAGTACGGTCTGAAGAAGGCTCGTAAGCGTCCTCAGTTCTCCAAGCGCTAAGGCCGCTGGACCCAAAAAAGTCCTTACAGAGAGACCTGTCGTATATCGGCAGGTCTCTTTTTTGTATACTTTTAAATGGTTGCATTTTGCATATTTGCGCAACCGTTTTAGTCCGCACGTTCTTCTCGCCATCTGGCGAGAAGCCCCACCTGTCGAGTAGTTCGCTGGCGCTTTGCGCGCACGTTGCTCTCCACCCGACAACATTACATTCGCAGCTTAGGAGACGCTTATGAAGTACTTTGGAACCGACGGCTTTAGAGGCCGTGCAAATGAGGGTTTGAACGTCGATCACGCATACAAAATTGGCCGCTTTATTGGCTGGTATTACGGAGCTAAGCAGGCTCGCAAGGCTCGTATCATTATTGGTAAGGATACCCGCAGGTCAAGCTATATGTTTGAGTCTGCACTTGTCTCGGGCTTGGTTGCTTCCGGTGCCGACGCGTACATGCTGCACGTTATTCCTACACCTGGCGTCAGCTTTGAGGTTGTTGATGGCGCTTTTGACTGCGGCGTCATGATTACTGCGTCCCACAATCCGTTCACCGATAACGGCATCAAGCTGGTCAACAAAGACGGCTACAAGATGGATGAGGACGTCCTTGAGCAGGTAGAGGCCTATATTGACGGCGAGTTTGACGTTCCTCTGGCAACGGGTGACAGCATTGGCCGCACGGTTGATTACATGCAGGGCCGCAACCGCTACATCTCCAGCCTTATTGCTAGCTGCGGTTTTAGCCTCCAGGGCCTGAAGATTGGCCTGGATTGCGCTAACGGCGCAGCTTCTAGTGTTGCTCGCCCTGTCTTTGATGCTCTGGGTGCCGAGACTCACGTTATCAACAACGCTCCAAACGGCCTCAACATCAATGTTGATTGCGGCTCCACCCACATTGACCAGCTGCAGCGTTTTGTGGTTCAGAACGGCCTTGATGTGGGCTTTGCTTACGACGGCGATGCCGACCGCTGCCTGGCAGTTGATGAGCGTGGCCATGTGGTTGACGGAGACCTCATTCTCTACGTCTGCGGTACCTACCTCAACAAGTATGGTCGCCTGGCTAAGCAGACCGTAGTTACCACCGTCATGAGCAACTTTGGCCTGTTCAAAGCATTTGACGACGCTGGCCTCTCTTACGAGAAAACCAACGTGGGCGATAAGTACGTCTACGCTTGCATGAACGAGAACGAGTACAGCCTGGGCGGCGAGCAGAGTGGTCACATCATCTTTGGTGATCTTGCTAAGACCGGCGACGGCATCTTGACCAGCCTCCGTATTATGGAGGTCTTACGAGCAGAGCGCGAGAAACTCTCTGAGCTTACTCGTCCCGTTACACTATATCCACAGCAGTTGGTTAACGTTCGCGTCACCGACAAAGAGGCTGCTATGCAGTCTCCTAAGGTCAACGACGCAGTTGCAGCTGCCGAGAAGTTCCTTGAGGGCAATGGTCGCGTGTTGGTCCGCGCTTCCGGAACAGAGCCTCTGGTGCGCGTTCTTGCAGAAGCTCCAACCGATGAGCTCTGCCAGCAGGCAAATCAGATTGTGCTCGATGCACTCGAGGAGTATAGGCTCAGCGCTTAAGCGCAGATAGATCCAGGGGATACGATGGCACTGGCAGGAATAGGTGTAGATATGCTTGAGATTGCCCGCATGCAGCAGGCAATTGAGAGACGCCCTCACTTTATTCGCCGTATGTTCACCGATGCCGAGCGTGCGTATTGTGAGCGCACTGCTCGCCCTGCGGAGCACTATGCTGCTCGCTTTGCAGCAAGAGAAGCCGTGCTTAAAGCCTTAGGAACGGGTTTCTCGTCTGGTATTGGTTTTCAGGATGTTTCCGTTGAAAGAGATCAGTTGGGCAGGCCACAGGCTCGTCTAGCGGGCAAGGCTGCACAGATTGCGGCTGAGCAGGGCGTGCAGGAGATTGCGCTTTCTATCTCGTACACCAGAGACGTGGCGGTGGCCAATGCGGTTGCGGTAACCAACGCCGTAAAACCTAAGGTAGATCAAAAGGAAGATGCTGCCCAAGAGCTGGCACGTTCGTTCAAAGAAGCTCGTTCTGTGTTGGATGAGCTTGAGCGCGTGCAAGAACCTATAATTGAGACAACCTTTGATGATGTTGTTAAATCCGAGGAGTAAGTTATGCAGCCGGTACTAAATGTTGAGGACATCAAGCGTGTAGAGATTGCGCTGACACGCGTGGGCGTGAGCGTTTCTGAGCTCATGCACCGTGCAGGTTACGCTGCTGCTCAAGAGGCCCTTGGCATGGGAGGGGACATCTCTAACGTTGTCATCCTCGTAGGTCTTGGCAATAACGGTGGAGATGGCTGGGTGGCAGCAGAAGCGCTGCGCTCTAGAAACTGCAACGTTAAGGTAGTCACTCCGCTTGAGCCTGATCAGATTTCCGGCGATCTTGCACGTCAGATGGCGCAGCGCGCCGTTCGCGCGGGAGTTTCCGTGCTTGTTGGCCCTTCTCGCCAGGAGCTGATTGACCTGCTGGCAACGGCTGACGTGGTGCTTGATTGCATGCTGGGTACCGGCTTCCACGGTAAGGTCCGTGCTCCGTTTGATATTTGGATTGAGTGCCTGAATCAGTCTGGTGCTCGCGTACTTTCCGTTGACGTTCCCAGTGGCCTTTCTGCGCAGAAGGGCCAGGTAGAAAGCGCGTGTGTTGTCGCTGACGTTACCGTTACCATGATTGCGCTCAAGCCCGGCCTTATTGCTGATGCAGGTAGAGACGTCTGCGGTTCCATTGTTGTGGCTCCTCTGGCCGAGCAGACTGAGCGTCTGGTTGTTGAGGCAGATCCTGTTGCCTGGCGCGTTGACCTGGAAGATTATCTTGCTTCTGTTCCTGCCCAGCTCAACGACTGCGATAAATACTCTCGTGGCTCCGTATTGGTGGTTGGTGGCTCAAGCCGCTTCCCCGGAGCTGCTGTTTTTGCTGCTAAGGCGGCTGCTCGTGCGGGTGCTGGCTACGTTACGCTGGCAGTTCCTGAGGCCATTGTCAGCTGCGTTCAGATGATGCTGCCAGAGGTTCCCGTTATTGGCCTCCCGTGCGACGCTGAGGGCGTGTTTACCGAGGAAGCAGCTCCACTGGTGCTGCAGCTTGCCGCTATGCGCACCGTTACGCTGGTTGGCCCTGGCATGCGCGTCTCTGGCGGAACCGTCAAAGTTACCTCCGTGCTGCTTGACTCTGAGCTGCCCGTTATTGTTGATGCCGACGCACTCAACTGCATTGCTCGCCTCACTAATAACAACCTCCCAGATTTCCCCGAGCTCACTCGTCGTACCGCTCCGCTCATCATGACGCCGCATCGTCGCGAGCTTGGTCGCCTGGTCAACCAGGTAGACAATCCTCCTGCAAGCCTGGTGGGTCAGCTTGAGGCTGCCCGCAAGATTGTCTGGGCAGACGGTGGCTCTGAGCTGGTCATTGTTGCTAAGGGAACCGCAACTGGCTGCGTTGGCGTCCAGAAAGCCGTGCTGCCAAAGCCTGGTCCCGTTACGCTGGCAACTGCTGGCTCTGGCGACGTTCTTGCTGGTACTATTGCTGGCCGCTTGGCTCAGGTTGCTGGTCAAGTTGATGACCTGCCAACCTTCTGCTCACTTGCCTGTGAGGTCCACGCATACGCAGGTCAGCTAGCTGCCGAGAAGTTCGGTGTACGCGGAGCTATGGCTGGCGACATCTGTGACGTTATTGGCCTTGCCTCCGATGCACTTGAAGAGCAGATTGCATTCCCTATGACAGACTTTGAAGAAGCTGCGGAGTAGGTGAGCCTGATGTCGGCATATCCCCAGGATAGATGGGCTTGGATAGAGATTGATCTTTCTGCCGTCCGCCACAATGTAAAGGCGTTTAAGGCCCAGCTTAACCGCGGTGTCAAAATGATGTGTGTGGTCAAGGCCGACGCCTATGGTCACGGCGCTGCTCAGTGCGCTAAAGCCATGCAGTCCGTGGGTGCTGATCAGTTTGCCGTTGCAACAGTCGATGAGGGTGTTGAACTGCGCTGTTCCGGTATTGATAACCCCATTCTGGTGCTTTCTGAGCCGCCGGTTACTTCCATCCCAGACCTCGTTCGCTTTGACATTATGCCTTCCGTCTACACGGTTGACTTTGCCCTTGCGTATGGTGAGGCTTCTGCTGCAGCTAATAAGGTTGGCCGCTATCACCTGGCCATCGATACCGGCATGACCCGCATTGGCGTCAGGCGAGAAGATCTACTTGAGGTTCGCGGTTCTATCGATTTCCACAGGGGTCTTGAATGCGCTGGTACGTTTACGCATTTTGCTACGGCCGACGTGCTCGACAACTGGGACTTTGACCTGCAGGTTAATCGCTTTATTGAAGCGGTTACGGCACTCAAAAACGCGGGCTATGAGCTGGGCTTGGTTCACGCTGATAACACTCCTGGCACGGTTCTGCACAAAGATATTCAGTTCGATATGGTTCGTGTGGGCATTGGCCTGTATGGACTTCATCCAAGCAAGCTCACCATTCCCCGCATTGACCTGCAGCCCGTTATGAGCGTGCGCGGTCGCGTGACGCGCGTAATATATCCAGCTGTTGGCGACGGCGTTAGTTACGGTATGACGTGGCGTGTTCCTCGCAATAACATCCAGGTAGCTACGGTGCCTATTGGCTACGCCGACGGTCTTGCGCGCAGCCTTTCTAACCGCATGGATGTTTTGACGCGTGGAGACCGTGTCCGCCAGGTGGGCAATATCTGCATGGATCAGTTTATGATTGCTGTTGATACCGCAGGTACACACGCTAATAAGCCTGCACACGAAATTCGCCATGGTGACGTGGTTACCCTCATCGGCAAAGACGGCGACCAAGAAATCACCGCGGATGAGATGGCTGACCTTCGCGAGACCATCAATTACGAGGTAGTTTGCAACTTTGGTGCGCGCCTCGATAAGGTGTACATCTAATGGCAGTCACGCTTGACGAGATTCGCAAGCAGATAACTGATTGCAAGAAATGTCCGCTGTGGGAAACACGCACCAACATTGTGTTTGGTGGCCCAAATCCCACAGCTCGTGTCATGATTGTGGGAGAAGCTCCTGGAAAAAATGAGGATCTAAGCGGTCAGCCTTTCGTGGGCGTATCGGGCAAAAAGCTTGATGCGTTGTTAGAAGAAGTTGGCCTTTCTCGCCAGGATGTTTTTATCTCTAACGTGGTCAAATGCCGACCACCTTCAAACAGAAATCCCAAGGTAGCTGAGGTAGAGGAGTGCTCTCCGTATCTTCGTAATCAGATTCGTGCTATTAAGCCAGACGTTATTGTTTGCTTGGGTAATTTTGCAACACAGTTTGTCATGCATACCGATAAGGGCGTGACGGAGCTGCGCGGCAAGTTTTACCAGATAGGCGCCTTTAGCGTGCTACCTACCATGCATCCCGCATCAACTATTTACCGCAAGGAGTGGGCGCAGTTCCTCAAAGATGACCTGCGACTTCTTGCTGATTGGCTTGAGGAACACCCTCGAGGAGGCTCGTGTGACTAACCTTTCTACCAGCGCAAACGACGCTGCAACAAACAACCTGCCAGAAAAAACTGCGGCCGGCACGTATGTTTCTACCACCACCGAGCAAACTATTGCTCTTGGTCAGATTCTGGGCAAACTCCTGCAGGCGGGAGACGTTCTGGTGCTTACGGGAGACCTGGGCGCTGGGAAAACGCAGCTCACTAAGGGCATTGCTGCTGGCATGGGCATCACGGATGACGTGACCAGCCCAACGTTTACTATCGAGATGGTTTATGAGGGTACGCTTATGCCTCTCTACCACTTTGACTTGTATCGCTTGAACGACCCTGATCAGCTTGAAGATACAGGCCTGTACGATGCGCTTGAGTCTGATGGTCCAACTATCATCGAGTGGGGAGAGCAATTTGCAGAGCAAATTGGTGAGAGAGCCCTGGATGTCTATGTTTCTAGATTGTCTGAGGAAGAGCTGGAATCAGACGACGCTGAGCCGCGCCGTGAGATTCGCTTTATCCCACAGAATGCTCGTGGAGAAGAAATCGTTCAGTCGTTTTAATTTCAGTTTCAAAGAGAGGTAATCTTCTCAAATGAGTACAAAAGCAGAATTTTTAAAGATTATGTCTGAGCAAACCGAGATTGCCTTGGCAACATCTGTAAATAATGTCCCAAATGTGAGGATTGTAAATTTTTATTTTGACCCAGAAGAAAACGTACTTTACTTCTCGTCTTTTAAAGAGAATGACAAAATCAAAGAGATAAAAGCAAACCCACATGTGGCGTTTACCACAATTCCTCACTCGGGAAATGAGCACGTGAAAGCAAAAGGAATTGTTCAAAAAAGTTCAAAAACTATTTTTGACGTCGCAGATCAATTTATTGCTAAGGTTCCAAACTACAAAAATACTATCGAATATGCAGGGGAATCCTTGGTTTTATTTGAAATAAAATTTGACACAGCTGTGGTCACAAAGGACTTAAGCTCAATCGAAACATTAAAACTGTAAGTTAAAACTTGTCGTGAATTATTTACAACACCTCCTCTTTTAGTAAATCGTTTTTATAGCCCAGTTATAGATATTTTAAGAATATCTTTAGCTGGGCGTTTTAGCAGTTTACCTGCGATTTCTTTTCATATATACTTACTAATCCGTTGAAACATGTTCAAAAAAGAAAAACAATTTTTTCTTGAAATACACGAGTTAAGGAATATGAAATGTCAAAGTATTTGCATAACAACGTAAAGATGCTCGCAATTGCAGGCATTATGGCAAGTGTGTTGGTTTTCTCGCCAGTACTTTCTGCGATAGCTCTTGCTGAGGGTACTGAGGTAGCTGAGGCAAGCGTCACAACTGAGGCCACCGCCTCGACCGAGTCGTCTGCCGCTACGACCGAAACGACTGCTACAACTGAGACGACCACTGCTGCCTCAACAGATGATGATAGTGACGCAGAGGCAGTTGGATCTTATATGGGCGCCGATGGCATAATGCGTGAAATCCACATTTCAGTATCAACAGATGGCGGCACTTATAACGGAAAAGATTATATTCCACCAACTATTTCAGGTGATTTTAAGAGTGTTTCTTTTAGCAGCAATGTTCAGCGTGAGGGATACACACTGGTAGGTTTTTCAACAGGTTATTTTTCGCAAGAGGAAATAAACAATGCAACACCAGATATGTCGAAACCATATACTATCGATGAGAGTGGCAATGTTCATATGAATTTTGATGATATTGTTGCCTGGAGTGTTACCGACGATATTGATACAAACACTATTACGTTTCGCTATCATCTAACTACCTTATGGGCACCAAATCCTGAGCCAGAGCCAGAGCCTCAGCCTCAGCCAGAGCCAGAGCCAGAGCCAGAGCCCACTCCAGTTGTGCCTGCCTCTGATGCAACCCAAACTCCGGCACCAAGGCGCGAGAAAAGCGTTCTGCCTAATACAGGTGACGCAAGCTCTGTAGCAGGTATTGTTGCAGCAGCCGGCACTACTCTTGTTGCGCTTGGCCTACGTAAGAAACTGCAGTAGTAAACAGTCGTTTCCTAGTAGAAATACATTCCTATGTCTAAATATTTTCACAACAACACAAAGCTTCTTATTCTTTCTGGTGTTCTTGCAGGAGCATTGGTCTTCTCGCCAATATTTTCTTCTCTTGCGCTTGCAGAGGGTACTGAGGTGACAGAAGCAACCGCAACTACTGCAACGACTGCAACTAACGATGCAGCTGAGGCAACCGTCACAGTTGAGACAACCGTCTCGACCGAGTCGTCCGCTACAACTGAAGCAGCCACCGCAGCTGAGACGACTGCGACAACTGAGACAACCACTTCAGCTGAAGCTGCTGCTAGCACCACTTCAACAGATGATAATGGTGCAACAATCGTTCGTTTTTATGATCCTGAAGTTGGTTGGAACACTAGGATCAATCTTGTTGTCGGCGCATACGGCACTCAATACAACGGAAATGCCTATATCCCTGCAACGATTTCAGACGATCATAAGAGTTTTACTTTTGATGGAAATATTCAGCGAGATGGTTACACGCTGGTAGGATATTCGTCAGAATTGCTTTCAAATGATCAAAGGGATAATGCAACTGCGGACCAGTCGATGCCTTATACCGTTGATGCCAACGGATTTGTCCACGTGAATTTTGCTGACATTTCTTCGTGGTCCGTTACTGATGACCTGCGTGATGACACTACAACTTACTATTACTTTTTTGCTCCTCTTTGGGCACCAAATCCTGAACCAGAGCCAGAGCCTGAGCCTCAGCCAGAACCAGAGCCAGAGCCTGAGCCTCAGCCAGAACCAGAGCCCGCCCCAGTTGTGCCTGCCTCTGATGCAACCCAAATTCCTGCACCAAGGCGCGAGAAGCGCGTTCTGCCTAATACAGGTGATGCAGGCTCTGTAGCAGGTGTTGTCGCAGCAGCCGGCACTACTCTTGTTGCGCTTGGTCTCCGCAAGAAACTGCAATAGAAAATCATAAGAGCTAATAAGCAATAAATACGCCCCTAGAAATAAGATTTTCTAGGAGCGTTCTTTTTAGCAATTTGTGGCTTGCGGCTAGTTGAGCCTTTAGGACACGTTAAAAAATATATCCCTTTGCAACAGCCCAGTTCCAGATGCGGTCAGCCTGTACTTCACAGCGCTGCTTAAGTTCAGCAGTGTTAGAACCTGTAAAAGTAACTTGCTGAACAGAAAGAGGAAGATTATCTGGTCTAGTAATAGTTAGAGTTGCGCTGTTCATAGCCATGCGAGCTGTCTTGTTAGTACCAAGGCGGACCTTAACAGTAAAGTAACCACGAGCAACAGGCCACTCGGTAACTTCTCCGCTATTGGCTGTTCCAGACCTGAATCCGTTTGCATTAGCAATAATGCTATAGCCATTCATAAAGAAACCAGCTGCAATAAGTAGGCCACCAATGGCGCACAAAAGAATTCCTGCAAAAATGGTGCCCTCACCATTTAAATTAAAGAAATTCCAGAGGCCGCCAACAGCAAAAAACGCACCGGCTGCCCAACCAACAAGAGGGCTAGCAGCTCCCTGAGGTTTACCAAAATCAATTACATCGTAGGTAAGAGGAATGGGGGAGGTGTCGTTTTTATCGTAAAGATAAACGTTACCTGGAATTTCCTGTTTTTGAGCGGGTTTTTGTGGTGCTTCTGGTGGAGTTGGAAGTGACATCAAGCGTCCTCCTTTTAGCTGGTAGAACTATTCAGGATATAAATAATTATCCTATTTGAGAGATTTATTGTAACATATTGGATAGTACGGTCTTAAATTTTTTAATTTTGCACCCCACCTATCGAAAGGATGCTTAATGAAAAGACGCCAACTAGCACTGACTTGTGCACTGGTCCTTGCGCTTTCATCAGGTGTTGTATTTACTGCGTGTAACTTTAACTTTGGTTTACCATCATCCGAAGAGATTGCCGCTCAGAAGGAAGCAGAAGAGAAGAAAGCTGCTCTTGCTCCCTTTGTAGGCATTTGGGAAGCCAAGTCAATTGAGGATGAAAAAAATGGCACAGTCACTGAAGACATGTACAAAGATGTTAGAGATGTTTATCTAGCAATTTATGGCTATGACTTCTCTGACGATGGCACTGGTTTGTTTGTTCGCTTCGGTGCACAAAAGCCATTTACTTGGTCTGTTGATGCCGATGGAAAGCTTACTATTACCCTTGCAGGCAATGCTGGAAGCTATACAGCAAGCGTTGATTCTTCAGGCCAGATGACCGTTGAAGGCTCTGATGGTTCTAAAGCTATCCTTACTCAGGTAAGTACAACCTCAGGTGATTATTCTCATATTAGGTATGAGCCATTTAATCCACTAACAGGAACAGGCAATATTTCTAAAAACAAGTCATCGCATGAAACTAAACTACGCTTTAATATCACCACTGAGCTTGATCAGGTTATTGTTGATACCGATGAGCTCTATGTAAGGCTTATTGGCATCGCTTCCCTTAAAGACCTCAAGGGTTTTGAGGGCTATGTCTTTGAGGTTATTAATAGAACTCCTTATACAACCGGCTATCAATTTACTATTCAAGATCCAACCGATGGTTATTGGGCTTATGGATTTAACGTGTTAGAGCCAGGTGAGAGAGTCTATGAGTATGTTCTTAATGACCAACGTAGAGATAAGTCACTTTCTGAAGTCACGGATGTAAAAGGCACTCTTGAGTATGACCACTCTAGCAATGGTGCCCTTCATAATGACGAGAAAACCGTGACATTTGATTTGCCTACTGGGCAGAGCAAGTAACAGTTAAGAGTTAGTTTTATATCGCTGCACGTATGGAAGGAAGTTTAATGAAAAAGCGTCAAATGCTGTTAGGATGCCTGCTTGCACTGGTGCTTTCTGTAAGTGCAGTGTTTAGTGCATGCTCATCAGGGGATAACAGTCCCGCAGGAAATAAAAAGTCTGCTGGTCAGATCGTAGGTGTTTGGGAAGCTTATGACATCTTTGAACCCGGACTAGGAAACCTGAGGGAGGGAGCAGGCTACGACGATTATAAAGAACAGTTCCATGCAATTTATGCTTTCAGCTTTGCTGAGGATGGAACTGGCTTGTTTACTCGCTTTGGCATAATGAAGCCTTTTACCTGGACTGTTGATGCAGAAGGAAAGATTACCGTTACCCTTGAGGGAACTGCGGGTTATTTTACGGGACAGATTGACGCTGAGACTGGCAGGTTAAGGCTCAAGGGCACAGGCGACGATGAGACTGACGCCGAGCTTAAGCAGATTTCAACTACTGCTGGAGACTATGCAAGTGCTACCTATCAGCCATTTGATCAACTTACCAATAAAGGTACCGTACCAACCATGGTTAGGTATAACGATCTCAAGTTTAAAAATTTTGAAATAACTCGAGAGGTCAATAAAGTTCTTATCGATACGGATAAGCTGTATATGAGTCTGTACGCTATCGCTCAGGTACCGGGAAGCTCTCAAGAAGGTTACGTATTTGAGATTATCAACAAGTGTCCTGACTCATTTTACGGAGAGTTCTCTCTTGGAGATCGAGTTGGTCCTCTGAATGCCTTTGGTCAAGCCTCCTTACAACCTGGTGAGAAGTTCTATTTGTTCGTTCCTAATGTCTCGCAGACACCTGGATCTCTTGTGGCACTTTCCAATCCAAAAGCCACGGTTTCTATTGGTTACAATAACGGAACAACCTATACCCCTGTTTCGGAAAGGGAGAAAGTACAGCTTGACCTAAATATCCCTCCTAAGTCTGAGTAACAAAAGAACGCATATCTTCAGCGTACTCACCTTTACCACTGAAAGGACACTTGATGAAAAAACGTAAAATGCTGCCAGTTCTTGCGCTTGTCTTGGCGCTCTCTGCTGGCGTTATGTTTACAGCTTGCACTCCTAACATTGGTGGGCCTTCGGCTGAAGAAATTGCAGCTCAGAAGGAAGCAGAAGAGAAGAAGGCTGCGCTCGCTCCGTTTGTGGGCGTTTGGGAAGCAAAGTCTATTAGTGATCCTAAGAAGGGCGAAATTCCCGAGAACGTCTATCCAACAGCAAGAGACACATTCCAGGCCATTTACGGCTATGACTTTTCCGACGACGGCACTGGACTATTCATCCGTTTCGGTGCTCAGAAGCCCTTTACCTGGACCGCTGATGCCGATGGCAAGATTACCATCACCCTTGCTGGCAACGCCGGAAGCTATACAGCAACCGTTGATTCCTCAGGTCAGATGACCATTGAGGGCTCTGACGGTTCCAAGGCAGTGCTTACCCAAGTAACTAAAACCTCAGGTGATTACTCTTCTCTTAAATATGCTCCATTTGATGCGCTTACGGGTAAGGGAACTATTGGAGGAAATTATTCCTCCCATGATGACTTCTACATGAATTTTAAGGTAGTTACCGAGGTCAACAGGGTTGTTGTTGATAATGACGACATGTACGTCAGATATGTTGGAATCGCCACAACACCAAGCGGTCAAACCGAAGGTTATGTTTTTGAGGTAATCAACAAGTCCGATAAGACGGCCTCATATGACTTTAGGGTGGATAATTCGGATTCCACTGTGTTTGGAACAGCTCTTAATGTTCTTGAGCCTGGCGAGAGATTCTATGAGTTTGTAGTTAATAGCTCCAACGCAGATGTACCTCTGGCTAAGCTTTCTGAATCTAAGGGAACTTTTAAGTATTCCCATGTTGCAGATGGAAGCAGTCTTGAAGACGAGAAGACCGAGCAGTTTGATTTGACGATTTCGCAGAATAAGTAATGCACTCAGACGATACCTAGATTGAGCAGAATGAACTTCGTTAAAAAAGTGTCGCCAAGAAAGGACATTGTCAATCTAGAGAGCTTTGGTGTTGGAGGGACTTTCTTGAAACAGCGTAGACTACTTTTTATGCTTGTTCTTACACTTGTGCTTTCTACCAGCATTGTGTTTACGGCTTGCACTCCTAACATTGGTGGTCCCTCGGCTGAAGAGATTGCTGCCCAGAAGGAAGCAGAAGAGAAGAAAGCTGCTCTTGCTCCTTATGTAGGCGTTTGGGAAGCAAAGTCTATTAGTGATCCTAACCAGGGAGATATCCCCGAGAGTGTTTACCCAACAGCAGTAGAATCCATGAAGTCAATTTATGGTTATGACTTTGCTGATGACGGCACGGGTAATTTTATCCGTTTTGGCGCTCAGAAGCCTTTTACCTGGTCTGTTGATGCTAATGGAAAGCTCACTATCACCCTTGCAGGTAATGCTGGCAGCTATACAGCAACCGTTGATTCCTCGGGTCAGATGACCGTTGAGGGCTCTGACGGTTCCAAGGCAGTATTGAAGCAAATCACTAAAACCTCAGGTGATTATTCCAGCCTTAAGTACAAGCCTTTTGATGCAATGGCAGACAAGGGCACTATTGCATATAACTTCTCTTCTACTAAGGGCGAATACAAGATGCGCTTTAAGCTGAAGACCGAGGTGGACAAAGTTCTTATCGATAATGACGATCTTTATGTCAGGTATGTTGGTATTGCTAAATCCCCAGATGGTTACTCTGAAGGCTACGTCTTTGAGATCATCAATAGATCTGAAAACTGGGTAAATTGTACCTTTAAGTTAGATAATTCTGATGATTCCGTATGGGCTAACGATTCCAACTATCTTGAGAGTGGCGAGAGGGTCTTTGCATTTGTTATTAACGATTCTTATCAGAAAAAGCCTCTTGCTGATCAGACTGAGGTAAATGCAGTTGTTGAGTACTACCACATCAAAGGTGGTAAGAGCATGGAAGACACTAAGACAGAAAACGTTGACCTGATAATCTCTCAGAAGAAGTAAGTGGACTGCCGCAATGCGCCAAATACGTACATATAAAACATTTACGTGTTAAGCGTGGAATACAGAGACGTCACCTGTACAATGGGTGGCGTCTATTCTTTTACTGACTGCTCTTTTAAATTCAAGAAAGAAGCGTGACCAAACATGAAGAAAGCTTTGATTTCGATTGACTACACCTACGATTTTGTAGCAGATGACGGAAAGCTCACGGCAGGTAAGCCAGCTCAGGCTATTTCAGATGCTATTTATGAGGCTACAAAGTGCGCTTTTGATCGTGGCGATTATATTTTCTTTGCTATTGATGCTCACGATCCAGAAGACAACTTCCATCCAGAGACTAAGCTTTTCCCACCCCACAATATCATTGGCACAAGTGGTAGAGACCTGTTTGGTCCTCTAAATGATTTCTATCAGCAGCACAAAGATGACAGCCATGTGTTCTGGATGGACAAGCGCCATTACTCGTCCTTCTCGGGAACTGATCTTGATATTCGTCTGAGGGAGCGCGGCATTAACACGGTTATCCTAACTGGCGTTCTTACCGACATCTGCGTGCTGCACACGGCAGTGGACGCTTACAACCTGGGTTATCACATTGAGGTTGTTGAGCCAGCAGTTGCATCACTGACGCCCGCAAACCATCAGTTTGCGCTTGCGCATTTCAAAAATACCCTTGGGGCAACATTGGTTGATGCAAAACTCAACGAGATTGAGAGCGCATAAGTAAATTAGCGGCTTCGTAAATTAGTTAAAGCATTTATTTGACCCAAGGTTAGAAACTTGGGTCTTTTTGCTCGAGGCTTTAGCCTGTTGAGCGTGTTAACGTTGGCTTTTAGGCTTGGCGTACAAAATAGCGCAGCTTTGGTAGATTCTGCCGAAGAATCGACATGTTCCTAATCAAGATAGCCAGGCAGCTAAGGACCCACTGCTTGTTAATTAGAGAGCGTCAATATTTGATATGCATCTCTATGCATAAACTTCATCTAATATGCTTGAAA
>NZ_JRND01000012.1:0-5164 GCF_000758945.1 Lancefieldella parvula DNF00906
AATTCTTCAGCAAAACCTACCAGACCTGCGCTATTTTGTACGCCAGGCCTAAAAGTCGATGCTAACATGCTGCAGAATCATAATCACCCGCATATGAACTGCCTCCCATTTCTTTTGTCCAAGAAATGGGAGGCAGTTCAGGATGCGAGGGTTTTGCTTTTAGATTTGAAAGAACGTTTAGTTGAACTTAACAACCTTCTGAGCAACGCGATAGCCACCGATAGTGACCGTCTTACCAATCTTGCCAGGAAGATTTGTAGCGGTGCCTACCAGACCATAGCGAGCCTTGCGGTACATCTTCTTGTCATAAGCGCGAAGCTCATCCCAGAGCTCCTCCAACTGATCCATAGCATCCTCACGGTCGCTCATCTTAGAAAAGACTGAGCAGATAGCCATGATGATGGTGAAGTAACTCATCATGTACGTCTGAAGACGTGGAGAAGAGATGTCGTCGTAGATGTGATATGCGTGCATCATATTGCGCGCTACGCGCCAGTAATGATCAACGCGGCTTGTTAAGACCTTCTCGTTAACTGACTGATCGTCTCGACCAATAAAATAACGATACAAGTCAACGTCAACATAGTAGATAGTCTTTACCTTAGGGAATGGAACGTAGGCATAGACGTTATCCACATAGAAGGTGTGCTCAGGCATCTGGATATTTGCAGAGCGCAGAACCTCAACGCGGTAGGTAATTGCGTGCATCAAAAGGTACTGAGACAGCTTGAAGCGGCCAATCTCTTCCCAGCCAATAATCTTGTTGGTAGGAACGGCATCGCGATAATCTACAAAGTTCTGTGTGTTGTCCTCAACGTGCTCATAGACGTAGTTGGAGAGTACCAGGTCAACAGGATTATCAGAAGCAATAAAGGTGCGAAGCTGCTGAAGGAAGGTCTTCAGAGCATCACCATCTACCCAGTCATCTGAGTCAATGTTTTTGAAGTACACACCATCAGCATGAGAAACAGCCTTCATAACAGCAATGCCGTGGCCGCCGTTCTCTTGATGGACTGCCTTGATGATGTTGGGGTAACGCTCCTGCCAAGCATCAGCTTTAGCGGCAGTATCATCCTTTACAGAGCCGTCATCAACAATAACGATCTGCACGTCATCGGCATAATCAGAGCCCTCAAGAATAGACTCAATACAGTGATCCATGTACTCAGAAGAGTTATAGCATGGAATACCAAAGGTAATTGTCTTATTCATGCAAGCTCCCTATGCCTGATGAGCAATAAGTTCGTCAGAAAGTTCCAAAGCAGAAGCAACAACGCCATCCATATCGTAGTAACGATACTCAGCAAGACGACCAACTGCGTGGAAGTTCAGAATGCCAGAAGTGCGCTCCTTGTAAGAGCGATACAGCTCCTGATTTTCTGGCTCGAGAATAGCGTAATAAGGAGTCTGGCCACTCTCTGGAACATAGGCGTGTGAGTACTCACGCATGATAGTTGTTTTACCAGGAAGAACCTGACCAGTCATATTCTTGAACTCGGTGATACGAGTAAAGTCCTCACTGGTGGTGTAATTGACGGTACCAACAGGCTGGAACTGGTCCTGATCAAGCGTCTCAAACTGCATATCAAGCGTACGATATGGCAGAGCGCCCTGATCAAGGTTGAAAAGCTCATCCAGAGGACCGGTGTAGATTACCTCACCTGCAAATGGTTTCTCGCAAACAGCAACGTTAGAAGCGGTGAGCTTCATGATGTCACGGACATCAACATCTAGGAAGACATCAATCAAATCATGGTCAAGCATGTTCTCAAAGAGCTTGGTGTAGCCCTCTTTTGGCATGCCCTGATAGGTTGTACCTGGGAAGTAACGGTCATCATCGCCGACAAAGATTGGAACGCGACCTGTGATGGACTTGTCAATCTGGTCTGGAGTCTTACCCCACTGCTTCATGGTGTAGTGCAGGAAGACGTTCTCATAAACGTAGTCAGCAATCTCTTCCAGATCTGGATCGTTCTTCTCGCGAAGCTCCATGATAGGAACTTTGACGTTCTCACCAAACGTAAGAACCAGCTTCTGATAGAGTTTCTCGCCACGCTCTTCTCCAAAGGCAAGCTTCAAAGACTGGTGGTTAAAAGGAACCGGCATCAGCTGGCCGTTAATGTTAGCCAGAACTTTGTGCTGGTAGTCAGTCCAATCAGTAAAGCGCGAGAGGAACTGGTGAACGCGGTCACTCATGGTGTGATAGATGTGTGGACCGTACTCGTGAACAAGAACGCCTGCGTCATCAAGGCGATCGTAAGCGTTACCGGCAATGTGGTTTCTGCGCTCAAAGATTGCTACCTTTGAATTGCAGTTTTCTGCCATACGGCGAGCAACAACTGCGCCTGCATAGCCAGCTCCAACAACAATAACATCGTAGTTGTCGGGGTTAAAACCGGCAGGAAGACCATGATTGATAGACATGTAAACCTCCATGTGCGCCTAAGTGCGCAGGATTTGTATGTGAAACTTCACTCATTTTAACACGTGGCCATAAAGTGAGTCATGCGGGGCGCAAAGCTCTGCCGTTAGGCGTAAAATATTCAACTAGTGTGAAAATGCATTTCTTGGCTTTTTGTGTCTGGCTTTTGTACACACTACAAGTTAAGAAGTGCAAAATTCAACGAGGCACAGATATCAAAGTATGATTGGAGCACGACACATGAGCAAGTTTCTTGACCGTATGAAAGAAACCGCTAAGTCCGACGTAAAGACTATTGTCCTTCCAGAGGGCGAGGACCAGCGTACCATCGATGCAGCTAAGAAGATTGTTGCAGAGGGTATTGCAAAGGTCATTATTCTTGGCGATCCTGAGCAGATTGATGTTCCAGGCGCAACTGTGGTTGACCCTGCTACTGACGAGCGTCATGAGGCATATGCTCAGAAGTTTGCTGAACTTCGTGCTCGCAAGGGCGTTACCATTGAGGAAGCTCGCAAGCAGATGAACGACGCTACCTACTTTGCAACCATGATGGTAAAGATGGGCGACGCTGACGGCCTGGTTTCTGGCGCTTGCCACTCTACCGCAAACACCCTAAGGCCTGCACTGCAGATCATCAAGACTGCTCCTGGTACCAAGCTTGTTTCTGCATTCTTCATCATGAGCACCACTACTGACTTTGGCGAGGACGGAACCCTGCTCTTTGCTGACTGCGGCCTCAACATTGACCCATCTGCAGAGGAGCTCTCCGAGATTGCTCTTGCCTCCGCTGATTCTTGGCGCGCATTTATGAGCGACGAGCCTCGCGTTGCTATGCTCTCCTACTCCACTATGGGCTCTGCTGGTGGCGCAACTGCTGAGAAGGTCCAGGAGGCCACAAAGCTTGCTCACGAGAAGAACGCTGAGCTTGCACTCGACGGCGATCTTCAGCTTGATGCAGCTCTTGTTCCTGAGGTTGGTAAGCTCAAGGCTCCATTCTCTAAGGTTGCAGGAAACGCAAACATCCTGGTCTTCCCTAACCTTGAGGCTGGAAATATTGGTTACAAGCTTGTTCAGCGCTTTAGCGGTGCTGAGGCATACGGTCCAATCCTTCAGGGCATTGCTCGTCCTGTTAACGACCTCTCTCGTGGTTGCTCCGCTGATGACATTGTTGGCGTTGTTGCAATTACTGCTGTTCAGGCTCAGATGGCAGACAACAACTAGTCTTTCTGCACTTCTAACTTGGTATACTAAGCCAGTCTCAAAAGAGGCTGGCTTATTCTTTAGCTGGAGGCATTTATGTCTGAAATTATTTCTATTTCTAGCAACTCTCTTACCGCTTCAATTGACACCATGGGCGCGCAGTTCATGAGCTTACGCAAAGGTGAGTCAGAATACCTCTGGCAGGGAGATTCCAACTGGTGGCCAAGACGTGCTCCTATCCTCTTCCCCATTGTTGGTGTTCTCAAAGACGGTGAAGCAGAATCTGCAGAAGGTACCATCTCTCTTGCCCGTCATGGACTTGCTCGCCTCAACCAGTTTGAGGTTGTCGAGCAGAGTCCCTCTTCTGTAACGCTCCAGCTAAAAAGTACCGAAGAGACTCGCAAGTCTTATCCATATGACTTTGAGCTGAAGCTGATTTTCTCGGTAGCTGGTGATACGCTGACGCAAACGTATGAGGTCACCAATCCTGCAAACGTTGTACTGCCGTTTACCCTTGGCGCTCACCCAGCGTTCAACATTCCAATCCCCGGCGTTGAGGCAGCCTCTTTGGACCAGTATCACCTCTTATTTACGCGCTCCTGGACCAGCTACGGCCCCTCTATTACTGATGAGGGTCTTTGCGATTACACAACTCCACAGAGGCTTATCGTGGACTCTGATACGCTTCCCCTGTCTTGGGAGCTTATTGATCACGAGAAGACCATCACACTAGAAGACGTCCCTGACAGACGCATTACACTTGTGGCTAACACAGAAGCTCCTTCTGAGGCTCATGGCATTCAGATGGATTTTGAAGGCTTTGATTATCTAGGCATTTGGAGTGCTGCTCCTGGTTGTCCATTTGTTGCTCTTGAACCATGGTGTGGCATTGCAGATACCGTTGATTGTGACGGCATCTTTGAACACAAACCGGGCATTATAAGCCTTGAACCTGGCCAAAGTATTGCTAAAACATTGAATATCAGGGTCTTCTAATGCACATTAGAAGAGCTGCTGCTAAAGACCTCTGCGCTGTTGCAGATTTGTACGACACAGGTCGTCAGACTATGTATCAGCAAAATAACACGTTTCAATGGAATGAGAACTATCCTCTTTTAGAAGACGCTGTTGCTGATTATGAAAGATGTGGTCTTTTTGTAGTCGCTGAAGATGAAACATCTGAAGAAATTATTGGTTGTTTTTCGCTCTTACCCGGTCCTGACGAGGCATACGTCAATATTGCTGAAGGCGCTTGGATAAACAGCCTGGATTACGTTGTTATTCACCGAGTGGCTGTTAAATATACAGGTCACGGAATTGCCTCTTTTATATTCAATTGGATTTGCGAAAACTATTCAAACGTTCGCGCAGATACTCATGAAGCAAATGTCGCTATGACTACGACGCTTACACATGCTGGTTTTGTGTATTGCGGCAAGGTAGTTGGACACGATAAAACACCTCGTGACGCATTTCATTTTGTAGCCTAATAGACAGCGAGAAACGCTTTGAACAAAAAGAGAGCCTGTGAATGAACTGCCT
>NZ_JRND01000013.1:0-42720 GCF_000758945.1 Lancefieldella parvula DNF00906
ACTTAGGTGTGTTCCGTAGATACAGAATTCATCTATAGTTAAATTTCTTATATTTCTCTATTCATGTTCAAGCATATTAGATGAAGTTTATGCATAGAGATGCATATCAGGTAGTGCGACCGCTTAGCTGCCTAGCTATCTTGATTAAGAACATGTCAATTCTTCAGCAGAACCTACCAAAGCTGCGCTATTTTGTGCATCAGGCCTAAAAGCCGACGCTAACACGCTGCAGAATCATAATCACCTGCATATGAACTGCCTCCCATTTCTTATGTCCAAGAAATGGGAGGCAGTTCAGAATTAATCTCACAGGCTCTTTTACGTTTAACTTACGTTGTTGTAGTGTGCGTTACTGAGCGCGCCTCTTGCCAAGAACACCAGCTGCAATAAGAACAGAAGATGCAGCTGCTACAGATACTGCAGCAAAGGAAGCATCACCAGTTGAAGGAAGCTTAGGCTCCTTCTTCTTTGGCTGCTTTGGCTTCTTAGGAGTCTCTGAAGGTGGAGTGGTTGGAGTTGGAGGAATGTGAGTATTAGTAATAGTAAAGCCACTGGTAACATCACCTGTTACCTCAGCGGTATATCCCTCAACCTCGTCCTCAACAACGGTGTACGTAATAGCTGTTGTAGTGCCAGCCTGATTCTTATCGAGGTTGCTAAATGTTGCAGTCCAGCCATTTGCGTCAGAGAGAACCTCACTCTTACCAGTATCTACGCCGTCTGCATAAAGGTGTACGGTAACTGAAGTAGGACGAGTACCGTCAGCGTTATTTTGATCTTCCCAAACCTTGGATACAGAAACGCTTACCTGCTGCTCGCCAGTTGCAGTACCGGCACCGCGAGGATTAATCCACCAACCTTCACGAGTGAAGTTATCAGTGTTGCCATCAAAATCAAGAGTTGCTCTATTGTCTACCTGGGTAACGTTGGCTGGAACAATGGTCTTGTACTCAAGCCAGCAATCCTGGATAAGTGGTTGGAAACCAGCAAAATTAACCTGATCATTGAGTCGAGCAAAGTCAAGAGTGTAACCATTAGGGGTAAAGGTAATTGCAGGAAGGATCTGATCTGCAGAGAGAGTCTGAACAGCACCGTTAACAAGGTGGAGAACAAAAGAGTGCTTAAGATATGGACCAGCAAGCTCATCTGAAGGATTAACGCCAGTACCAGTAAGCTTTGATGCATCAACAGTATAAGGATTGACAATCTGATCCTTAACGGTGGCATTAAGCAGACCAACCTGGGTGATATCAGATGGAGTTAGGTTAACAACCCAGCTGGTAACGTAATAATCATTTCCAGTTGTAATAGTTGCACCAGAAGGAAGCGTATAAGTTGTCTCTGCAGTTGCACCAGTTCTGTTGTACTTAGTAATTGCAGTATCCATTGCAGCAATAGAACCGCCATACGTCATGTTAAGGCTGGTGTTACCAATATTGAGCGTAGTGCTGCCATTGCCTCTCTGTGCAATTGCGCTTGACCAATTGAGCGAGAAAGACATCTGGCCATGAACGTTAAGAAGACCCGCAATATTGTTATTGAAGGTAACAGTCATGGTATTAGGGTTACTGGTAGGAGTTGCAGTACCAACAGAAATACTATTTCCATTTGCATCTATACCCATAACCTCAAAAGGAGCTGGAGTATTATTCTCTAGCTCTGGAGGAAGCATAATAGTAAAGGTATCACCTGGTTGTGCAGGGGCACCATTGTTGAGCGCATAATCAAAATTTACACGCACGTTACTACCAACTAATGTTGTATAGCTAGCATTTGAAATAGTTGGTGTGTACTCAACAGCTTGTGCCTTTGTGTTGAATACAGTGAGCGCAGCAAATACAGTGAGCACAAACATAACTGCAAAGCTCAAAGACCTGCTAACTAAACCCTTAGACTGCATGATGCTCCTCACAGCTAGTTCAAAGATTTATTTATCTGCACACAAATAGCTGTACAAAACAATAAAATTTCTTTGAAACTCTAACTTATTACTTAAAAATATAAAGTTCTAAAGTACTGATGTCAAAGAACTATCTATATCTCCATAAAAAAACTCCCGCACAGAGTGCGGGAGTTAATAAATTGTTTGGATTGTAAGCAAAACTTACTTACCCAGAAGCTCCTGAACGTCAAGAGCGATCATGTACTCCTCGTTGGTAGGTACAACCAGGACGCGTACCTTTGAATCTGGAGCAGAGATGTCACGGATTTCACCGGAGCGAACCTTGTTCTTCTCCTCATCAATCTTGACACCCATCCACTCAAGCTCTTTGACAACCCCAAGACGCATCTCGTCGGAGTTCTCACCAATACCAGCAGAGAATGCCATGGTATCAAAACCGTGCATAGCCTGAGCCATCTCCATGATGAGCTGAGACGTACGATAATAGAACATATCAAGTGCAAGCAGGCAGTCCTTATCGCCAGCGTGAGCGCCATCCTCAATATCACGAGAATCGGAATGACCAGACAGAGCGAGAAGGCCAGACTGCTTGTTCATCATAGTGTCAATCTCATCGATGGAGTAACCACCAACGCGAGAGAGATAGAAGACAGTAGCTGGGTCAATAGTGCCGCAACGAGTGCCCATGATAAGGCCATCAAGTGGAGTAAGGCCCATGGTGGTCTCAAGATCGCGACCATCCTCAATAGCGGAAAGAGAAGCACCAGAACCAAGGTGGCAGCTAACCAGCTTGTGAGTCTGACCGTTGGTAAACTCATTGGTTGCACGCCAAATGTAGCGGTGAGAAGTACCGTGAGCGCCGTATTTGCGGACGTGGTACTTATCAACAACATCGCGAGGAAGAGCATAGCGATGTGCCTTCTCTGGCATATTGAAGTGGAAAGAAGTATCGCAAACGATTACATTGCCAACCTCTGGGAAGAGCTCACGGCAAATCTCAATAACATCAGCCTCAGCATAGTTATGAAGAGGAGCAAGTGGAGCAACCTCACGAACCTGAGCCAAGACCTTATCGTCTACAACAGCAGACTCTGGGAAGTACCAACCACCCTGAACAACACGGTGACCAATGCCATCGATTGGCTTATCAATAGTCTTAAGGATGTCAAAGACATGCTTAATAGCAGTCTTGTGATCAGGAAGAGCAACCTCAAGCTTCTGCTTCTCTCCACCAAGCTCCTCGTGACCAACAAAAGAACCTTCGATACCGATACGCTCGCAGTTTCCTTTTGCGTAAACCTCGCGGGTGTCAACGTCAAGAAGCTGATACTTAAGAGATGAGCTACCTGCGTTGATAACCAGTACGTTCATGTGACTCCTCTTTCCGTGAAGCAGTGCAGACTATTAAGTCTTTCTCTCCTACTTCAAATAAACATAACCGCATGACATCATAAACCCCAAGATACCCTGGAGTTAAATAGACAAGCAAAAAACTTGAATATTTTTATTTACAGCCCATTGAATCATCCAACTGCTTGCCACCTAAAACGTGGAAGTGGACGTGGTTGATTGACTGTCCGCCGTGTTCTCCGGTGTTGGTAATAACACGGAATCCAGTCTCTTTAATCCCAGTCTTTTCTGTTACAGCAGCTATAGCCTTAGTAACACTCTCAAGGGTTGCAGCAGGAATGCCATCAATAATGTTGTCGTAGTGGTTCTTTGGTACAACAAGAACATGCACAGGCGTAAGAGGATTTAGGTCATTAAAAGCTACAACGTTTTCATCCTCATAGAGAAACTCTGTAGGGATTTCTTTGTTAGCAAGCTTACAAAAAATGCAATCAGACATAACCTCTCCTTTACTCGTCTAAATATGCAGTAGAAGGTGCTGCGGTTGTATCAGTAATTGCAGCTCCTGCCTGGGACTCATCAAGTAGGACCTTAACCTTCTGCTCTGCAGTATCAAGCCTTCCACGAAGATCCTTTACCAACTCAACGCCACGAGCATACAGAGCCAAAGACTCCTCGAGCTCCAAGTCTGTGCCCTCAAGCTTACGGACAATCTGCTCAAGCTCGATGGAGGCGTCTTTAAAAGTAAGCTCTTCAGTCTTCTTAGTATCCATGTTGTTCCCCTTATCTATGAAAGTTCAATGTCAGAAACAGTTGCCTTAATTGTTCCATCCGTCATTTTGACCAGCAAAGAGTCTCCAACCGAGGCGTCTTTGGCCGTTTTAATGACAGACCCCTTTTCATCTTGAACATACGCATATCCCCTTGTAAGAACCTTTAGAGGAGAAAGTGCGTCTAATTTTCCTGCAAGCGAAGACAGCAAAGCCTCATGCGGATGGAGCATGGCAGCGCTAGCTCTGGTTAGCCTTTGTGACTCAACAGAAAGCGTCTCTTTCTTTCTTACAAGAAGCGCTGGCAGAGCGTCCATAAGCCTTTGCTCAGTCTGATTAAGGTCTTCTGTTCTTGTTGAAATAATATAAGCAGGGTCTTTCAAACAAGGACGATCTGATAGCTTCTCTAGCTGGTACTGTTTACTTGCTAGAGCATTTTTCATTGCCAAGTTAGAGCGTTGCTCAACAGTTGTAAGTCCCGTTTTATAGAACTGCAAAATCTTTCTTGTAGCATTTCCAAGGCGAGAAATTCTGTTGTTAAACGTAGTTTGTAACTCACTAATAGCGGGAGCCACAGACTCTGCAGCAGCAGTAGGCGTTGAGGTCCTTCTATCAGAAACCATATCTGCAATGGTGGTATCGGGTTCATGACCAATGCCCGTGATAACAGGAACTGGACATGCCGCAATAGCACGAGCCACTCCCTCATCATTGAAGCACATAAGATCTTCGAATGAGCCACCACCACGCACCAGCAAGATTGCATCTGGCCGTGTAGTTGCAGCAACCTGGAGAGCTCTCATAATAGTTGCAGGTGCATGAGTACCCTGAACAGCACAACCAGATACCTCAAGCTCTACAAGAGGGTTTCTGCGCGCAAGCGTACGCTTAACATCATCAATGACGCTGCCAGAAAGTGAGGTAACTACACCAATGCGTGTACAAAACTCTGGAATGTAGCGCTTTCTGGAAATATCTGTAAGACCTTCTTTTTCTAGCTTTTTAGCAAGCTGTGCCACCTTTTGGCGAAGGTCTCCTTCTCCGGCGATCTGTATAGTACGCGCATGAAAAGAAAGTTTGCCGCTTGAAGCGTAAATATCAAACTTTCCTGTCATCTGGATTTTCATTCCGTCTTGCAACGTAATGCCACTAGCAGCATAAATCTTTGACCAGACAATAACTGCCATAGAACTAACAGGGTCTTTTACGTCAAAGTAACAATGCCCAGACTTATAGTTTGGACCCCTAAATCCAGAGACCTCTCCAACCACCGTCATAGATGGCATTGAGGCAACTTCATTTTTTGCAAAGAGCACCGCATCAGATACCGAAAGAACAGAATCTTCTTTCTCTTGAATCTGATCCATTACTAGTTCCTGCTTCTGGAAGAACCAAGCAGATATAGAAGCTGGAGTGCAGAAACCATTGCAGCGGCTACGTAAGTAAGAGCAGCGGCAATCAGTACCTTTTTAGCGCCATTGTAGTCAAAGCCTGCAGGAGCGTTTGCCTTCAAAAAGGCTAATCCACGCCTTGAAGCATCGATCTCTACAGGAAGCGTAACTATATGGAATAAGAAGGTAAATGCATACAGCCAAATTGCTAGCACGGTCATGCCTGAAACATTTAGCAAGACACCAGCAATAAAGACATAGATCCATGCTGCGGATGCTAAATTAACAACAGGAACGAGAGCGGAACGAACGCGAGATGGCATGTACATCTTAGCGGTCTGAACAGCATGACCCGCTTCATGACAAGAAACAGCAACTGAAGCTACGCTACCCTCAGAGAAGTTTGCATCAGAGAGGTGCAGGCAATTGTCACGTGGATCAAAGTTATCGGTGAGCTCACCAGAAATTCTCTTGATGCCAACATTGCCCGCTCCGTTAGTGTCCATCATGGTACGAGCAACAGAAGCGCCGGTAGCATTAAACCCTGAAGGAACTAGAGAATACTTTTTAAATTCATGTTTGATGTACCACTGAGTACCCAATCCGAGCACCAACGAGGCAACTACTAGAACAACGTATGGGATAAACGCACCTGAGTAATACATATTTTTCTCCTATCTATGTATAGAGATGAGTATACCCAACTCACCGGACAAAAAGTCAGGTTTGCAAGAGTAATCGGTAGCTACTTGTTCTTAAGTTTAGGAGCAGCTTTTACAGTAGCTCTACTCGACCGTTTTTAACTGTTAGACCTACCTCGCCATTGAGCAGGCCAACAAGCTGCTTACCTACTAATTGATAGCGCCATCCGGTTTTAAGTCTTGCGTCAGACCTATCCAAAAGCAAATCAGTAAGATCATCTTTATTGGCAATTAACGGAGATGCAATTCCCTCTTTTTCTGAAACAATCCTGATAAGAGCATACATAAGCTCAACAACACCTTCAGAGCCAGATGAAGGATGAGCGTGATGCTCGATTTTTGGACACTGATCTGCGGGTGTCTTTTGTCCACGCTTAATTGCATCCAGTAGATGCACTACCCCACCTTGAGAGATTTGCTCAGTGCCGCGAATTTTGCGCAGTCTATCTGGTGTTGTAGGAACACGGCGACAAATCTCAATAATGAGTTCGTCAGAAAGCACCCACTTACGTGGAACATCTCTTTTAGCAGCAGTTTCTTCTCGCCAGGCGCACACCTCTCGAGCAATAGCAAGTTGTCTGCGCGTAAGCGAGCCAGAACGTTTCAAACGGAGATATGCCTGATAGGGGTCTCGGCGATACTGCTCAATATTAGTATGTTGGTCCATCTCTGGCTTTACCCAGCTCAAACGATCAAGCTTGATGAGCTTCTCGACCATTTGATCGTAGATTGCGGGAAGATATCTCACGTCATCCTCGGCATATACCAGCTGCTCTTTATCAAGAGGTCGCTTTGACCAGTCTGTTAAAGACTCAGCCTTAGCAAGCTTGACGTTAGCAAAATTTTCTACCAGACCGGCGTAGCTCACCTGCTGACGCATGCCCAAAAATGCAGCTGCTACCTGCGTATCAAATACAGGAGCGCATGCGCAATCCATTTTTTCTAGTAAAACTTCAAGGTCTTGTGAGCACGCGTGGAAAATTTTGACAATCTGCGGATTTTCCAAGAGCTCTTTAAGCGGAGTTAGGTCATCAATAAGCAAGGGATCAATCGCAGCAATCTCTGAACCTGTGGAAACCTGCACCAGGCAAAGCTTGGGAAAGTAGGTTTTCTCGCGAAGAAACTCCGTATCAACTGCAAGGATATGCGAAGTCTTTGCTCGCTCACAAAATGCGGAAAGTTCTTCTGAGGTTGCTATATACAATGCGTCCATCCAATTGCCGATTAAGTATCTAACGTAAAGCGATACACTCATACGTATCAAAATGATATACCAGCTTGTCGCAAATCTTCGGAGGATATATGAGAACCCTCATCATTCACAATCCTTGCTCAGGTTTTAGCTCTGACGCAATCTTTGAATTTGAGCGTGCTCTTTTGAAAAGCGGCGACGAATGCCTGGTAAAGCTAGTTGAAAGCCATTGGCGCACAGATGAGGTTCTGAGTTCTGTTCAGCCTGAAGATTTTGACGTAGTGGTGCTCTCGGGCGGAGATGGAACCGTATCTAGCCTGCTCTACGGCCTTAGAGGATACCAGACACCTATTCTTGTCTTCCCTTCTGGAACCGCTAATCTTCTAGCTGCAAATATTGGAAACGCTCCTGAACCTAACGCACTGGCGCTGGCCTGCAGAAACCTTCAGACCGCACAGCTTGATCTGGGTGAGATTACCTGGACCACAGTGTCGGGAGAAACCCATGTAGCTGGAGTTCCTTTAATGGCCGGTACAGGCCTTGACGCAGAAATTATGCGTTCAGCTATCCCCCACAAACAAACCTTTGGAGAAGCCGCATACTTTACTGCGGCCCTAGCCAACCTTATGCCGCCAGTTCACGACTTCAAAATTACCGTTGACGGCAAAGTACATGAGCTTCAGGGCATTGGCTGCCTTATTGCAAACAGCTCCATGATGCAAGCAGGAATTGAATTAGCACCTGGTAATCGTATGAATGACGGTCTGCTTGAGGTTATTGTCATTGAGACTCACATGACTGCAAAGCTGGTACGCCCACTACTTTCTGGTTTCTTTGATCGCACGGGAGACTCGCTTGGTAGGCCCTACCTCAATAGCTTTAGCGGAAAAGAAATTACCGTTGAATCAACAGCTCCTATGCCACTGGAAGTAAATGGCGAGGTCACCTGCCACGACATCTACGCCTATTCTGCTAGGTGTCTTCCTGGCGTGGTAAACGTTGTAGTGGACCACATGAGCCCTTACAGTAAGAAAGTATAAGAGCAGTTAAACAGCATTTTCTGTACTGACAGAGGACGCGTTTTCTTTTCTTTCGTTTTCGTAACATTCAACCAAAAAGATTGCACGTAGCCGTCAGATTAACTAATCTTTTATAGATACATTACTAGGGTACGCGCAGAGACTTCTGTAGCGTACACGCAGTTGATGGGATATTTTTTGGTTGACGTTTCTAAAATTCGCGAGAGGTTCGATGAGCTTTCAACTCCTATTTTGAAGTCTGGAAGACTCTATCAGCTTGCAACTTTTACACAACATGGAACTACCAGCACACTCGACCACGTTATTGCGGTTGCTTATAGCAGCCTTGCCTTTGCCATGAATGCTGGCATCAAAGTTGACGAGCATGCCCTTGTACGTGGCGCGCTTCTTCATGACTACTACCTCTATGATTGGCACGATCACGAGGCCGCACCAGACAACTGGCACGGATTTACGCACCCTCGCCATGCACTTGATAATGCCCGCGAGGATTTCCCTGATTTAACCCCTGTTGAGGAAGACATCATCTTGCATCACATGTTTCCTCTTGTTCCTATTCCACCTCATACCAAAGAGGCTTGGATTGTAACAACCTGCGATAAAGCTTGTTCAACTGCAGAAACGCTGACAGGCAATCCATACAAAAAAGATGGCTTCCGCCCAACGGGTTTCTCGACACCTGAAAGCGATTTTCAGGGCACAACAAACAGTGAGTCAGATGAGTTTAACGACTACATGGATTACGGAAACCTCTCGTGAGCACCATGACTGAGACACTGCGTACACTCTTTGCACTCGATAAGAATATTGAGCTCTTTGTGCAGCATCTGCCTCAGATGGTCATAATTTTTGCGCTGATTTCTTTTGGTGGTTGGGTATACGAGACCATTTATTGCTCCGTTGTTGAGGGAGAATTTACCAAGCGCGGTTTTCTTTTTGGTCCTACCTGCCCTATTTATGGCATTGGAGCGATTGCGGAATGGCTGGTACTAGGCCAGATTTCTGATCCAATTATTGTCTTTATCATAGGTGCAGTTTTAGCCACAGTTATTGAGTACTCGACCGGCCTCTTTTTGGAACGTCGCTTTAAAAAGAAGTGGTGGGATTACTCCATGTTTAAGTTCAACTTGCATGGCCGAATTTGTCCCCAGGCCAGTGCAGTGTTTGGCGCGTTTTCTGTAACATCAGTCTTTGTGCTCGTCCCAACGATGCTTAATATTTTGATGATTTTCTCCAAGCATACTGTCTCGGTTGTGGCGTTTATTGTAGTCACCCTCTATTTTCTGGATACGGTTGCTAGCCTTCTTTGGAATGGGCCTACTACCCATCACAAAGTTGAAGCCGCAGCTCAAGACGCATCAATAAAGGTTGAAGAAGCCGCACAGAATGCTTCGCAGAAAGTAAGCGCCGCGGCACAAAACGCATCGCAGAAAGCAAACGCAGCAGCTCAAAAGGCAAATGCGGCGGCCCAGAATGCAACTCTTATTGCTACCCAAAAGGCTCAACAGGTTTCGCAAAAAGTCCAGGTAACTAAGCAGAAACTTGACGATACCACGCAAAAAGTCAGAGACCGCTTGCCGGGTTCGTTCCCATGGGACAACTAGACGGGTTTCTCGGCATATTGTAATACCTCAGCAAACGCTGATTTCGAGTTTGGATTTATATGTACACCATTGAAAGTAGAGTTAGATATAGCGAGTGCGATGAGACCGGAAAGCTTTCCCTGGTAGGCGTTATGAACTACCTGCAGGATTGCTCGACGTTCCACTCAGAAGATATTGGCCGCGGCTTTAAGCAACTGACCAGCGAGGGATACGCATGGGTTCTGGCAACGTGGCAGATTCAAGTTGACCGTCTTCCTCAATTTGGCGAGAAGATCTGCGTAGGTACCTGGTCATATCAGATGAAGGGTCTTCAAGCATCAAGGTCGTTTGTTATTAATGATGCTAGCGGCGCGACTATCGTAAAAGCGGATTCTACCTGGTATTTGATGGACATTAAAGAAGGCAAGGCGGCTCGCGTTCCAGAGAGTGAGAGCGTCTACATTACCGGCGAGCCTCGCGTAGATTTGCCACCAACTCCTCGCAAAATTGCACTTGAGGGAAATGCTGTTGATGGTCCAGCCATTCTTGTTTCCCAGCAGCATCTGGATACAAACAAGCACGTTAATAATGCTCAGTACGTGCTCATGGCTGTCGACACACTTGTGGCCCTTGGCTATTCTCACAAGCTGCGCCGCATTGTGGTTCAGTACAGAAGTCAGGCACGCTTGGGCGACACCATTACTCCCCAGGTATACACCGATGAGACGGGTTTCTCGGTAGTGCTCAAAGATGCCGAGAGTTCCACCGTCTTTGCAACAGTCAGGCTGGAGGGATAACATGGCCGAGGCCAAAACAGTCAATGTAGCTGCAGCTATCTTCTATAAAGACAACAAAATTCTTGCCGCTTGTAGAGCTGATGCGGATAATGCTGGCTTCTGGGAGTTTCCTGGCGGAAAAGTTGAGGCTGGAGAAACCTCAGAGCAGGCGCTGCGTCGAGAAATTCAGGAAGAGCTGCACTGTAGCGTGCAGGGAGCGTTTTTCTATGACACGGTAGCTTACTCCTACCCCACCTTTGACCTGCATATGGATTGTTATATCTGCACGCTGGGTGAGTCTGAAAAGCCTGTCGCGGATCCAGAGATTCACTCGGAGCTTCGTTGGCTTGCTCAAAACGAGCTGCTTGACGTGCAGTGGCTTCCCGCGGATATTGAGCTCATCAAGCAGCTTGGCACGTTCTGGAACGACATCTTTGCGTCGCAGCACCTGTAGGAGTTGCGGGCGTGTGAACCGCGGGCGCGAGCGCTGCGGGCGCGGACAAGCTGTCGTGTGCAGAATACTTTGCAGAGAATGTGGAGTGACAAAAAGAGGGGTTTCTCGCCATGAAATCCTTGGGCGACGACGGGTATCATCAAAGTGTAAGCGTTTGATTGAGGATTGATGGCAAAGAAAGACGACAACCAAGATACCAGGGACAACAGGCATGAATTTGGCGGCGAGGGCCCTGACTTTGACCCAAACGATCCGTCGCAGATGCCTGACGGCTCTCCTTTCCCTGCAGGCTTGCTATTTTTTATAGTTATTATGCTGCTCTCGGGACTGGGACGTTCTTGTGTTTCGAGCAATCAGACTTCCTCAAGTCCGCTTTTTGGAGACCCCTACAGCGCTTATACTGACAGCAACTGGTAATGTACTTGGAAAAGACTTGCTATACGTACAACTAGCAGGTGTTTATTCCATTTTGTACGATATTTTGAAGGATTGAATATGAGCAAAGCAGATCGCATTTTTATTGATATGTGCTCCGACATTATTGAAAACGGCACCACCACCGAGGGCGAGAAGGTCCGTCCTACCTGGGAAGATGGTACCTCCGCATACACAATCAAGAAGTTTGGCGTCTGTAATCGCTATGATTTGCGCGAGGAGTTTCCAGCGCTGACGCTTCGTCGCACTGCGCTCAAGAGCGCTATGGACGAGATTCTGTGGATTTACCAGAAGAAGTCCAACAACGTTAACGATCTTAACTCACACATCTGGGATTCATGGGCTGACGAGTCTGGCTCCATTGGCAAAGCCTACGGTTATCAGGTTGGACAGGTTTCTCACTACTCCGATGGCGATTATGACCAGATGGATCGTGTACTCAAGGACCTCAAAGAGAATCCGTTCAGCCGTCGTATTATGACTAACCTGTATACCTTTGCCGATCTTTCTGAGATGAACCTCTACCCTTGCGCATTCAACGCAATTTACAACGTTACTCAGGAGCCAGGTAAGGATAAACCTACGCTCAACCTGCTGCTTGTTCAGCGTAGCCAGGACATTCTTGCAGCTAACAACTGGAATGTTTGCCAGTACGCTATCTTGCTCATGATGGTTGCGCAGGTCAGCGGCATGGAGGCTGGTGAGCTGGTTCACATGATTGCCGACGCTCACATTTATGATCGCCACGTTGACATTGTTAAAGAATTGATTTCTCGCCCCACCTTTGATGCGCCAAAGGTGAGCCTGAACCCTAACATCACCAACTTCTACGACTTCACTACTGACGACCTCATTGTCGAGGATTATCAGCACGGTCCGCAGATCAAGAACATTCCGATTGCGGTTTAGGCGCAGTTGCTGCAGACGCGGCTGGCGCTGCAGGCGCCCGGACGGATGCTCAAGCTAAGATCATCATTTCATGTAAGACGATACTTGCCAGGAGAACCACATGAACGCAATTGTTTCTGTAACACGCGATTGGGGCATCGGATGCGACGGAGATCTTCTCATCCCCAACAAGGCTGACATGAAGTATTTTGTTGAGCACACGCGCGGTTGCACGGTTGTCATGGGCAGAAAGACGCTGGAGAGCTTCCCTGGTGGACCGCTTAAAGGTCGCCGTAACATTGTCATTTCTAGAAATGCCGATTACCAGGTCGAAGGCGTTGAGGTGGTGTCGTCGGCAGAGGAAGCGCTTCGTTTAGTTGCGGATGAAGCTCCCGAGAAGGTCTGGCTTATTGGAGGCGCTTCAATTTACCGCGCTCTTCTCGACAAGTGCTCTTACGCGTACATCACGAAGCACGACACCGTAGTTGACGCGGACACGTACTTCCCCAACCTGGACGAAGATCCTGCGTGGGAAGTTTGTAACGAGGAAGATGGCGGCGTGACTCCAGAAGGTGTCGCTTTCAAGTTTGTAATCTACCGACACGTTTAGGCGTCGTGTGGGCCTACCAAGAGCGTTTTTGTTGTTGTGCACAACCCATCAGTGCGTCCAATCGTATGAATTTTATGTTGATTGGGCGCAACGATTTATGGATTCTTTAGTTTAATTTTCATCTAAGTCCCTCTTTTACCTGATGGTATGAGAGGACTTTTTATTATGGCAAAACCAAGCCAGGGAACTTACAAATAGCTGTCAGATTGCTGACAAAGCGTGCTGATATATTCGCTTCTCAATCTAAGGAGGAACGAATAGATATTATTTTCTCGCATGAAACTGCACTTCAAATCTGTGGACAACTTAAGATACACGGAAACGATGAGGCGTTATCACAACGCTCATCAAGGGATTTCCGCGCAACGTACGCTGCATGTTCAGATGAGACATATGAAGAAAAGCTTCAATTTCTGAAGAAAGAATATGGCATAGTTTTGGCTAAAACCACTCATGAAATACTCAGAGATAATTTGAGGACAAGGTCTTGCGATGCGCGAGTATCTCATCAATTCAAATGTCTTTTACCTGTTGGTTCGCTTATTGAGCTTGGACAAAATGTGTATTGTATCTCGCCTGCTTTAGCTGTTTGTATGATGCCCAGGAATAAGAGTCCTCTTCATCAAATTGTGCTTGCAAATCTAATGATGGCCAGTTATGGTCATCTTGCAAACGGTGAACTCTGTGAATTTGATATGCCGTTGGTAACTTCGAACGAGCTTACGTCTCTTTTGAGTGCACTTGAACCTTATTCTCCAGGTTTGAGAACTACGCGAAGAAACATGCGCTATTTCTTCTCTGATGCGGCCTCTCCCATGGAGATCAAAATGGCAATTAGATCTGCCATGCCATATTGTGAAGGTGGTTTCAATCAAATACCGATTGCGTTGAATAAAACGTATGTAATAAAAGACCAAATAAACCAAGAGGTTCAACCTAAAGAACGAAGGTTAGATTTACTTTATGGCAAGATGTCCAAATCAAATTTGTCTGGATTGAATTTAGTGGCTATTGAATATAACGGTGCATATCATGATGGCTTCTATCAGCAAAGAAAAGACAATCAAAGAACAAATGAGCTGAATTCAGTAAGTATTAAGGAGTACTTTGTGAATGCAGATATTTACAGAAACCAGCTCGCAATGCAAAATATGTTCCTAAGTATTAAAAAGGACTTGGGAGATAGCAATCTATACCGGATTAAGCGGGCGTTACGTCAGTATTCTCATGAGCAATTCATTTTGATGAATAAACTTGATTCAATATACAGATTTATGAATGAACTAATATATAAAATTTAACTATCCCTGAATTGCCCCATGCGACAACACAGCAATGTCGGATAATCTGCAAAATTCGATGCTAATAGCACATCAAATGACGATATTCTGCGCTAAACACGCATTATTGAAGCAATGTATAGCCTTTTTTGACAGATTAAGTGACATAGATGTGTTTTGTGAATCTGTAGCAACAGTTTCAATCGAATTTGCACATCAGGCGATCAGGCAGAAAGTTCAGAAGACAAGAAAAAGAGCCGGTTACCTGGGGTTTAGGTAACCGGCTCTTGTTTTGTGCTTTACGCGCGCCGTGGCGGGCGCGACAAACGCTACGCAGTAGACACGCGACGCAATGGATGCGCTACGTAACGGCCGCGGCGGCCGCGACTGTGACGCACGCGAGAATTAGTCCTCGTAGAAGCCTGGCTCACGACCGTAGTAAGCATCCAGATAGAGCTCGCGGAGCTCGGAGACAAGTGGGTAGCGTGGGTTTGCGCCAGTGCACTGGTCATCGAATGCCTGCTCAGACATCTCGTCAAGGGTATCGAGGAAGTATTTCTCATCTATACCGTAATCCTTGATGGTCTCCTTGACGCCGATGTATGCCTTGAGCTCCTCAATCTTCTTGACGAAGTTCTCAAAGACCTCGAGGTCATCCTTGCCGGTAACACCGCAGAAACGACCTGCCTCAGCATACCGTGCGAGGGTGTGTGGGTGATCGTATTGTGGGAAGGTACCCATCTTTGTTGGACGCTCAGCTGCGTTGTAGCGCATAACGCGAGTAAGGATAACTGCGTTTGCCCAACCGTGTGGAATGTGGTGGAAAGCGCCCAGTTTGTGAGCCATAGAGTGGTTGATACCGAGGAATGCATTAGCAAATGCAAGACCACCCAGGCAGGAAGCATTTGCCATGTGATCGCGTGCCTCAACATCGTTTGGATTGTCATAAGCACGTGGCAAGTACTCAAAGACAAGTTTCATGCCGCGAAGAGCCATGCCATCTGTGTAGTCAGATGCCATCATAGAGACAAATGCCTCGAGGCAGTGAGTAAGGACGTCAATACCAGAAGCGGAGGTCAGGCCCTTAGGCTGACTCATCATGTTGTCGGTATCAACAATTGCCATGTTAGGCAGCAACTCGTAGTCTGCAAGTGGGTACTTAACGCCGTTGTCAGCATCAGTGATGATCGCAAATGGAGTTACCTCGGAACCAGTACCAGAAGAAGTTGGAATAGCAACGAAGAATGCCTTGTTGCCCATCTTAGGATAGTTGTAGACACGCTTGCGGATATCCAAGAAGTCCGCTGCCATGTCCTCAAACTTCTCCTCTGGGTTCTCGTACATGGACCACATAATCTTACCTGCGTCCATAGCAGAACCGCCGCCGATTGCGATGATGCAGTCTGGCTCGAAGGAGCGAATGCGAGCTACACCCTCAAGAGCGCACTGAAGGGTTGGGTCTGGAGCAACATCCCAGAATGAAGAGTGAACAATACCCAGGGAATCCAGGGTCTCCTCGATAGTCTTGGTGAAGCCACTCTTGTAAAGGAACTGGTCTGTGACAATGAAGACGCGCTTCTTGTTATAGACCTCTTTAAGCTCACGGAGAGCAAGAGGCATGCAGCCCCTCTTGAAGTAGACCTTCTCAGGTACACGAAGCCAAAGCATATTCTCTTGCCTCTCTGCAACAGACTTGTAGTTAAGCAGGTGCTGTGGGCCAACGTTGCCGGAGACGGAGTTGCCGCCCCAGGTACCGCAGCCAAGGGTTAGGGATGGAGCCATCTTGAAGTTGTAGAGGTCTCCAATACCACCCTGAGAGGAAGGAGTATTGATCAGGATACGGCAGGTTTTCATTGCCTCCTGATGCTTAGCAATCTTCTCTTTCTCGTTAATGTTGACGTAAAGAGAGCTGGTGTGACCGTAGCCACCATCAGCAACAAGACGCTCTGCCTTAGCGATTGCCTCGTCAAAAGTCTTTGCACGATACATGCCAAGAACTGGAGAGAGTTTCTCGTGAGCCATCTCTTCTGAAGGCTCAACAGAGGTTACCTCACCAATAAGAATCTTGGTCTTCTCTGGGACGTCGACGCCAGCAGTCTTTGCGATGAAGTGAGCAGACTTACCAACAATGCCTGCATTAACAGCGCCGTTAACAATGACGGTCTTACGGACAGCGTCAAGCTCTTTACCCTGGAGGAAGTAGCAGCCACGATCAGCGAACTCCTTCTTAACCTGGTCATATACGCTGTCAAGAACGGTAACAGACTGTTCGGAAGCGCAGATCATACCGTTATCGAAGGTCTTGGAGTGAATGATGGAGCTAACTGCAAGCTTGATATCTGCAGTATCGTCGATGATAACAGGGGTGTTACCAGGACCAACGCCCAGAGCTGGCTTACCAGAAGAGTAAGCTGCGTTAACCATACCTGGACCACCGGTTGCCAAAATGATGTCAGCGTTGCTCATGACTGCTGCAGTCATATCAATGGTAGGAGCTGGTACCCAATCGATAATACCCTTGGGGCAGCCGGCCTTCTCGGCAGCATCGCGAACAATACGAGCAGCAGCAATGGTGCACTCTTTTGCGCGTGGATGTGGGGAAATAATAATGGCATTTCTTGTCTTCAGGGCAAGAAGCGTCTTAAAGATTGCGGTAGAAGTTGGGTTAGTAGTTGGAATAACTGCAGCTACGATACCCATTGGCTCGGCTACAACTCGATAACCTGCAGCTGGATCATCCTCTACAACGCCACAGGTCTTCATGTCCTTGTACTTGTTGTAAATGTACTCTGCTGCGTAATGGTTCTTGATAACCTTGTCTTCCATTACACCCATGCCAGTTTCTTCAACTGCCATGCGAGCAAGAGGGATACGATTTTTCTCGGCCGCAAGAGCAGCTTCATAGAAAATCTTATCGACCTGCTCCTGAGTGAATGTTGCAAACTCTGCCTGTGTCTCACGCATCTCTTCGAGGCGCTTGAGCAAAGTATCAACATCCTCAATTTGAGTAGCCTTCTTTGCCATAAAATCCCCTTCTGTTTAGGAACATTAATTCAAATTATACCAAGGTCTGCTAAACAAGTGCTTACCGTTAACCGAGTCTCTCAAAATTTACAATCTGCGTTCTGGCGTCTTCATCCGTTGCTGTAAATCTATGCCATTCACCTGGCGATTCTTTCCACGTGTAATCCACGTACGGGCCAAATCCACCCACCAACTGCGATGTTGCGCGCGAAAAGCTCGGATCCGCTTTGAAGCCCGGATAGCGCACCGCCTCGACGCGCGGATGGCACGCCAGGAACGCAGCAACCACCTGCGCCGCGTCGCTCGCCGCGTGGCGAGAAACCCGTGCACTCGCCTGCTCTTCCGCTCCCGTGGCAGAAACCGTCACGTCCTCTGCAGAACACGCCTTGGCTTCAACCGCCTCTGCTACCCACGGTATGCAGCACTTCCGCATGCACACGACAACATATCCCGGCACCCGAGCGTCCTCGGCTACTGCGATCTCTGCTCCCAGACGACATGCCGGGCTGAACTCGGCTCCAATCGTACGCACATCCGCCACAAGCAGCTCCCCTGCTGCGGCTCTGCCTTTGATGTCGCACACCTCAACGGGCACGCCAGCAAGCGGCTCCACGACGCTTGCTCCGCCTGCAATCAGTGTGGCGAGAAGTTCGTCTACATAGGAAACAGGGACAAGCCGCGCACGGCCTGCCCCTGTCATTTTTACGTATTCAGCTACAACGTTGGTTGCGGTTTGCGTGACAACGTTGGTTGCGGTTTGCGTGACAACGTTGGTTGCGGTTTGCGTGACGCCGTCGATTGCGCCGACACTCTTCGTGCCACCTGCGCCATCCTGCGCGGCACCGCCCGTAACCCGTACTTTGTCTGAAACCCTATTAACCAACGCGCTCCGCATTCTCTTTGACAACCTGAGCAATAAACTCGTCAAGCTCTGCAACGTGAGTCTCGTTGGAACGGTCGCGAACAGAAATGTTACCTGCGTCAACCTCCTGCTCACCAAGGATGAGCATGTAAGGAACGCGATCAAGGGAGCGAGCCTCACGAATCTTATAGCCGATCTTCTCGTCACGGTCGTCGACC
This sequence comes from Lancefieldella parvula DNF00906, assembly GCF_000758945.1. Taxonomy (GTDB): domain Bacteria; phylum Actinomycetota; class Coriobacteriia; order Coriobacteriales; family Atopobiaceae; genus Lancefieldella; species Lancefieldella parvula_C. The sequence continues at coordinate 18,478 of NZ_JRND01000013.1, forward strand.
TTAACGCGAATACCAGCAGCAGCAAGCTTATCGGCAACCTCATGAGCATAAGGGCGAGACTTCTCAGAGACAGGAAGAACCTTGACCTGGCATGGGCTCAGCCAGACAGGGAACTTGCCTTCGTAATTCTCGGTCAGAATACCAATGAAGCGCTCAAAAGAACCAAAGCCAGCGCGGTGAATCATAATTGGCTGCTTCTTGGTACCGTCGGAGTCAATGTACTCAAGCTGGAAGTTATGAGGCAGCTGGAAGTCAAGCTGGATGGTACCGCACTGCCAAGAACGACCAAGGCAATCGGTTAGATGGAAGTCAATCTTAGGACCGTAGAAAGCGCCATCGCCCTCGTTGACCACGTAATCGATACCCATGGCATCAAGTGCATCACGCAGGCCCTGCTCGGCGCGCTCCCAATCCTCATCAGAACCCATGGAATCCTCTGGGCGCGTAGAAAGCTCAACGCGGTATGGGAAGCCAAACTGTGCATAGTAAGCAGTGATGAGGTGAGATGCATCCGTGACCTGCTCAGTAATCTGATCAGGGCGGATAAAGAGGTGTGCATCGTCCTGAGTAAACTCACGGACACGGAACAGACCGTGCAGAGCACCCTTCATCTCGTAACGGTGATCAAGACCAGCCTCAGCCAGCTTCATAGGAAGATCCCTATAAGAACGTGGCTTGGACTTATAAATTAAGCAAGCACCAGGGCAGTTCATAGGCTTAATGGCAAAGTCCTCTTCATCTACCGTGGTGGTATACATATTCTCTTTGTAGTGGTCCCAGTGACCAGAGGTCTCCCAAAGGGAACGCGAGAGGATCAGTGGAGTCTGAACCTCCTGGTAACCAAAGCGAGCCTGCATCTCATGCCAGTACTCGGTCAGAGCGTTGCGCAAAGCCATGCCATTTGGAAGCCAGAATGGAGAACCTGGACCAAAGTCGGACATCATGAAGAGCTCCATCTCGCGGCCAATCTTCCTGTGATCGCGCTTCTCGGCCTCTTCAATCATCTTGAGATACTGAGTAAGCTCATCTTTGGAACCAAACGCAACACCGTAAATTCTGGTGAGCATCTTGTTGTTCTTGTCGGCCTTCCAATACGCACCAGAAATGCTGGTCAGCTTGAAAGCCTTAACACCCTTGGTGTAGAGCATATGAGGGCCAACGCACATGTCAACGTATTCACCCTGCTTATAGAAGGTGATGTGTGCGTCAGGAGCAAGATCGCCAATGTGCTCAACCTTGTAAGACTCGCCGCGCTCCTTCATGTAGGCAATAGCCTCATCGCGAGGAAGCTCAAACGTCTCAATCTTGAGGTTCTCTTTGACGATCTTCTTCATCTCATCTTCGATAGCTGGGAAATCATCCTCGTTAACCTTGGTGTCTCCAAGATCAACGTCATAGTAGAAACCGTTTTCGGTTGCTGGACCATAGGCAAACTGTGCGTGTGGGTACAGACGCTTCAAAGCCTGAGCAAGCAGGTGAGCTGCGTCGTGACGAATAACCTCAAGCTCTTCAGCTGCATCGTTAATCTCGCCAACATGGCCGTCGTTATATAAAACCTTCATGTAAAACCCCTCAGAGGTAGCTACTCATAGAAACAGGCACGGCGCCTACTCTGCTCACACAGGAGCTTAGGAGCAGACGCCTACATAGTCTCTGTTGTAAAACACCAGATTGCCATCATAAAGAACAAAACCAAACGTTATTGAATGCGAGTACGGCAGTAAGGGCAAACCTTCCAGTCTGCATTCAAAGGACGATGGCATGTTGGGCAAACGTTTCTAACCTGCGTATTGCAGATTGGGCACACGATAAAATCGCGGTCAATTGGAGCGGAGCACTTAGGGCAGATGCCGTAGTGAGAAAGCTGGTGCTCACGAAGGGCAATATCAAGGTCCTGCTCCTCGCGGTCAATGAGGTAGCTGCTTGGACGCAGAATAACGTACGCAAGCAGACCAACAACAGGAACAACAGAAATGACTGCCCACATCCACCAAGGCTCTGCGCCGCGGCGCTGAGCGTCGCGAATAACGTAGATGATGGAAAGGATATAAAGCATTACGACGCAAATGACCATGAGGTAAATAACCATACGTACCTCAGGTGTAATAATCTGATCAAGAATCTCCTGCATCTGACAGCCCCTTCTGCTGGCTTTTTGTTCTCTCCTAAATCGTACGACAAACCGCCTCAAAATGGAGCGAAATGTCGCAGATAAATTTATTTTACCAAAGCATCACTAAAATGTGCAGCAACCTCGCCAGCAAGTGAAATTGTTCCACATGCTACAAAGCCCTTCTCGCGCAAGGCGTCCACTGCTTCAGGAACACTTCTGTAGACAGCTACCACGTTAGCGCCGCAGGCTTTGTACAGCTCAGCAAGCTCATCTGCATCCATGGCGCGCTCGTTATCTGTCTGGGTTACCGCCACCTCAGGGAACTCTTTAGCGAGAAGTTCTGCGATGCCCTTAACATCTTTATCTGCAAAAACAGCAGTCAAAAGCATAGGACGGTTGGCGACCTCTGGCTCAATTGAGCGGATAGCGGTTAAGAACGTCTCGATTGACTGCGGGTTGTGAGCCGCGTCGATAAGGACTAAAGGCTTTGGCTGAAGCAGTTGGAACCTACCGGGTGTAGGACACCTGGTTGTGGAGAAAAACGCTTTCTCTGCATCAAGCGGACGACCCAGAAAATCCTCAGCCAAGCAGGTTGCCAGGGCAATGTTTGCTGCCTGGTAGCTTGGTTTAAGTGCAGCAAGATCCTCGTAGGTTGCACGCGGTGTTACAACCGTAAGCTCCAGCGGGAATCCAATGCTCTTAGGCTTTTTGGTAATGAAGAAATGTGCGTGAGGCAGCTCTGGATGGTCAGTAGCCTTACCAGCAGAAACCTCTCCCTCAACGTCTTCAGGCTTGTCAGCTACAAGAAGAGTTGGGACAACGTCCACAGAAGCTGCTTGGGACAAGAATACGTCTTGGACGCTCTGAGGAGTTGTCGTTCCCACGCCAAGAACGCAGGTACGACCAGGTTTGATGATGGCGGCCTTCTCGCCAGCAATAGCCTCAAGGGTATCGCCTAGGATGCGCGTGTGATCCAGGCCAACGCCCGTGATGGCAACGGAGGTGATGTTTTGAGCAGCACTTGTTGCGTCCCACCTGCCACCCATACCGCACTCAAGCACACAGACGTCAATCTCTGCCTCGGCAAAGACCACTAGAGCTGCAACGGTAAGCAGGTCAAACTCAGTGATGTCATAAGGACGCTCGCCCAAGACGGCTCGCTGAGCGTTGACGCGCTCCCCCGCCACCTGAGCTGCAGAGACGCCGTGAGCAAAGACTTCCTCAGAGACGGGCGTGCCGTTGATCTCCATGCGCTCGGTATAGCTGATGAGTTCGGGAGACGTGTACAGAGCGGTCTGGAGACCCTCTCCCTTGAGCAGGGCTGCAGTGTATCTAGAGGTAGACGTTTTGCCGTTGGTGCCGGCAATCTGGACACTCTTAAAGCAGAGATCAGGGTTGCCCAGCTCTTTGAGCATGTCTTCCACGCTCTCCAACAAGGGCTGAATACCAAACTTCTTTGTATCGTGAAGTACCTTTAAAGACTGCTCGTAGCTCAGCTCAGGTACAGAAAAGGGAACGGAATAACTCATAGTGCGCATACCTCTTATAGGCCGAGCAGACGCATAGCTTCTGCTCGGGTTTTCTCGTTAGTCTTAAAAATGCCACGAACCGCAGACGTGGTGGTCAAAGCACCCGATGCCCTAATGCCGCGCATGCTCATGCACGTGTGTTCGGCCTCCATAACCACCAAAACGCCCAAGGGATCAAGCTCTTCTACCATAGCGTCAGCAATCTGGCCTGTAAGGCGCTCTTGTACCTGCAGACGGCGAGAATACCCGCTGACGCAGCGAGCAATCTTGGAAAGGCCGGTAATACGACCATTTTGCGGGATATAGCAGACATGTGCCTTGCCCACAAAAGGCAAAATGTGATGCTCGCAGGTAGACGAGAAAGGAATGTCGCGGACAATAACCATCTCTTTATTGCCCTCTTCATGGAACTGTTTGCGCAGGTGAGCTGCAGGGTCTTCCTGCATGCCACCAAAGAGCTCCACGCAAGCACGAGCAACACGGTCTGGCGTATCAAGCAGACCTTCTCGCTCTGGATCCTCGCCAATAGCAAGCAAAAACTCCTTGACCGCGGCTTTTACGCGCTCTTGGTCAAGCTCTTTATAGTTATTTTCCGCTGCCATGAGGCAACCTACCTTTCACTCTTATGCAAGCGTTCTTTGAGCTGCGGCAACAACATGGCGAGCAAGAATTGCCGTTGTCACACTACCCACACCGCCAGGAACAGGAGTATAAGCACTTACCAGAGGAGCTACCTGCTCTGTATTAACATCGCCAACAAGCTTTTGAGCTGCTTCATCCCAGTTAATACCTACGTCAATGATGGTCTGACCATCTCTTACGTAGTCAGCCCCAATAAGATGCGCACGACCTGCGGCCACAACCACAACCTCTGCCTGCTTAAGCGTAGCAGCAAGGTCTTTGGTCTTGCTGTGACACACCGTCACCGTAGCGTTTCTTGCACTTAAAAGTGCAGCTACCGGACGACCAATAACGTTAGAGCGACCAACAACTGCAACAGGCGCTCCCTCAAGGGGCACCTGGTAGAAATCAAGAAGTGCGAGAACTGCCTCTGCGGTACAAGGTCCCAGTGCGCCAGAAGTTCCGCAAAGTGTTGCCAGCAGCATCGAATCGGTTGCACAATCAACATCTTTTTCTGGAGCTAGATGCTGAAGCGCTTCATGCTCGTCAATTCCAGCAGGAAATGGACGCATAGGCAGACAACCATGTACCGATGCATCGGCGGAAACCTGATCAAACGCGCTATTTACCTGCTCTTGTGTAGCGTCTTCTGGAAGCTCAATGGTCTCAACTTCAAAGCCCACCTTTTCCGCACGCGTATAAGCCGCACGCTCATAGGTAAGGTCATCGCTTTTCTGTCCAATGCGAACAATAACCAGCTTAGGAGTCACGCCTTGTGCACGGAGCTCCTGGACTTGAGCAGCAAGTTCTTCAGTTATGTCCTTGGCAACAGGAGCACCACGAAGCTCCTGTGAAGTAGTCTCTGAGCTCATGTTATGCCTCCTGTCTTAGCTGTGCGCTTACTGCATCACTTACGGCGTCAGCTCGTGATACATAGGTGTCCAGAAGCTTATCCGCCTCATCAAGCAGCGTTTGAGCGTACGCCGTATCATGCATAGAACGAGTGTTTACAAACAGCGTATGAGAAGCGGCAATCAAAGCGCCACGTGCCAAGGCAGCACCGCAGCCCACATCAGACAAAAGCATACGGGAGCCCTTAATAAGCATCTCTTCAAGAAGCTCAATGGACTCGCAGACTTTTCTCATAACCTTCAGCGGAGGTTGAGCTGCTTCTTTAAGAGCATCCTCAACAATCTCTACGCGCTTTGGGTCATCTTTGGGCACGCTAAACGCGCTTGAAACCAGCAAGAACTGACGAGAGTCCTCGTCCATCAACTCCATAAAGTCCTGACGGAGCGCACTAGCTCGAGCAATGTATTTTGCAAGATCGTCTTCATGCTGAGCATAGGCAGGTTTTCCTTGTGCGTAGACACCAGCCATTGAAGCCAAGGATACTGCAAGCGCACCTACATAAGCGGCAGCGCTACCGCCGCCAGGAATAGGCTCTTTAGCAGCAAGGTGTTGCGCATAAGAATCTGCACTATAGATTGTAAACGCTACTTCTTCAGGTGAAGAGGGATAAGACATTAGAAAAGACCCACAATTCTTCCATCATCAAGAACATCAATGTGCTCTGCAGCAGGAACCTTTGGAAGTCCTGGCATGGTCATGATAGAGCCCGTAAGGCAGACCACAAAGCCAGCACCTGCAGAAACACGAACTTCTCGCACGGTAATCTTAAAGTTTTCTGGAGCACCCAATTTAGTCTGATCATCAGTAAATGAGTACTGAGTTTTTGCCATACAAATAGGAAGCTCACCAAAGCCAAGCTCTTCAAGCTGCTGAAGCTGCTTGGCGGCACTTGGAGCAAATTCAACGCCATCAGCGTGGTAAATCTTGGTAGCAATGTCAGTAATCTTCTGCTTCAAAGACTCTTTGACATCGTATGCAAAGGTGAGTTTAGACTCAGTCTGACAGAGGCGCATGACCTCTTCTGCCAAAGCTTGACCACCCTTTCCACCTTTTGCCCAAACCTCAGACAGCACTACATTTACGCCACGCTTCTTGCACTCCTCCTCTACCAGAGCAAGTTCTTCTGCGGTATCGGTTGGGAATGCATTGATAGCAACAACTACAGGAAGACCGTAGACGGTCTGAATGTTGTCAACATGACGAAGCAGGTTAGGAATGCCCTCTTTAAGCGCCTCAACGTTTTGCTGGTTAAGATCTGCTTTGGCAACGCCTCCGTTGTACTTAAGAGCACGAACGGTTGCCACCAAAACAACAGCCGATGGAGCAAGGCCAGTAGCTCTGCATTTGATGTCCAAGAACTTCTCGGCACCAAGATCTGCACCAAAACCAGCCTCGGTAACAACGTAATCAGCAAGACGAAGAGCAGTCTTTGTTGCCTCAACCGTATTGCAACCGTGAGCAATGTTGGCAAAAGGACCACCGTGGACAAGAGCAGGTGTGTGCTCAAGTGTCTGGACCAGATTAGGCTGAATAGCATCTTTGAGCAGCGCTGTCATAGCGCCCTCTGCGTGGATATCGCTGACGGTAACAGGCTTGCGGTCATAGGTGTAGGCAATAACCATTCTGCCCAGGCGCTCTTTAAGATCTTTGATGCCGGAAGCAAGGCAGAATACAGCCATAACCTCGGAAGCAACGGTAATATCAAAGCCGTCTTGTCTTGGCATTCCGTCAGCAATGCCACCAAGGCCGTCAACAACGTTTCTGAGTTGGCGATCGTTCATATCTACACAGCGCTTCCACACAACATGACGTGGATCAATGTTGAGACTGTTGCCCTGCTTAATATGGTTATCCAGCATGGCAGCGCAAAGGTTGTTTGCAGCGCCAATAGCGTGGAAGTCACCGGTAAAGTGAAGGTTAATGTCCTCCATAGGAACTACCTGGGCATATCCACCGCCCGCAGCGCCACCCTTGACGCCAAAGACAGGACCCAAAGAAGGCTCTCTCAGGGCCAACATGGCAGACTGTCCCAAGCTGGACAAGGCATCTGCCAGACCAACCGAGGTAGTAGTCTTTCCCTCGCCTGCCGGCGTTGGGTTAATGGCGGTTACCAGCACAAGTTTGCCGCGAAGAGGCTTATCTGCCAGAGCACGTGCATCAAGCTTTGCCTTATAGCGACCATAAGGCTCCAGAAGGTCCTCTGGAATACCCGCACGCTTTGCCACCTCAAAGATGGGAAGCATCTCGGATGATTGAGCAATCTCGATATCGGATTTAACCTCAGACATGTTGTTCCTAACCTAAAGTGGACTGTTTGCACGTACTAAACACATGATGCGGCTGTTACACCGCATCAAGTTTTACCTATGAGAAGTCGGCAATCTGCTGCTCTAGCTGAGCAACAAGCGTAGTAAGTTCTTCTGCGCGTGCACGTTTTTTCTCGATAACTTCAGGCGCTGCCTTAGCAACAAATCCCTGGTTAGCAAGGGTGCGCTCCACGCCAGAGAGCTCCTTCTTTGCAGACTCAAGATCTTTCTGAAGACGTTTAGCCTCAGCAGCAAGGTCAACAAGCTCGCCAAGAACAACGTACATTTCAAGGCCAGCATCGGTGACAGAAACAGAACCAGCAGGCTTCTGAGGCGCCTCAGCAACCTCAAATGAGCTTACGCGACCAACATTCTGGATGAAGGCTGCCTGCTCCTTCAGCGCTGCAACATCTTGCGCTGGAGCTTTAACCACAACAGCAAGGTCTGTCTTTGGCGACAGCCTGTAACGTGCGCGAGAAGAACGGACAGCAGAAACAACGGTCTTAGCAAGAGAGAAGTTATGCTCAGCTGCCTCGTCAACAAAGGTTGCAAGCTTCTCTGGGTCTGGCCACTCAGAAATCATCAAGAACTCTGCGTCGTGACTCAAAAGACCAGACGCAGGAAGGGCATCCCAAACGCTCTCGGTAACAAATGGCATAGCTGGATGCAAAAGCCTCATGCTGACATCCAGGACAAAGACAAGGTTGCGCTGAACCTGCAGGCGCTGATCAGGAGTTCCATCAAGAAGTCTGCCCTTGCAGAGCTCAATGTACCAGTCGCAGACATCATTCCAGAAGAAGGACTGAATGTTGCGGGCATACTCACCAAAGCCATAGGTCTCAAGCTGCTCAGTTGTCTCTGCAACAACCTTAGCAAGGCGCGAGAACATCCATGCATCTTCTGGTGTTTCTGCCTTTGGCATGCCGGCAGTGTAGCCGTCGAGGTTCATCTGAACAAAGCGACTTGCATTCCAAATCTTAGTAACAAAAGAACGTGCCTGATCGGTTCTTGGAGACTCAATAAGCTCACGGGTCTTCTTATCAAGTACAGCATCAAACTTGACGTCCTGGTTGTTGGTAATAAGCGTAAGCAGGTTATAACGCATTGCGTCTGCACCATACTTAGCAATCAGATCCATAGGATCTACGCCGTTACCCTTTGACTTGGACATACGGCTGCCGTCCTTAGCCAAAATGGTTGCGTAGATGTAGACATCGTGGAATGGAATCTCTTTGGTGAAATAGAGCGAGCTCATAATCATGCGAGCAACCCAAAGAGCAATGATGTCTCGAGCGGTTACCAGAACCTGTGTTGGGTGGTGACCCTCAAGCTGCTCAGGATGGTCTGGCCAGCCCTGTGTAGCAAAGGTCCACAGCTGAGAAGAGAACCAGGTGTCCAAAACGTCCTCATCCTGGTGAACATGATGACCGCCGCACTTTGGACAGACGTCAGTGTCTTCCATAAGAGCATCCTGCCAGCCACAATCATCGCAGTAGAACACAGGAATACGGTGTCCCCACCAAAGCTGCCTGGAGATGTTCCAGTCACGGAGATTCTCCATCCAAGTGAGGTAGGTCTGAGTCCAACGCTCTGGGTGGAAGGTGACCTGACCGTCTTTGACTACCTGTGCTGCAGGCTCTTTGAGCTTATCAACGGCAACAAACCATTGCTCAGAGAGCCATGGCTCAAGAGTTGTGCCGCAGCGGTAGCAATGCATAACGGAGTGATCAAGATCTTCAACGTGATCAAGCAGGCCATGCTCTTCAAACCAAGCAACAATAGCCTCACGAGCCTGATCTCTATCAAGACCAGAGAACTCACCATATCCGTCAACAACAACAGCATGCTCATCAAAGATGTTGATCTGCTCAAGATTGTGAGCCTGACCCATAGCAAAGTCATTAGGGTCATGAGCTGGAGTTACCTTAACAAAACCGGTACCAAAGCCTGCGTCAACATGCCAGTCAGAGAAAATTGGAATCTCTCGATTAACAATGGGCAGAATAACGGTCTTTCCAACAAGAACGGCCTTTTCTGGATCTTGAGGAGAGACAGCTACGCCGGTATCACCCAGCATAGTCTCTGGACGAGTAGTTGCTACGGTAATGTACTCAACGCCATTAACAGGCTCTTTGAGCGGGTAACGCAGGTACCAAAGATGGCCCTTCTCGTCAGCGTACTCTGCCTCGTCGTCTGAGATAGAAGTCTCACAATGAGGACACCAGTTTACAATGCGCTTACCGCGATAAATGAGCTGGTCATGATACCAGTCAACAAAGACCTTACGTACTGCCTGAGTGTACTCAGGAGACATGGTGAACTTCTCGTCATTAAAATCAATAGAGCAGCCCATGCGCTTAATCTGAGAAACAATGGTTCCGCCGTACTCGCGCGTCCAATCCCAGCAAGCATCCAGGAATTTCTCGCGACCAATTTCAAGACGAGAAATACCCTCTGACTTAAGCTTCTTATCAACCTTAGTCTGAGTTGCAATGCCTGCGTGGTCAGTTCCTAGAATCCAACGAGTTGAATAACCACGCATGCGAGAATAACGAATGTAGGTGTCCTGGATGGTGTCATCCATGGCATGTCCCATGTGAAGGATGCCGGTAACGTTTGGTGGAGGGATAACTACTGTACGGTCTTCAGTTCCTTTGCTACGACCATAGCAATCTGCCTTCATCCACTTTTCAATGAGCTCAGGTTCAGCTGCCTGAGGATCATAATTCTTGGGCATTTCTTCCACAGTAATCTTGCCTTTCATATGCTGACAACATCGTCAAAATTTGCTTCATTTATTCTACTAATAAAAGACAACTTATGGGGTGCTTTCTTACCATTAGTTAAAATTACTATCGGTCTACACTTTTTGAAGCGTAGGTGAAGTAACAAGCTATACTATCTGCAGATACTTTTTATGAGGAGCTCTATGTCTGCCACAATTCCTGAAGCCACTGCTCGACTCGAACTTGTTCTAGGAAAAGACCGCCTTGGACAAATTCAAAATTCCTGCGTTATGGTCTTAGGGCTTGGTGGCGTTGGTTCAAACTGTGTTCAGGCGCTGGCCAGAGGCGGTGTAGGTTCCTTTGTTTTAGTGGATGCTGATGCAGTAGAAGCATCCAACCTTAATAGACAGGCTATTGCCTATGTGAGCACCATTGGAAAAAGAAAAGTTGACGTTACCAAAGAGATGATTCTGGACATTAATCCAGACGCTCACGTGGTCACACTTGACGCGTTTTTGCTTAAAGACAACGTTGACGAGCAGCTCTCTGCTCTTCCAAAACCAGATGTTGTAGTTGATGCTATCGATACCATTTCTGCTAAATTAGCGGTTGTGGCATGGTGTCAGAAGAACGATATCTACCTCATCTCCAGCATGGGCGGCGGCAATAAAATCCACCCAGAACTTCTGGAGATTACTACGCTTTCAAAAACACATACCGATGCTCTTGCAAGAGTAATGAGAAAAGAGTCCAAAAAGCGTGGACTTGCCGACTTCCGTGTTCTCTACTCCCCTGAGCCAGCGCGACCAGTTTTTGCACCAGAGGGCGCAACGGGCAAATCTGCCAAGCTAGGAACTATGTCCTACTACCCTCCTATTATGGGTCAGATGATTGCCTCAGACGTCATTCTGCATCTTTCAGGGCTTGATCATGAGTAACCTCACATACTTTGATGCGCACGTCCATGCCAACCTTATGGACACTCCACTCAATGTAGCGAGAAGTTCCCATGACGCCGGATTAGGTTTCTTTGCCTGTGGTGTTACTCCTCAGGACTACCTAGAACTTGCTCCTCAGCTTACGCAAGCCAACATCCGCGTGGGACTAGGAGCACATCCCTGGTACATCTCTGACGGTCGCGTTACTCAAAAAGATATAGAGCTCCTGATAGAACTAATGGAGCAGACGCCTTACATTGGCGAGATTGGACTAGATTTTTCTTCTCGCTATTGTGTTGATGGGTTGCAAGATTTGCAGGTTAAGGCCTTTACAAAGATTTGCGCACGTGCAGCAGAGCTTTCACGCAACGACCAGCCACGAGTGCTCTCGATGCACACCGTTAGAAGCGTTAATGCGGTGCTAGACATTCTTGAACAGACAGGAGCCGCTCAAGAGTGTGTTCCTATCATCCATTGGTTTAGCGGTAGCTCAGAAGAGCTCCAAAGGGCTATTAAGCTTGGCTGTTGGTTCTCTGTTGGCGAGATGAGCCTTAAGACCAAGCGTGGCCGTGAATACGCTAAGGTGTATCCACAAGATAAGCTTCTTACCGAGACTGACCTTCCCTCCAGTAATCACACAGATATTGACGCTGCGGACATTGTGGATAGCCTGAAACGCGCGCTTAGCGGTCTTAGCGAGGCCCGTGGATACTCTGTGCAAACTGAAGTAATGGCAAACGCAGCAGGCGTTTTTGGCGTCTAAGTGTTAAAGTCTTACGTATGAGAAGATTACGTAAAATACCCACACAACGCCTTGTTGGAACAGGCAGGGCGCAACTTTCTGGAGCAATGCTTGCAAGCTCATCCGATGAGCTGGGACTTGCTCTTAATGACGTTGTGCTTGTTTTTGCCTGCAGCGATAACTTTGTGCCGTATTTATCTGTAGCAATTCAATCCATCATTGAGAATGTCAATCCAGAACGTCGTTACGATATCATTGTTTTGACTCGTGACCTCACTCCTACCAGCATGATTACGCTTACTCGTCAGGCTCAGCTTGTTGATAACGTCCATGTTGGCTTCTTAGATGTTGACGCAGCTCTTGGTGATATTGAGCTTCCTCATCATGGTCACTTTAGACCAGAAACTTACTACAGGCTGCTTGCTCCCTCACTTCTTCCTAACGTCAATAAAGCCATTTATCTTGACTCTGACCTGGTAGTTAATACCGATATTGCAGAGCTCTATGATTTCGACGTCACAGGATACTTGGTAGGCGCTACGCGCGACGCTGATACTATTGGTCAGATTGATGGCTATGACGCCACAGTGGGCCCCTACCTCAAAAATGAGCTGGGCATGGATGATCCTCACGATTACTTCCAGGCAGGCGTCATTTTGATGAACCTTGAAGAGATTAGAAAGCAGATTTCTCCTGAAGAGTTTCTGAAGGTCTCAACCATGCGTGCATGGCGATGGCTTGACCAAGACGTTCTTAACAGGTTTGTAAACGGCCATTATCTTCGTATTAATATGAAGTGGAATTACCTGGTAGACTGGCAATTCCTCCGCCGTGATCACATTGTTGCTCAGGCGCCAAAAGATGTGCGAGAAGAATACGAAGAGGCTCGTAAGAATATCTGTATTGCGCATTTTGCAGGACCAGACAACAGGCCTTGGCTCTATCCAAACTCAGATCTTGCAGGTCTTTTCTGGTTTTATGCTCGTCGCTCCCCTTATCTTGAGGAGCTTCGTTCACAGCTTGAAGAGTCAAGACGTACGGTAAGAGGTCTTTCTCACCGCGTGCAAAGTGGTGTTCTTTTCCGCGGCTTGATGCCTTTGTTTGATACCGTCTTCCCACCAGGCACCAAAACCCGTACCCAACTTATTACGTCATACAACAAACTTGGTGGCGGCAACCTATAACGCAAAAGGAGGTCTTTCGACCTCCTTTTTTATTGCTATGCGAGTTATTTCTTTTTGCCCTTAATGATTTCTGGAGCATTATCTCCGCCAACGCTTTCTGGAGTAACCACAACCTTTGTGATATCCAAATCTGATGGCAGATCAAACATGGTCTCTTGCAACGTAGACTCACAGATTGCACGAAGACCACGAGCACCGGTGCCGCGAGCTAAAGCCTTCTTAGCAATCTCTCTAAGTGAATCCTCAGTAAACTCAAGGTCTACTCCCTCAAGCTCAAACATGCGCTTGTACTGCTTGGTAAGAGCATTCTTTGGATCTGTGAGAATGCTCATCAGATCTTCCTCACCAAGCTCACGGGTAGAAGTAATAACTGGAATACGTCCTAAAAGCTCTGGAATCATACCAAATTTGTGCAAGTCCTGAGGCATTACCTTTGCAATAAGCTCAGACTCACCTTCTTTGACATTCTTAGCAACGTCAGAGTTAAAGCCAATTCCCTTTTTACCAATACGGTCAGCAACAATCTTGTCCAGTCCAACAAAAGCGCCACCACAAATGAACAAGATATTGGTGGTATCAATGTGAATAAGCTCCTGTTGAGGGTGCTTACGACCACCTGTTGGAGGAACACTTGCAACGGTACCCTCAAGAATCTTCAGGAGTGCCTGCTGAACGCCTTCACCAGAAACATCACGAGTAATAGAGAGGTTCTCAGCTTTGCGAGCAATCTTATCAATCTCATCGATGTAGACAATACCTACCTGAGCACGCTCAACATCGCCATCGGCGGCAGTGATGAGCTTAAGCAGGATATTCTCGACATCTTCACCAACGTAACCAGCCTCAGTAAGGGTTGTTGCGTCAGCAATAGCAAACGGCACTTCAAGAAAACGAGCAAGCGTCTGAGCAAGCAGCGTTTTACCAGTACCAGTCGGACCTAACAGTAAGATGTTGGACTTTGCAATCTCAACGTCTTCCTGACCCTCCTGAGGATCATCGTTGCCTGAAAGAATACGACGATAGTGGTTATACACCGCAACCGACATAGCACGCTTAGCGTCTTCCTGACCCATTACGTACTGAGACAGCTCATCGTAAATCTCATGCGGAGTTGGCAAGTCTTTGATGACAGGTTCATCAGAGTGAGTCTCAATCTCTGACTCTTCATCAAAGCCAAGGGACTCATCAATCATATCTGAGCAGGTAGAGACACACTCATCGCAAATGCAGACGCCACCTGGGCCCTGAATAAGCTTATTTACCTGCGACCTACTCTTTCCGCAGAAAGAACAGTGCATCTCATCTAATCCGCCAAAAGGCGAGAAGTCCTGGTCTTTAGCCATAACTTAAACCCTCGATACAAGAACAATTATTGGTCGTTACGAGAAGAAATAACGCGGTCTACCAGACCGTAATCACAGGCCTCCTGTGCACGAAGATAATTATCGCGCTCGGTATCTGCATTGACCTTCTCGATAGGCTGTCCAGTATAATCCGAAAGCAACTCGTTGATGCGCTGGCGAATCCACTTTGTCTCATCTGCAACAATCTGGATATCGGTCTGCTGACCCTGAACGCCACTTGATGGCTGGTGAATCATAACCATAGAGTTAGGAAGCGCAAGACGCTTACCCTTTGCACCAGCTGCAAGAAGAACAGCGCCCATAGAAGCTGCCATACCAACGCAGATGGTAGACACGTCAGGCTTAATGAAGTTCATGGTATCAAGAATGCCCAGACCTGCATAAACGTCTCCACCAGGAGAGTCAATGTAGAGAGAAATATCCTTGTCTGGGTCCTGGCTCTCAAGGTGCAAAAGCTGCGCAATAACAAGATTTGCAGAATCGCGCGTTACCGGCTCACCCAAGAAAACAATACGATCGTTGAGCAGTCTAGAGTAGATGTCATAGCTACGCTCACCACGAGGAGTCTGCTCAATAACATACGGAATAGTTGGAATGTTTGTTGGATAATGCATAATCCTCCTTCAAAGGTCTTTCCTTAGAAACATACCCCGGGAAGCGTGTCTCTAACCCGGGGTATGAAAAATTCAAAGTAACTGCAACTTTTGGCGCAGTCTTTCTGGCGAGAAACCCAACCAGCTGCGGACTACTCAGCGTCCTTCTCTGCGTCCTCGTCCTTCTTAGCTGCCTTCTTCTTAGCAGGAGCCTTCTTAGCAGGCTTCTTCTCTGCCTTCTGCTCTTCCTTAGCAGCCTCAGCAATCTCGTCGACAACGGTGACGGTTGCGTTATCGCGCAGCCAATCAAGAGCCTTGGAACGACGGATGGACTCACGGATTGCAGGAAGACGGCCAGCCTTGCGCCACTCCTCAATTGCAGCCTCAACGTTTGGAACACCAGCGCGCTCAAACTCTGCGCGGATGTCCTCCTCAGTTGCCTCAAGCTTGAGCTCAGCTGCCAATGCGTCAAGAGCCAGGGACTGACGTGCGCGCTCCTCAGCCTGAACACGAAGATCAGAGATGAAGTCATCGGTCTTAATGCCACGTGCAGCCAGGAACATATCAAGGCTCATACCCTGCTGCTGAAGACCATTCAAGAACTCCTGAGCAATCTCGTTGAAGACCTCATTCTTGTACTCCTCTGGAACCTCCTCAAGCTGAAGACGCTTGCCCAGAGCCTCTACAACACGGTCCTCTTTAAGAGTTGGAAGAGAATTCTTCTTGTCAGACTCAATCTCAGACTTAACAGCCTCGCGGAGTTTCTCGACCGTGTCATAACCAAAGGTGTTCTTTGCAAGCTCGTCAGTCAGCTCTGGAGTGACGGACTTCTTGTGAGCAACAACCTTGACGTTGATATCGTAATCGTGGGAGTGAACCTCATCGCCGTGAGTGTGGCTGTGAGTCCATTTGACCTCTTTCTCCTCACCTGGCTTCATGCCGATGAGTGCCTCCTCAAGCTCCTTTGGAGCCTGGGTGCCATTAAGGGTAAGAACGCGGTCCTCGCCCTCCATGTGAGCAGCACCCTCAATGTTCTTGATGTCTACACCAATGGTGTCGCCCTCTTTGACAGCGCGCTTCTCCTTGGTGTTCTCAAATTTAGCCTGGTAAGACAGAAGCTGCTTGATTTGGTGATCAACCTCAGCCTCAGTTGCCTCATTTGGTGGCATGTTGATTGCAGGAGCATCGTAAGAATCAAGCTTAGCCTCAGGACGAACGTTGAAGACTACCTCGTAGGAGTAATCCTGGCCCTCAACAGGAAGGTCTGCATCCTGGTTGTAATCACCACGGCCAACAGGAACAAGGTCAAGCTCCTCAAGAAGCTGTGGCTCTGCTGCGCCGAGAAGATCGTTGGTTGCCTGAGCAAGGACTGCCTCGCGGCCAACAATGCCGTCAATGACAGGACGAGGTGCGCGGCCCTTGCGGAAACCCTGGAAGGAATACTTGTTTGCAATGTCCTTGTAAGCCTGCTTAATTGCAGCGTC
This sequence comes from Lancefieldella parvula DNF00906, assembly GCF_000758945.1. GTDB lineage: Bacteria > Actinomycetota > Coriobacteriia > Coriobacteriales > Atopobiaceae > Lancefieldella > Lancefieldella parvula_C. Next base: position 34,990 of record NZ_JRND01000013.1, read on the forward strand.
TACCTCTGCAGCAGGAACTGTAACCTTGACGGTGAGTTTCTCGTCAACTGGCTTATCTGCGGTAACGGTGATGTTCAACGTTCCTCCAGTGTCTCGTAAAAAATGCTGGCGTACCAGCTCTTAACCAAATTTCTGCATGGTGCGGGCGGAGGGAATCGAACCCCCACGGACTTAGTCCACTAGAACCTAAATCTAGCGCGTCTGCCAGTTCCGCCACGCCCGCATATTTATGCAGCCTTGCAATAATAACAAACTTTTGCGCTCTTCACTAGGAGAACTTCGTATTCTAAACACTTCCCTCACGAAAAAAGACCGGCCTTTTTCAAGACCGGTCTTGTTCAATTGAAAAGCTCATTCTCCAAGCACGTTTTAAAGATCTTGTAGTGCAAAGGTCTCGGGCTCACTCTTTCTTGCCGCAGCAAGTGCCTGAATAAGAGCGGTAGCAGCAGACATTGCGGTGACGCAGGTAATGCCCTGGCTGACAGCTTCTGCGCGCATCTTGGTGCCGTCGCTATGAGCCTCGTGACCATGAGGTGTATTGATGATGAAGCTGACGGTCTTATCGCGCATAAGGTCAACAACGTTTGGATGACCATCGGAAATGCGATTGACGGTAGTGCAGTCAATTCCGGCCGCACGCAGCGTCTTTGCGGTACCACCTGTGGTGTAGATGCCATAGCCAAGGTTCTCCAGAGCCATAGCAACAGGAGCAATGGCGCGCTTATCTCGGTCGCACACACTGATGAAGACGGAGCCCTGCTCAGGAAGCTTGTTCTCAACTGCCTCACGAGTCTTTGCGTACGCTGCTGGGAAGGTGCGGGCAATACCCATGACCTCGCCGGTAGACTTCATCTCTGGACCAAGGATTGAGTCAGCACCAGGGAATCTAGACCAAGGCATAACCGCCTCTTTGACCGCGTAGTAATCGACGGTGCGATTCTCGTCTGGAAGCAGACCTTGTGCTCTGAGCTCACTGATCTTCTCGCCAGCCATGATGCGAGATGCGTATTTGGCCAGGGAGACGCCAGTTGCCTTTGACGAGAAAGGCACGGTTCTAGAAGCGCGAGGATTGAGCTCAATGACAAAGACGTGCTCGTCGCGGACGGCGTACTGGATGTTTAGCAGGCCTCGAATGCCGCAGGCAAGCGCCAGCTTTTTGGTGATATCCCTAATCTGATCAACAATCTTTTCAGAAAGCGAGAAGGGCGGCCAGCAGCAGGCGGAGTCGCCAGAGTGAATACCGCACTCCTCAATGTGCTCCAGGACGGAGCCCACATAACACTCCTCGGTGTCGCAGAGAGCATCAACGTCCAGCTCAATGGCGTCCTCGAGGAAGGCGTCCAGGTAGACAGGACGGTCTGGCGTGACGTGCGTCGCGGACTCCATGTAGGTGATCAGGTCGGAGTCGTCGTAGACAATGGCCATACCACGACCACCAAGAACGTAGCTTGGGCGGACAATCAGTGGGTAGCCAATGCGACGAGCGGCGTCGCGAGCCTCGTCCATAGTAGAAGCAACTGCCGAAGGTGGGCAGGCAATGTTGAGGCGGTCAAGAAGGGCTGCGAAGCGGTCGCGGTCCTCTGCCAGGTCAATTGCCTCTGGCTGAGTACCCATGATAGGAACACCAGCGTCCTTGAGAGCGCGTGCCAGCTTGATTGGAGTCTGGCCACCAAGGGTGACAATAACGCCTTCTGGCTTCTCAACCTCAATGACATCCATGACGTCTTCAAAGGTTAGAGGCTGGAAATACAGGCGATCAGAAGTGTCGTAGTCTGTAGAAACCGTCTCGGGGTTGCAGTTGACCATGACCGTCTCATAGCCCTGCTCACGAAGAGCGTAGGCAGCATGTACGCAGCAGTAGTCAAACTCAATACCCTGACCGATACGGTTAGGACCAGCGGAAAGAATCATGACGCGTGGCTTTTCTGCTTCCACGTACTCCGTGGCATTGCCCTTCTCGTACGTGACGTAGTGGTACTGAGTGGTTGCGCCAAACTCACCTGCGCAGGTATCAACTGTCTTGACCTGTGGGCGAACACCCAGCACTTCCCTCACAGCACGGACAACGTCTGTCTTGGTACCAGTAAGGTGTGCGAGCTGCTCATCCGAGAAGCCCAGCTGTTTGGCAGCAAGCATGTTATCGGTGGTGAGGCCAGAAAGTCCCAGCTCCTTGATGCGTTTCTCGGCGTTGATGATGCCTGCCATACGATGCAGGTACCATGGATTAATGCCGGTCATATCGTGGATGCGCTCAACGCTCCAATTTCTGCGCAGTGCCTCAGCAACGTAGAAAATACGCTCTGGTGTTGGCTTACTGACCAACTCATCAAAGTTCTTCTCGTCAAAGACATCGTGGCCGTCTGCGCCCAGACCAGCGCGATCTTGCTCCAGGGAGCGAAGCGCCTTCTGCAGGGCCTCCTCAAAGGTTCTGCCCATAGCCATAGCCTCACCAACCGACTTCATGCGGGTGGTCAGAACGCGGCTGGTGCCCTTGAACTTGACGAAGGCAAAGCGAGGAACCTTGACCACGCAGTAGTCGATGGAAGGCTCAAAGGCAGCAGGAGTTGCCTTGGTGATGTCATTGGTAATTTCATCCAGTGTATAGCCAACAGAGAGCAGTGCCGCCATCTTTGCAATTGGGAAGCCAGTTGCCTTGGAAGCCAACGCTGAAGAGCGGCTGACACGAGGGTTCATCTCAATGACGATGACGCGGCCGTTAGTTGGGTTGACCGCAAACTGAACGTTAGAACCACCGCAGGCAACGCCTACACGCTCGAGAATAGCGATGGAGTAATCGCGGAGGTTCTGGAGCTCTTCATCAGTAAGCGTCTGAGCTGGAGCAACGGTAATGGAGTCTCCCGTGTGGACGCCCATTGGATCGAGGTTCTCGATGGAGCAGACAACAATACCGTTACCCGCGGTATCGCGCATGACCTCCATCTCAATCTCTTTCCAGCCCTCGATGGACTCCTCTACCAGCACCTCATGCTCTGGGGAAAGCAAGAGGCCCTGTTCAACAATCTCTACAAGCTCTTCTGGGGTATGAGCAATGCCGCCGCCCGCACCACCAAGGGTGAAGCTTGGGCGAATGACCACGGGATATCCCAGGTCAGCAACAATGCGTTGGGCATCTTCCATGGAGTGAGCGATATCTGCGCGAGCAACCTCCAGGCCAATGTCCTGGACTGCCTCACTGAAAAGCTCACGGTCCTCACCGGTGCGGATGGACTCCAGGTTACAGCCGATAACCTCGATGTTGTATTTGTCAAGAACGCCCGCCTCGCCAAGACTGATAGTACAGTTCAGAGCAGTCTGGCCGCCCATGTTTGGCAGAAGCGCATCAGGACGCTCGCGCTCAATGACGCGGGTCACAGACTCAACGGTGATTGGCTCAACGTAGGTTCTATCTGCAGTTTCTGGATCTGTCATGATGGTTGCTGGGTTTGAGTTAACCAGAACAACCTCAAAGCCCTCTTTACGAAGGGCACGGCATGCTTGAGTGCCGGAATAGTCAAACTCGCAGGCCTGGCCAATAACAATTGGGCCAGAGCCGATGACCAGGATCTTCTTAATATCAGTACGCTTTGGCATTAGAAGCGCCTCCCCTCACGAACGTCGATGGCAAGATAGTCAGACTGTCCCTCCATCAAACGCGCAAACGCCTTGAACAAGTAGGATGAATCGTGAGGTCCTGGGCTTGCCTCAGGGTGATACTGAACGGAAAACGCTGGAATATCCAGGAATTGGATGCCCTCTGGAGTGCCGTCGTTAAGGTTGACGTGTGTGAGCCTGACGCGACCAAACTCCTTTGTCTGGACAACAGGAGCAATACGCCTTGCGGACCACTCGCAGAGGTTGTCAAAGTGCTCGGAGATTCCACCGGACTCCTCTGCAATGAGCTTGCCGAGGCTTGGGAAAACCAGACCGTAGTTGTGATTCTGAGCAGTAATCTCTACCTTGCCGGTCAGAAGATTCATGACTGGTTCGTTGCCGCCATGGTGGCCAAATTTGAGTTTCTCGATATCTGCACCTGCGACAATGGAGAGCATCTGGTTGCCCAGGCAGATACCAAAGACGGGAACCTTGCCCAGAACGCCGCGAGCGGCCTCCTGCGTAGCGTCAACCTGCTCTGGGTCACCAGGGCCATTGGAGAAGAAGATGCCGTCTGGGTTGTAGGCTAAGGCGTCCTCAGCAGGTGTGTTCCACGGTACAACCGTGACCTCGCAGCCGTTTGCCGCAAGACCCTGGAGAATGCCGTTCTTCTCGCCACAGTCGTATGCGACAACGTTGAAGCGCTTCTTAGACGTAGCGGAAACCACGTGAGGCGCGTCGACGGAGACGTCGGGGACAAAGTTGTGCTCGGAGATGCTGGGCGATGCCTGGACGCGCGCAAGCAGATGGGCGGGGTCCAGGTCCTCGGTGGAGATGGCCGCCTTCTGTGCGCCAAAATCGCGCAGGTGCATGGTCAGCGCACGAGTATCGATGCCCTCGATGGCAACGACGTCGTTTTCCTGCAGGAACTCTGGCAGACTCTGCTTGGATGTCCAGTTGCTTGGCTCGTAGCACATGTCGTGCACGACAAAGCCACGCAAGTGCAGGGTGTCTCGCTGCATGACCGCAGGATCGATGCCGTAGTTGCCTACCTGCGGATAGGTCAGCGTGACAATCTGTCCGGCGTAACTTGGATCGGAGATAATCTCCTGGTAACCCGTCATGGACGTGTTGAAAACAATCTCGCCGAAGGTCTCTCCGCTAGCACCACAGCACCTCCCCTCGAAGGTTGTTCCGTCTTCGAGAACAAGCAGCGCGCGAGGCTGCGAGGTGGCACTTGCCAGCGGATTCATATACTCTCCAATCTGCGTAGGAGCATGCCGAGCCATAAAAAAAGAGCACTCCTTGTGGAGGCTCAACAGCGAACATGCGCACTCAACGCTATGGGCCTTGCCGGTGTCTCGCACCGTCCTTAAAGGTTGGTAGTATTGTAGCGCATAACCAATAAAGGAGATGGCATGTTTCCAGATTTTCTAGAGAATCCCTCAGATGTGACTGCGCCGCTGCTGCTAGGATGCACCCTGACAAGGACAATTACGCTTAATGGCGAGAAACACAAACTAGTTGCAAGAATTGTGGAGACCGAGGCTTACGACCAAGACGATCCAGCAAGTCATGCGTTTGGCGGTCCTAGCGAGCGCAATGCTGCTATGTTTGGACCTGCAGGTCATCTGTACGTTTACGTTTCGTATGGTATGCATCACTGCTGCAATGTGGTGTGTGGTCCTGAGGGCTTTGGCAGCGGTTGCTTGGTGCGCGCAGTTGAGCCTCTTGAGGGTGTAGAGGTGATGCGCGAGCTCCGTGAGGCTGGACGCGCGGGTAAAGCGCATACAGGACATGTAGGTAAAGAGCAAGCGGAACGTGCGCGTAAGCACCCGCTCAAGCTGCGCGACCTCACTAATGGACCAGGTAAGGTGTGCGCTGCGCTTGGTATTGACAAGGAACTCTACGAACATGACCTGACAGTTGAGCCGCTTGTGCTGGGCTTTGCTCCCCTGTTACCAGGAGAAACAATTGGACGTTCACCTCGCGTAGGCATTAGCAAAAACATTGATGCTCCAAAGCGCTTTTTCATCGAAGGAAACGAGTTTGTTTCAAGAGCGTAGGTAATTTCAAGAGCGCAAGACGGGACCAAAATACTATCAATGAGCAGCACAAAAAAGGACCTTGGGAGACCAAGGTCCTTTTTTGAATACCAAGAGGGAGCTAAACCGACAAAGCAGGTACAACAATCAACTGCAGCAACACCGGGTTTCTCGCCAAGTGTTATGCGAACTAGCAGACACCCTGCGCCATCATTGCATTTGCAACCTTGAGGAAGCCGGCGATGTTTGCGCCAAAGACCAGGTTGCCGGGGTGGCCATACGTTGCTGCGGCCTCTGAAGCAGCGGTGTAGATGCTCTCCATGATTCCCTGCAACTTGGAGTCTACCTCCTCAAACGTCCAGGAAAGGTGCTCGGCGTTCTGGGACATCTCAAGACCGGAAACAGCTACGCCACCTGCGTTTGCAGCCTTACCAGGTGCGAAAAAGACGCCGTTCTCGATGAGATAATTGGTTGCCTCGAGGGTGGTTGGCATGTTAGCGCCCTCAACGACGTACTTGGTGCCGTTAGCAACAAGTTTCTGCACGTCAGCAAGCTCGAGCTCGTTCTGAGTTGCGCATGGCATAGCAATATCACACTTCTGACTCCAAGGACGCTCGCCTGGGAAGAAAGTGGCGGAAGGACGTGCGTCGGCGTACTCCTTGATGCGGGCGCGACGAACCTCCTTGACGTCTTTCAGCAGCTCAACGTCAATACCCTCAGGGTCGTAAACATAACCTGAGGAGTCAGATACGGTCACCACGGTTGCTCCCAGCTGCTGTGCCTTCTGGGCAGCGTAGGTAGCAACGTTTCCGGAGCCAGAGATGCAGACAGTTTTACCTGCGAGCGCATCGTTCTTCTCGGCAAGCATGTGGGTGAGGAAGTAAACCGCGCCGTAGCCGGTTGCCTCGGTGCGAGCAAGGGAGCCGCCGAAGGAGAGGCCTTTGCCGGTCAGGACGCCGGTCCACTCATTGCGAAGGCGCTTGTACTGGCCAAACATGTAGCCAATCTCGCGCGCGCCAGTGCCAATGTCACCAGCTGGCACGTCGGTGTTTGGACCAATGTGGCGAGCAAGCTCAGTCATAAAGGACTGGCAAAACGCCATAATCTCGCGGTCAGACTTGCCCTTTGGATCGAAGTCAGAGCCGCCTTTGCCGCCGCCCATTGGAAGCGTGGTCAGAGAGTTCTTGAAGATTTGCTCAAAGCCGAGGAACTTCAGGATAGAAAGGTTAACTGTTGGGTGGAGACGAAGGCCGCCCTTGTAAGGTCCAATTGCGGAGTTAAACTCGATACGGTATCCGCGATTAACCTGAACGTTGCCGGCGTCGTCAATCCAAGGGACGCGGAACATAACAATGCGCTCTGGCTCAACAAGACGTTCAAGCAAGGCAGCTTTCTCGAACTCTGGATGAGCATCAAGTGCAGGTTGGATGGTGGTAAGAACTTCTTTTGCTGCCTGGATAAACTCAGGCTGATCTGCGTAACGCTCTTCAAGCTGTGCGATTACCTTAGATGAATAACTCATGAAACCCCTTTCGAAGTGGTTACGAATAGCATAGTCATCCAATGTTTCGATTACATAACAAAATAGAAAAATCTGAGAGACAAAAATTAGTTCAAAAAGATTGCAATTTATTCTTGCTCTTGGGCGATTTGTCACCTATACTTTTCTCTCGGCTCGGGGTGTAGCGCAGCTTGGTAGCGCAACTGCTTTGGGAGCAGTGGGTCGCTGGTTCGAATCCAGTCACCCCGACCATTTTTTCTTTTTGCTTTACCCTTGCGGCGGTAGTTCAATTGGTAGAGCATCAGCCTTCCAAGCTGACTGTTGCGGGTTCGAGTCCCGTCCGCCGCTCCATAAAATTTCCTATTTTAAATTATCCCCTGTTCAAGGCATAATTCTGAATATTTATCCCGCCTCTTGTTTCTTCATGGGTGCTGATGGTTTTTTAGACGAGTCAGCGATTTTTTCCACGGTTATCTCTGTTTTCACAGACATCTTATTAGCGATTTTCTTCTTTACTTGTCATGATCAACTTTTGATTTATTTCCTTGAATATTCATGTAATTAAATTCATTTCCGTGCATACGTAATTTTTGA